>JALOTD010000120.1 GCA_025458105.1 Tabrizicola sp. | reverse complement strand
CAAGTGGGTGACCGAGAGCGGGCGGTTCTCGCCGTCGTAGGTCATGATCTTGCCGCCAAGGCCGGTCAGCATGTTGCCGTTGGCGTCATAGGTGAAGGTGGTGGTGACGCCCCCGGCCGTGACGCTTGAGGGCGCGTGGTCGGGTTTCAGCGGGTCGGTGTAGGCATAGGCCATCGCCGTGGCGAGGGTCGCGCCCTTGGCCCGGATCCGGCCCGCGCGGTCATAGGCGAAGACCTGGTTGACGGCGCTGACCCCGCGCCAGTTGGTGGCCGACAGAAGTCGGCCGGTGTAGTCGTAGGTGTAGTCGTAGGAGCCGCCAAGGTCGGTCGGGCTGCCTGCGACCAGGGCTTGCGTGTCGGCGCGGAAGATGCGCCCCGTGGCCGAGCGGTCGTAGGCCGCGCGGAAGGCCATGTCGCCGCCCGGCAGCGTGCCGGTGACCGAGGTCAGCCAGCCGCGCGCGGGGTTGTAGGCATAGGCCTCGGTCACGCCATTGGCATAGGCGGCGGCGGTCGGCTGGCCCCAGGCGTTGTAGGTGACGGAGGTGATGTAGCCGGTCATCGCGGTGATGCGGCCCGCGGCGTCATAGGCGAAGGGGCCGATCCAGCCGGTGGTGGTGGCGCCGGGCGTGCCGGGGAGCTTTTGGTTCAGCGGCGCGCCGTTCGGGGCGAAGCTGGTTTCCAGCGCATAGGTGCGGCCGTCGATGGTGTGACGCTCGATGGCCAGGCCGCCCATCAGGTGCCAGTCGCGTTCGACCCTGTGGGTGGTGCCTGCAAGGGTCCAGACCTCTTGGGTGGTCTCGCGCCCCTTGTTGTAGAAGCCCGCGCGGGACTGGTCATAGGTGAAGCGGGTTTCGATCCGGGTCGAGCCGATGCCAACGGTCTTCAGCGTGACGCGGTTCAGGGCGTCGTAGGTGAAGCGGATCAGCTGGCCCTTGGCGTCGGTCTGCCTGGTCAGATTGTTGTTCGCGTCATAGGTGAGCGTCCAGAGCCCGAGGCCCGGGTCGTCGGCGGTCAGCCGGTTGCCGAAGACGTCGTAGGTGTAGGCAAAGGTGATGCCGCCGGGGTCGGTGACCTGGGTCAGGCTGCCCTTGCGGTCATAGCGGTAAGAGGTGGAGCGGAGGCTTGCGCCGCCCGCGTCAAGGTCGGAAAGCGCGGTGTCGCTGCGGTCGGAGCGGATCAACCGGCCGGCGGCATCGGTGATCTGGACCGCCTCGCCACAGATCGTGCCTGCGGCGGGGGCGTCGAAGCAGTGCTCGTCCTGGGCGCGTGAAGCGGGGTAGGCAAGGGTCGGCCCGCCGTAATGGGAGAGGCTGACAGTCAGGTAGGCAAGGCTGCGCCTGGCGCCGTCGGGCAGAAGCGTGTCTAGGGCGCGGTTCAGCCCGTCATAGGTAAAGCCGGTTCGTTGCGCAGCACTCGGGGTGGTATTGAGCGCCGAGAAGGGCAAGGGCAGGCTGGTCCAGGCCAGGTTGCCGCGCGCGTCATAGGCGGAAAGCTGCAGGACCGCATCCGCGATGGCGCTGGTCGTGCCGGGCGCGGCCTTGGCCCAGACGCGGCCGAGACCGTCAAAGTAGTCGCGGCTGATTGACAGCTCGCGCCCTGGGGTGGTGGATCCCGACTTCGTCTCGCGCTCGACATGCTGCAGCGTCGGGGTGCCGAAGGAGACATAGCGGGTGACCATGTATTGCCCGCCGGGGAGGTCGGTGCGCGTCTCGCGGCAGAAGGCGTCGTAGGTCTTGGTGGTGACCCGCAGGTTCGGGTCGGTGACCGTGGCGGGCGCCTGGCAAAGCGTGTTCCAGGCCACCGTCTCGACATGGCCAAGCGCGTTGGTCGTGGTCAGCCGGAAGAGGCGCTTGGCGGTGTCGTAGGTATAGGTCATCGTCGGTCCGCTGCCTGCCGCCGCAGCCCTGGCGTCGGTCTCGGTGAGCACGTTGCCCCAGGCGTCATAGGTCAGAAGACTGGCCGTGCGCAGGGTCAGGCTGGCGGTAGTGCCGATCCACTCCTCAACCTTGGTCAGGTTGCCGATGGTCGGCGCGGTCGTGTTGCTGGCCGCGCCGTCGTAACTCATGGCGGCGTAGCTCAGGTCGTCGTTCAGCGTGGCGGTGGGGGTCACGCCCGCCTCCAAGCGCCGGAAGGTCGGGCGGTCGACGATATAAGCCGCAAGGTTCGGGCTGTAGCCCATGGTCATGGTCACATCGTCGGACGGATCGAGGTTCGCACCGTCCGTGGTGAAGCCGAGCGAGGTCTCCCGCACGATCTGCCCAAAGGCATCGAAGGCCCGCGTCACGGCGGTTTCGACCAGTACGGCGCCAAAGAGCGTCGCACTCCGCTCCGTCGTCCGATCCGCCCGCCAGGGCCCGTTCCCGGTCTTCTGGATCGCGTAGTCAAAAATCTCCCGGCTGAGCGTCACGCCCCCCTGGATCACAACCCGCGACTTCACCAGCCCGTATTCGGCCAGGTGGTCGTTCAGATAGGTCGTGACAACCTGCGGCCCTTCCGTCTCTCCGGCAACCGGCGGAAGAATGGCGGTGACCGTCTTGTAACCAAGCGTCGCCCGCGCGATGAAGTCGTAGCGGCCCCCGACATAGCGGTACTCCACGGTCGAATTGTTCCCACGCCCGTCATTTGTGGTGATCGTCTTCACCACCTGTTGGATGCCGGGCATCTGGTTGGTCCCGAAATCCGACGAGGGCGCATAAGCGACCGTGGTGACCGCGCCGGTCGTCGATTTGATCGACGTCAGCCGGTTCGGAATGCCACCGTTGCCAAAGAGAATTCGGCCGGGACTTATCGTTGTCTGTAAGAATGTGCCACTTGGCACACCTTCGAGGACGAAGTCCAGCAAACCATCGCCATCCAGATCTCCCGGTCCAATCAGACCATTGAAGCCGGAAGTAGACCCATTAATTGATACTTGCTGAAATCCAATTCCGGTGTTAACGAAAATCCACATGGGGCCAGAGTTGTATCGTAAGTCCAGAACGGATGACTGACCCGGCTTACCGTGCAAAACAAGATCACTCAGGCCATCATTGTTGATGTCTACGATCGTAGATCGACCTCCAGCATTCTTTTGGTTGAAGATGTTCCTTCCCAAAGAAATACTTGTGAGGGGGAGGTAGCCGTTTGGTCCGATCTGAAAGTAGGTTATCGAATCATGGCCTGTGCCGTTGTGGTTGTGATAAACAACTTCATTGAGGCCGTCCCCGTTTATGTCTGCGTATCCGACAAATTCTGCTGGGCCACTGTCTGCAAATGTACCCGGACCATAGAGTAGCGAGTTTGGGGACCCAGGCTGAGGTGCCAAAAATTGGGCAAGATTTATACAGCCTGAAGCGATCCATGCCCGGGGGCGCAACGATCCGGCAGCATAGCCTGCTTCCGGATGCACCCGGCAAAAGCCACCAGAAGGCGATAGAAAATCATCCACACCATCGCCTGAGAAATCAGCTATAAAGCTGTTTTGGTTTAAAGAAATGGAAGGGACGGCAAAAGAAACAACTGGCGTTGGTCCAGTAATGATCCCTTGGACATAGTCAACGAAGAAACCTCCCAGCCAAGACTCAGAGTCTGGGTCGAGGTCAAAGTTCGCAAGAAGCGTGGTGCCGGCGATGCTTTCTGGCGTACCAACAACGTATGAGGAGTGATAGGTGGGTCCGAAATTCGGGAAAACAAAGCCGTTCGGATAATCAAGATCCATATTCCTAGTGTGCAATGAGAGGGACTGCCCGGAACTATCAGAATCCGAATACTTCTTCATCAAACAATAGAACGCTCCAGCACGATCATTGCCAAGAATCACAGCCGGACTATGGTCTGCGGTTTGCTGGCTACTGGGCAGGAGAACAGTCTCGCAAGCCTGAATAAATGGTGGAGTGGTCGTAAGTGTTCGATTCCGCTCAATCCGGAAAGAGCCTGCCGAGAAAGAGCCGTTGAGGATCGATATATTTCCATTGTTACCTGTGGAAACTGATACGGGTCGGCTCCAAAACATCAGTTCATCAGCACCGTTTCGATCTCGGTCCACAATATTTACGACGCGATGGAACTCTTTGCCCGCGAGGCTTGGGGTATTTGCAGAAGTGGCCAAGAAAAATGAAACCTGATCGACCGAGTATGTGAACTCAGTCGCAGGGAGCGCCGAGCCGCCGGTTATATCAGGCCCGGTAAGGGTAAAGTTTGCACCGTATTCGGTGACCGAGGCCAAAAGCTGCGTCTGGGTCAGGGCGCTCGTCGAATGGATGAGCCTATAGGCGCGGATCGGCGTCGTGCCGTCATAGATCCGGATCGAGCGCAGCTGGTGCGTTTGCCGTCCTGCCAAGGCCGTGCCGGTGGCGAACTTCGGGATCGCGTTGGCGGGATAGTTGCGGTAGCTGAACTCGACGCTGTAGCCGGCATAGTTGATCCGGCTTGGCCGCGGAGCATAGCCGTCGGCCTTGGCTGTAAAGGCGTAGGTATAGGTGACAACGTTGGGCGTCGGTTGACTGTCCTCGATCCGGGTCAGGAGCCAGCGTGCTTTGGTTGCGTAGTCGCGCTCGGGCGTCCCCGCCGCGCTCGCGTCACCTGCCAGCGCGCCGACGGAGGTGTAGATCAGCTTCACGCCGTCGGGTCGCGTGACGGTGAATGTGTTGGCTGTCGTGTCGAAGTTGATCCGCCGAAAATCCTCGACCCGCGCGGTCAGATTGCCGCCCGCAAGGCAGCTGGCGCTGGCTCGGTCGGTCAGGTAGCGCAGGGGATAAAACCGTGTCCAGGGGTTCGTCGCGCCCGAGCCCTGGCAAGCCATAAGCTCTTGCCCGTCCAGCACATAAATGTCCTGACCGTCATCAAAGGTCGGCACGCCGCCGCCCAGCGACTTGCGCTCGATCACCGAAAAGCCTTGCAGCCCCCAGCCGAAGGCAACCAGCTTGTCCGCACCGGCCCGTGAGATGTCTGAAGAGTTGTAGGTCAGAGCCACCGGCAATGGCAGATCACGGAACTCGGGAAGGACAATCTCGATTCTCTGAGTAAACGCACCACCAGAGCCGACTACATCTGGAACCTGGGCTGCAGGTATTCCGATCTGGCCTGTTGCAGGATCCGCAACAGTAGAAGTCGCTGCCGCAATCTCAGCGCCGGTTGAAATGGTATCCGGCCCATCGAAAGGCACGGCTTCCACCTCGGTGTCAGAAGCGGTCTGGTCGACGGGTTCCGCAATATCCTCTGAGTTGTCGCCACTATGGGCGACTGGGGCATCTATGTCCGTCTCTTGCGCCTGAAGCGGCCCGGCATTGGATAGAAATAGAACACAAAAGGTCGCAAAAACCGCAACATAGATCAGACGCAGCATTCCAGAAACCTTACTTCGAAACAGATTCGCTCCTAAATCCTATCCGAGAAACATCACAATCCCAGATGGAAAGTCGCTGTGGGAGCGTCTTGCAGTCCTATGCCAACTGATTTGCGAATGGCTGAGGCTTCTTGCACGAAGCCAGGAGCGGCTGGACTGTTTCGCATTTGCGCGCAATCCCTTCGATCAGATTCCGACACTCGACTGCATTCGCCCATCGATGCGCAAGGAATTGATCTGGGTACATCACCCTGAATATGTCGCCACCACTTGCTCCGGTGGTGTCGCTGTGGCCGCCGTGAGTGACGGCGATCTGCAGGACATGGCCAAGGGTTCGCACAGCCAGGCTGTGTTTACAAAAGGGTTTCACGGCGCACACTGATCGCGGTTGAAGCTGTTATTTGCGATGGAGACCAGCTTGGCACCAGAACTGATGTCGGACGAGAAATGGGCGTTTCACGAGTACTCTGTCCTGGCGATCCGCATCCCGAACGGGCAGACACCCTCATACCATCGACTTGTTCTGGATGGGATTTTTCTGGATCGCCAGTAGCAGAGCGCCGTGGCGAGACCTGCCAACAAGTGGTCGTCGGTCTATCGCCAGTTAAGGCGCTGGACCCTGGCTGGGCTCTGGGAGCATATCATGGACGCGCTGAACGAGATCAGGCTGGTCCCGGACGCGCTCCAGGTGATCGACTGTACTGTGGTCTGCGCCCACCATCAGGCAGCGGGCGCAACAGGGGGCTGAGTCATGGCGCGCCACTGGTTCAAGCACCATGGAGAAGGCGAAAGGGTTTCGGCCGTTCAAGGGCTTCCGGTGGGAAAACGATTCACTGGATCATCTTCAGGACCATCTCCCACCTCACGACCAACATCCACCTCCGCGTCAACGGTGCAGGCCTGCCAGTGAAGTCGGAAATCACACCGGGGCAGACGTAAGACTATCTGGGCTTCGACTTGGTCATGGGCGACAACCTGCCCGAGCCCTACGTTCTGGTGGCGGATCGTGGCTACGACACTGACAATGTTCGCAAGACCATTGAGGCGCGGAACGTGATGCCAGGAATCCCGATGCGCAAAATCCCGAAAGTTGCGCCTGGCCGTCGGCCGCGCTCTCTACAAGCTGCGGAACCTCGTCGAACGGTGATTCAACATGTACAACAAGTACGCCCGCCGCGTCGCAAGCCGATGCGACAAGACCGCCGAGAGCTTCGTCGAAATCACGTCGATCCGCGTCTGGCTCCACCATTTGTCAACATAACCTACACAGACAACTTTCCAACCCTCGGCCGCAGTGAAGGCACAGTCATGTTGTGATGGCCCGACGTTCGTTTGCTTCGGAAGTCGTTGGGTGACTATTGCCGGTCAAGCATGCTCTGCGATGATCGCTCGTGTCGTCTGCACTGCAGCTGAAAGCTCCATCCTGTCGGCCTCCTTCAGCCCTAGCCTAGCCAGATCGAACGACAACTGCCCGAAACTACCGTCTCCCGCTGCAGATCGTGCGGCTTTGCCTCGAGCTCGAGCCAACGGTTCGGGCTTCTGATCCTGAGGCTCTGGTTTGGGCGCGGCGGACGCCTTCGTAACCGAGGTGGGAACCGACGCCTGCGCACTGGCAGCCGCCCGTACTTCCTGCAGTTCCAGCTTCAGCTTCTCCACCGTCTCCCGCGTCTCACTCATCTGCCGATCCCGGCGCAACCCGTCGTCATCGGGATAAGGGAAACTCCCCGCCTGACCGGCATGCAGAACCTTCAGCGCCGGGTCCTCGAAGTACTTGATCCGCCGTGCTCGGATCGGCATATGCGCGTCGATCACGAGGATCACTTCTTCGAGGTCCATCCGCCGGCTGCGCCCCTCAAAGGGATTGCGACCAACGGCGCGGGACCGAGTTACCACGCGCTTGGTGGTCTTGCCCACGGCCTGGCTTAACTCTTCGATGGTCTTCTGCTCGGACGGGGTGAGGTAGAGCTTCACGCCCGCGCCGCCCTGCAGGGAACGGCGCGTGTTCTCGCCATAGATCTCGTCCAGCGCCGGGATGGTCTGAGTGACGATGGCAAGGTTCCCGCCGAAGGAGCGCAGCGTCTTGATGCTCTCGGCGACGATCGGCATCTTCCCGAGCCTGTCGAACTCATCGAGCATGATCATCACGGGCCAAGGCTCGTCGTCGCCCGGCTCCTGCGCCTGAAGCGAGGCGATCAAATCCGAGAAGAAGAGCCGGATCAGCGGGGCAAGGGGGCGGATCATCTCGGACTCGACCACGAGATAGATCGCGTGGGGGCGACGCCGGATATCCCGGAAGGAGAAGTCCGAGGTCGCGGTGGCCGCGTCGATCGCGCGGTTGTCCCAGGTGTCGAGACCCGAGGTCATCAGGAGCGACAGGTACGAGGTCAGGGTGTCATTGTTGGTCGAGGCCATGCGCTCGAAGATCAGCTTGGCCGAGGTGTTCTTCACCTCCTGCGCGCGCTTGAAGTATTCCTTCTGCTTGTCGCCACCCGAGGCGGTGATGCGGTAAATCTCGCCAATGGTCGGCACGCCGCGTTCGAAAGCCAGAAGGCCAGCCGCCACGAAGAGATCAATGCCGCCTGCCAGTAGCCCGCTCAGCTTTTCGTTGTCGGTCTGCAGGAAGAGCTTGGCGGTCAGCTTCAACTCCATCTGTTGCCGGTCGGCGTTGGTCATGGCCGCAATGCGAGCCAGCGGATTGTAGCGATGGGTCGGGCGGTCCCAGTCCGTCGGCGCGAAGCGGAACACCTTGTCGCCCATATTGGCGCGGAAGCGTAGGTGAGCAGGTTCGGGATCACGAAGCCCACCCCCTTGCCTCGGCCCGTGGGTGCCACGATCAGCGCATGCGGGAAGGTTTTCGAGACAAGGAAGGGGCGCTTCGATTTCGGGGGACCGAGCTTGCCGAGAAGGAAGCCGCCACCCGGCTTGGCGAAGAAGCCGTTACGCTTCATTTCGGCCCTGGTCTGCCAATGCGTCGTGCCGAAGCGCGTCAGGGCATCGCCGAGAAGCGTGACACTCAGCATCAGCGCGGCAACGCCGAAGCCTGCGAGGATCAGATTCACCCAGAGGAAGTCCCGCGGGGCGCTGGCACCGAGGGCGCGGTATTCCCGCGCGAGCAGGGTGACATCGAAGGCTTGCGTCGACAGTCCATAGCGAATGGTTAGGTAGCCCGTGGCCACGACGTAGCCGATGGCGAGGCCAACCAGCGTCAGGCTGAGGATCCCGCCCGCGATCTTGCCCTTATCCATGGGTGATCCCCTTTTCGCCATGGGCCGCGGCATGGCGGGCGCGCTGTGCCTCGATCTGTTCTTCGGCCAGGGCATCCAGCACCCGCTCCATGGCCGAGCCGTGGGCCGTCACCTCGCTGCTCTCTAGATAGGCCTTGGCCAGTTCCAACTGCCGCAGCGGGTCCTTGGTGAACTTGTCCAGCACATCCGCGTGTCCTGCGCGGAGGGCAGTCACAGCGTTCGGCGTGAGGTTGCGGTCGATCTGGGCGGAGAGGCGCTGCCCATCCGTCCCAGTGAGCGGCTTCACGTCCTCTGCCTCTGCCCGTTGCATGAAGGTCAATACATCAGGGGCTGTCTCAGCCATGAAACGCCGTTCGGCATAGTCCTGCCGCGCCTGATCCTCGATCTCAAGGCTACGCTCGCTGATATAGGCGCGGGACGCCCCCATGGCGCGCAGGCGGTTGATTTCCTCCTGCACCGCCGCCCCGAACTCCTCATCCGGCATCTCGGCGCGGAAGCGCGCGAGGGTGCGGTCGTCTTCGCTGATGGGCCCGAGCTGCTGCATGGGATCGCGCAAAGCCAGATCCATGTCGCCGGCATGAAGGGTGCGGTCCTTTTCCTCGACAGCGAATTCCTGTGGCTTGCGGCTGTCAGTGATCTTGTCCCAGGCCATCGAGGCCAGTTCGGCATGATCTGGCGACCGTTGCGCGAAGGCGTTGAAGGCGGCGCGGGCCTCTTCCACCTCGATTGTACCAACCCTGCGCACGGAAGGGTCGTCCGAGAAGGGGTGGTCGAAGTCTGTCCGGCGGAACTGGGCAACGAGATCCTGGAAATCCCGGCGCTCGGAGGGGGCGAAGATGTCGGGCTCGCCCGTCGCGCTCTGGCGCTCAGGCAGTGTCACCCGTTCGGCCAGGGCAACCGGTACATCCTTGGTGTCGTCCACGTCATCGACGGCCCGCAGGATGCGCGCATCGGTCAGGGTGTCGCCCAAACGGACATGGACGGCTTCCAGTCGGTCCAGTGCTTCCTCGCGGTCCTCGCCCTTCTCCAGATCGAGATCGCCCGCCTTGGCGATGGCGCGCAGATCCTGCGCCAACCATTGCCTTTCGAGAGTGGCATTGCCTGCACCCTCGCGCATGCGGGCGGCGACTGCCTCGGGATCGATGCCCGTGCCCTGCAGCGCCTCGGTGAGGCGTGTCTTCACCGCATCGTCGTCGAGGCGCCCCATCTGGTCCTCGCGCATGTTGGCCCGCGCATAGACCCCGTCCCGGGATGGTGGATCGCCGCTTCGATCTGACGGATGTTCTGAGAAAACTCGGTGATCAGCGTGTCGAACGCTGTTTCGTCTTGGGACATGTAGATGGCTCCGTCAGATTGAATCTGACCGCCACTGGCAAGGATGGTGCTGGCCCGCTCGAGTGCCTCGGCCACGTCATCGAAGTTCGACAGGGATGCCTCGACCGCCAGCCCCCGATAGGTCAGCGCATTGCGCGCCACCGTCTGCAGGGCTGCGGCGAGATCAGCGCCTGTGCGCTGGCGCTCGACGGGCGGTCGGCCTTCGTCACGTGCCTTGTAGACCTCGTCGTTCTCGGCACGGTAGGTCGTGACCCCCCGGTCAAGACGCCGTGTCGCCTCGAGCCGGATCCCGTGTCCTCTCGCCGCCTCGACCATCGCCAGCCGGAAGGCGTCGTAGTTGAAGTGGTGATCCTTCCCGAGAAAGAACATTTCGCCATCCTTGCTGCGGCGGTTCAGAACGATGTGCGCATGTGGATGCGCGCGATCTTGGTGTATTGCAGCAATATAGTCGAATTGCGACCCCTCACCCTGAAAGAACCGCTCGCAGACGGACTCCGTGATTGCGCGCACCTCTTCGCCGCTGGTGCCGACGGGAAAGGCCATCAAAAGATGCGAGGTATGGCCGAGCTTCGGGCTGTGCCGCTCGCCCCATTGGTTCTCGAAGCGCCGCACGACCCGGTTGATCTCGGCCTCGGTCAGGGTCTTCTTGCCATCATGGGTGCCGCGGCTGTCGAGGATATGGCTCGACTTGGTGGTGAGGTAGGTCAGCTGGGCCTTGAGCTGCGCGCCCGTGTGGCACCCACCCTTGGAGATCGGCTTGAAGATGGCCGGCGAGTAGCCCCGCGCTGCCCGGACCATTTGCGCCTTCTTCTCGAGCCCCTGCCAACTGCCTGACACGCGGCTCCAGTCGCGGTCGAAGAGGGCGGGCCCGACACCGCGCGCCTCACTCCGTGCCATGCTCCGCTCCCGGTCGAGCCAGGCCAGCGAGGGCTTTGGTGACTTCGAGGTCCAGTTCGCGGCGGCGCGCGCGGAACATCTCCTGGATCTGGTCAGCCATGTCGAAGACGAATACCGCAAGGTCACGGATCTCAGCATGGCTGGCGGGGGTATAGGGCAGCCGCTCGCCCTTAAGCTTCGCCTCGTTCAGGCGGCGCGCGACCTGGTTCA
>JALOTD010000119.1 GCA_025458105.1 Tabrizicola sp. | reverse complement strand
CCGTCGTCGTTGATGTCGACCTTGGCGCCCGAGACCTCGACGATCTCGCGGATGACCTTGCCGCCCGAGCCGATGACTTCCCGGATCTTGTCGGTCGGGATCTGCATCGTCTCGATCTTCGGGGCGTATTCGCTGAAGCCTTGCGGGGCCGACAGCGCTTTGCCCATTTCGGCCAGGATGTGCAGACGGCCGTCCTTGGCCTGCGCCAGGGCCTGCTTCATGATGTCGGGGGTGATCCCGGCAATCTTGATGTCCATCTGCAGCGAGGTGATGCCCTTTTCCGTGCCCGCGACCTTGAAGTCCATGTCGCCGAGGTGATCCTCGTCGCCCAGGATGTCGGTCAGGACCGCCCAGTCACCGTCCTCTTCCAGCACCAGACCCATCGCGACGCCAGCCACGGGGGCCTTCAGCGGCACGCCCGCGTCCATCATCGAGAGCGACCCGCCGCAGACCGAAGCCATGGACGAGGAGCCGTTCGATTCGGTGATCTCGGACACGACGCGGATCGTGTAGGGGAAGTCGGTCGGAGCCGGGAGAACCGCCTGCAGCGCGCGCCAGGCAAGCTTGCCATGGCCGATCTCACGACGGCCGGGCGAACCCACGCGGCCAACTTCGCCGACCGAGTAGGGCGGGAAGTTGTAATGCAGGAGGAAGTTGGAGCGGTAGTTGCCGTTCAGCGCGTCGATGATCTGTTCGTCTTCGCCGGTGCCGAGGGTGGTGACGACGAGGCCCTGGGTTTCACCCCGGGTGAACAGCGCCGAGCCGTGCGCGCGCGGCAGGACGCCCGTTTCGCAGACGATCGGGCGGACGGTCTTGGTATCGCGACCGTCGATCCGGGCGCCTTTCTTGACCACGTCACCGCGCAGAACCGCCGATTCCAGCTGCTTGATCGCCGGGTAAAGGTTTGGGTCGGCCTGGTCTTCTTCGCTCATCTTCGCGGTGATCGCGGCGACGGCGGCTTCGATAGCGGTGGTCCGTTCCTGCTTGTCCCGCAGCGCAAAAGCGGCGCGCATCAGGCTTTCGCCGGCCTTCTTCACCTTGCCGTACAGCTCCGAGAAGTCGGGCGGAGAGAAGTCGTAGGGCTCTTTCGCCGAAGATTCCGCGAAGTCGATGATCAGGTCGATCACCGCCTGCATCTGCTGGTGGCCGAACACGACGGCGCCGAGCATTTCCTCTTCGGTCAGCTCGTAAGCCTCGGATTCCACCATCATCACGGCGTCCTTGGTGCCGGCGACGACAAGGTCCAGGCGCTGCTCGGGCTTCATGCGCAGCTGCGTCATGTCGTCCATCGCCGGGTTCAGCACATACTGGCCGTCGACGAAACCGACGCGCGCCGCGCCAATCGGGCCGCGGAAGGGCACGCCCGAAACGGTCAGCGCCGCCGAGGCCGCGATCATCGCCACGATGTCGGGGTCATTCACGAGGTCGCAGGACAGCACGGTACACATCACCAGCACTTCGTTCCGGAAACCGTCGACGAAGAGCGGACGGATCGGACGGTCGATCAGACGCGAGACCAGCGTTTCCTTTTCGGAAGGACGCGCTTCGCGCTTGAAGAAGCCGCCGGGGATCTTGCCGGCTGCGTAGTATTTTTCCTGATAGTGAACGGTCAGCGGGAAGAAGTCCTGGCCCGGCTTCGCGGTCTTGGCGAAGGTCACGTTGGCCATCACCTGGGTTTCGCCCAGCGTCGCGATCACCGAGCCGTCAGCCTGGCGCGCAACTTTCCCCGTTTCCAGCGTGAGCGTTTCATTGCCCCACTGGATCGATTTCTTGGTCACATTGAACATGTATCGTTTCCTCTGAGGACCCGGCCCCTGCCGGTGCCCCCGATATCTGGCGGCCCCATTGCCGCCCTTCCCCCGTATCCTTTGCATGTGCCCCGGGGGTGGGCCTCACGTCTCAGATGCTGGGGGCCATACAGGAAAACGGGGGTATTGGGAAGGGGACGGGGCCAAAGGGCGACAATCGGGCCGTTTACCGGCCAGCACGCTTAGGGCATCCTGCCGGATGGAAGGCACGGAGAAGGTCATGGGCACCTGGGGTGTGGGGCTGTTTTCGGACGATACGGCCTGCGATGTGCGCGACGACTATCGCCAGGCGATCAGCGAGGGGCTGGAGCCAGAGGCCGCACGCGATCGTGTCCTTGAGCGCTTTGCCGGAACACTGAGCGACCCGGACGAAGCGCCCCTGGTCTGGCTGGCGCTTGCAGCGACAGCCTGGAAGATGGGCCGGCTGGACGACGCCACCCGCGACCGGGCGCTGAACGTGATTGCGCAGCGCGAAGGGATGGAACGCTGGGAAGAGGCCGGGCTTGGCGAAAAACGTGCGGCAGAACTGGCAAAGCTGTCCGACCAGTTGCGCAGTCCACAGAAGCCCCCGGTCGCAGCGCGCAAGAAGCGCGGGTTCACTAGCACCTGGGACCTGGGAGAGATCGTCGGCTATCGGCAAGAGACCGGCATGTGGCTGGCGCTTCACGTCGTAGGACATACCAAGGGTGAAGTCGGCGCATTCCCGATCGTCAACCTGCTCGACTGGACCTCTGATACCGCCCCACCGACCGAGACCGACCTTGCTGCAGCCCGACCGATCCTTTTTCCACCGGAATGGGATATGTCGCTGCCGAAGCAGCCTGAGCTTTGCCTGATGCTGACCCGCAAGCAAGAACGCAGCGACACCTTCGCGCGTTGGGGGCTGCATCGGCCGCTGTTGCAGGTATCAGAATTCACGGCCACCGACATGTCCTATGTCGGAGCCGCCCTGTTCGAGCGGGACATCGTCGGAAGATGGCGGGCAGGGAATTAAAGAGCCCGACCCCTTCGCAAGCGCCCGGGCCAAAAGCGCATCAGCGATGTCAGATCGCCGACTTGATCCAGTTTTCCAGCGCGGCCTTCGGGGCGGCGCCGACCTTGTTCGACACGACCTGGCCGTCCTTGAACATGAACAGCGCCGGAATGCCGCGCACGCCGAGGGTGGCGGGGCTGTCCGGGTTTTCGTCCACGTTGACTTTCACGATCTTGACCTGACCGGCGTACTGGGTTGCCAGCTCTTCCAGGGCAGGGCCGATCTGGCGGCAGGGGCCGCACCATTCGGCCCAGAAGTCCACGACGACCGGAATCGGCGACTGCCGGACTTCGGCGTCGAAGGTGGCATCGGAAACGGCGACAGTGGCGGCGCCCATGATCGTTCTCCTGCGGGAATGTCGGCCTTCGAAGCTAAGTAGACAGGTGGGCAACGTCAAGGGATCGTGGTGCGATCGAGGGCCTGCCTCACGATGTCGGGATCGATGGGCATCAAGCGCGGCGCGCGTGTCCACAGAATGGCCGTCTCGATCCGGCGGTCCGGGTAGGCCTGTGCCAGCAGATGCGCATAGGCCCCCAGCTGCCGCAGGATACCCTCTGGCACCTGATCAGGACGGTCGGGGATCACGGTGTTGGACTTGTAGTCGACGACCAGTATCCGGTCCGGGGCAATCAGAAGGCGGTCGACCGACCCCAGAAGCCTTGCCCCACGCCAATCACCCGAGACGGCAACCTCGGCCAGCGTATCGGGGGCAAAGAGACGGGCAAGGGCAGGATCGTCCAGCACCCGTTGCGCCTCGGCCAAAAGGACAGGCGCGCGGTCGGGATCACCGACAAGACCCAAGGCATGTGCCGCCCAGTCATCCCGCCGCAAACCCGGCAGGCGTTCCAGCAAAAGGTGCAAAAGCGTTCCCCGGCGCTTTGCCTCGTCGGAGTCATGAGCCGCTTCGGAGGGCAGCGCCTTCGGGCCGCCAAGATCCGAAGGCGACAGGACCCGTGGTCCGGACGACGGCACCGGGGCGGGGCGGGCCAGCCAGTCCGGCCGGGCAAGATCCGGTACGGTCTTCCCCTGGACCGGTGCAACAGACGGCCAGTCGCCAAAGCTATGGCGGCGGATACCCGCGCCGGCATCGGCAGCCTTAGACCGTTCGACACCGTCGCGGATCAGGCTGTACCAGCAATCCTCCTGCTTCACATCGCCTGCCGCTGCCACGACCAGCCAGCAGCGGGCGCGGGTCATCGCCACATAGAGCAGCCGCAGCCTTTCAGCCCGATCCCGAGCATCCCGCGCGGCGCGTTCAGCAGCGATGACGGCCGGGCTTTCGGTGCTGGGGACCTTCCACACGGCCTCGCGACCGTTCAGCCGGTAAAGCTCGTCCGGGTCGCGCTTCTTGCGGTCGGCGGTGTCGGGCAGGATGACGATTTCGGCCTCCAACCCCTTGGCGCCGTGGACCGTCATAACGCGGATGCGGTCGCCTTCGCCGTCAAGCTGGCGCTTCACCTCCACATCATCCGTCTGCATCCAGACCAGAAAGCCGGTCAGACTGGGGACTTCCGAAGCCTCGTAGGCCAAGGCCTGACCCAGAAGCTCGTCGATACCGTCCTCGGCCTCGGCCCCCAGACGGTCCAGCAGCTTGCGGCGGCCGTCGTGGCGGGTCAGCGCGCGTTCAATCAAATCGAAAGGGCGCAGGAAATCGGCCTGGGCCCGCATGTCGTTCAGGAAGGCGCGGGTCTCGGTGTGGTTCGGATGGTTGCGCAAGGCCTCCCACAGAAAGCCGGGGCGGGGTTGGGCGAGAGCGAAAAGGTCGTCCTCGGACCAGCCGCAGAGGGGGGAGCGCAGGACAGCGGCGAGAGACAGGTCATCCTCGGGCGTGTCGAGAAAGGCGAGAAGCGCGGCCAGGTCCTTGACTGCAAGCTCACCCCCCAGTTTCAGCCGGTCTGCCCCCGCGATGGGCAGGTCCAGCTTCTTGCAGGCGCGGATGATCTCGTGAAACAGGGGCGAGCGGCGCTGGACCAGGATCAGGAAGTCGCCATAGCGGATCGGGCGTTGGGGGGGTGAACCGTGGCGTACGGCCTGCGGAATCTGCTCGCCCCCGACCACCCGGTCACGCATCCACCCAGCAATCTGGCGGGCGAGGACGACATGCGGGTCTTCGGGCTGCGGGGCATCGACGGGGTCGAACCAGGGGCCCGGGTCGTCCTTGCCGGATTTCTCGATCACCGGCCAGACATCGACACGACCGGGAAGCGCTTCGTGAAACGCCTTGTGGGCCGATGGGCCACCAAGGGCGGCATGGGTCTCATCGACAAAGGTCTGGTCGACAACCTTCAGAACCGCGGGAGAAGACCGGAACGAATAGTCCAGCGTCCGGGAAGCCAGCGCCTTGCCCCCGGCCAACTGGGCCTTGAACTGGTCCTGCATCCGGTCAAAGGCCGCGACATCGGCACCCTGGAAGGAATAGATCGATTGCTTCTTGTCACCCACGACAAATAGCGTACGGTCCCGTGTGCTGGCGCCTTGACCGGACGTCAGCTCTCCCGCCAGGCTTTCGATCAGGCGCCACTGGCCGGGGCTGGTGTCTTGCGCCTCGTCCACAAGGATGTGGTCGATGCCACCGTCCAGCCGGTACAGGACCCAAGCCGCCAGCGAAGGGTCGGTGAGGAAGGCCCCGGCAAAGCGGTGGAGGGCGAGGGTCTTACGGGCGGCTTGCAGGGCAATACGCTGGGAGCGGGCGGTTTCCACGCGGCGCATCAGCGCCTCAAGCCGGTCAAGAAGAGGGCCAAGCTTCGCCTGAGTATCCTTGGTCGGGAAGCTGCCGATCTTTGCGGCGAAGGGGGCTTTGGTCTTCTCGCCAAACAGGAAGAGATCCTCAAGCAGCGCCAGCCCGCCCAGCGAGGGCCGCGCCAGATCGACAACGGTCAGGCGCTTGGCGGCCTTGCCATCATTCGTTCCGCCTTGCGTCAGACCTGATACGACATCCGGCATCCAGCCAGCCTCATCCCCCAGAAAGACGCCAGCCAGGATCGGGCGCTCATCAAAGCCCAAAGGCAGGTCGAACAGCCGCCAGATCTGCCCCTGATCCAGCGGAGGATTGAAGGCGTCGCGGTGGCGGGCGATCTGGTCGACGAATGCGGTGAAATCCTCGCCCGAGTGCACCTCGGCCAAGCCCCGCACGGCATCGGGGGCAAGGGAGTCGGCCAATTCCTCGACGATCTCGGCGCGCAGCAGTTTGGCGGCGCGGTCATCCATTTCGGTAAAGCCGGGGGCGACGCCTGCCTCGAGCGGAAAGCGGCGCAAAAGGCTGGCGCAGAAGCTATGGATGGTCTGGAGGCGCAGACCGCCCGGCGTTTCGATGGCGCGTGCGAAAAGTTGCCGCGCGCGGGAGAGCCGGGCAGTTGAAAGCTCCTCTTCACCCAGAGCCTGCAAGGCAAGCCGGAGATCGGCGTCGGGCTTCATCGCCCAATCGCCCAGCCGCTGGAACAGGCGGTTCTGCATCTCGCTTGCGGCGGCCTTGGTATAGGTCAGGCACAGGATGCGCTGCGGGTCCACCCCCTGCAGCAAAAGTCGCGCCACGCGGTTGGTCAGTACGCTGGTCTTGCCGGAACCAGCATTTGCCGAAAGCCAGGTGTTCTGCCCCGGGTTGGCGGCATCGATCTGCATCCGGGTGGCGGGAGTGATCGTCATGCCGCGCCCCCCTTGGTCATGTCCCATTCGCCAAAGCGCGACAGGTGGTCATAGTCCGAAAGGTCCCGTTCCGACTGCATCGCCCGCCGCGCGGTGTAACCTTGCGACGGGAGAGAATAGGCGGTGATCAGCTTGCCGAACTCCTCCCAGACCTGGGCCACCTGACCGGGTTCAAGGTCGGTCTCTACCTGCTTCAACTCTGCCTTCAGCCCAAGGAAAACCAACCGCGCGACCTCGGCCAGGCCCAGTTGGGCAAAGGCCCCGTTCTCTGCCATGGCGGCAGTCAGAAGAAGTTGCTTGTCGAAATGTTTCTGTTCAGCCTCGGATGGCGGATCGCCGGTCTTGTAGTCGATCAGAAGAAGCCGCCCGTCGGGCAAAAGGTCAATCCGGTCGGGCTTGCCGGTGAGGGTAAAATCCTGCCCTGCGACCGCTGCGGCACCCGAGGTTTCAAGAAGAACCGGCTGCCCGCCCGTCGATACCGAAAAATCGATGAACGCCTGCGCGGCCTTGCCGATCCGCGCCCGCCAGACCGACCGGGCCAAGGGCCAGGCCACGCGGTCTGCCAGAACCTCGTCGGTGATGCGCAACAGGTCGGCGGCATCACCCTGCCCATTCCGGACGAACCGCTCCAGAATATCGTGCAGCACCGTGCCGCGCAGACGGGGATCGGCCTCGGGGCGCAGGGGGTCCAGCGGGCGCAGGTGCAGGATGTGCCGTGCGTAAATCGCATAAGGGTCGCGGATCAGGGTCTTGATCTCGGTCACCGACAGCTTTTTCGGACGCACCGAGACTGGCGGCCGGGGCGAGGGACGCTTGGCCGGTTGCGCCAGACCCGGGGGCGTGTCGAAGGCCGCTGCTAGAGCCAGCCAGTGGTCGCCCCTGTCTTGCATTGCCCGCAAGGCTGCCGGGCCATTCCGGTCGGGCAGGCCCTCCACCAGGTTGGTCAACCGGTTCAGCCACCGCGAGGGAACGGTCTGCGCCTCACCACTGCGGACCGCGCGCGACAGGACCACCCGGGGCGCGGCGACGGCCTGCTGGTAATCATGCGCCGAAAGGCCGATCTGGCGTTCGGGCAGCAAAAGCCCCGCCGCTTTGCGCATGGCCCGGTTCAGCCAGGGGTCGGGCGCGGCCAGCGCGGGCCAGGTGCCGTCGTTCAAGGCGCCCAGGATGACAAGATCGGCGCCCTGCACCCGCGCCTCAAGCGTACCGCGAATACGGATCAGGGGATGGGCGGCCTCGGTCTCGCGCACCTCGCCGGACAGGACCCCGCGCAAAAGGTTGAGGTAGTCGCCCGGCGAAACATCGGTGCCCGACGCGGCCTCGGCCTGCAGGTCATCCATTGCGGTCCTTGCTGCCGCGCCCGCGTCCTTCAGCCAAAGCTCGCCCGTGCCTGTTTCGGCAAACCCCTGCGCCAGCCTTTCGACCGCAGACAGGTGCCGTGTGACGGCAAGCGGCAGGGCGACCGGCGTCGAAGCCTCCAGGCCGCAAACCGTGCGCCCAAGGATGGCAGCCCAGTCCCGGGCACCGGGAAGGGTCACGCTCTCTGCCCAGTCCGCCAGACTCTCCGCCGTCGGGAAGGCGGGCCCATGGCGGCGGGCGTGCAGCTCATATTCCCGCGTCAGCAGCAGATGCGCGCCGCGGCCAAGCGGGCCTTCGCCGGAGAAGACCAAGGGGTGCTTCAAGACCGCAAGCAGCGCGTCGATGGTCAGGCGCTGCCCGAAGAGATTGGCCACCTGCCGCAGCAGCCGCCCAGGTGGCGAAAGCGCCAGCGGACGACCTGCGGAATCGTCGGGGCGGATGCCCCAGCGGTCCAGCGCCGCGGTCACCCGTCGCGCCAGGTTGCGGTCGGGGGTGACCAAGGCGGCGCTTGTGCCCCGTTCGGCTGCCTTGCGCAGGATCAGGGCGATGGCCAGAGCCTCGACCCGTTCCGAGGGAGCCATCAGCAAAGTCATCCCCTCGGTCGCGGCCAGAAGATCGGGCAGATCCTGACCCTCGGTCAGCCATTGGTCGGTCACCGGCGCCGGGCGCAGCGCAAGCGAGATCAGTCGGTTCCGGTCCGGCGCGGGGGGCGGGGTCGCCGTCCAAGGCTGCACCGCTATCGGGTCGCAGTCCAGAAGCTCCATCACCCGGCGAAAGCGATACTGCGGATGATCCTCAGCGGTCAACGCGTCGTCCATCCCGGCCCAGACCTTGGGCGGCAGATCGAAGTCAAAACCCGGCAGGACCACCGCACCGTTCGGCAAACGCGCTACGGCCTGCATCAAAAGCGCGGTCGTCCCGCGCGACCCGGTCGACCCCGCAACGATGACCGGATCAGCAGGAGGGGTTGCTTGCCAGTGTTCGGCAAGTGCAAGGATTGCCTGCCGTTGCCGTGCCGCGTCGTCCATCCCTTCGCCTGCAAGCGCCTCAGTCACAATTCCCAGGAACCGCTGTGTCCGCGCCCAATGCGCCGAATGATTGCCCACATCCAGCGCGGAGATGCGATCGGGTGGAACGCCCTCACCCTGCATCTCGTCCATCAGAACGGCCAGGCTTTCGGCCAGATCGTAAAGCGCCGCGCGGGGAAACGGGGTGGACCCGGTCCGCAAGAGACCGTCCAGCAGGACGGACAGCTGCAACATCCGCCGCAGTTTCGGCGCTGCGGGTGCAAGGGGCAGGGGCGACAGCATGGCGGAAACATCGGTGACCAGAAGAAGCCGCGGCAACAGCCGGACGCCCCTTTCCACCAGGCATTCGGCCACCCGGTTGCGCATACGCTGCGTGTTCAGGATCAGCGTTACCCGTGCCAGGGCTTCGGGCGGCTGGTCCCTGACCTGAGCCATAAGCCCCGCCACCAGCTCGGCTGGAAAGTCCGCACCTGGGGGCAAGGCAAAGAGGTTGGGCCTAGCCATGCATCTCCCCTTGCAGCAAGGCCTCGGCGGCGGCGATGCCTTCCGGGCGACCAACATCGCACCATCGACCCTGATGGGTTACGCCAAAGGCACGCCCCGCCGCGATGGCCGTATTCCAAGGGCGGTTCAGCGAAAAGACCTCGCCGTCCTTTCCGCCCAGACAGGCGGGGCTTAGGATACTGGCCCCGATGTACACATGATCCTCTCCCCCATGACCGCGCGACAGGCGGCCTGATGCGTCCAGCCGGAAGTCGCCCTTGCCACCATGCGCAAGCGTCACCGACACCGGCAGCAGCAAAAGCAGCGCGTCCATCCGGTCGGCATCCCAGGCCTGGGCCAGTTGGGTAAGGGGGTTCGCGCCGGTCCAGATGCCGTCGCTGTTCAGGATTGCCACCGGACCGGGGCCAAGCAGCGGCAGCGCCTGTCGCAGGCCGCCGCCGGTTTCCAGGATCGGGCCGGGTTCGTGACTGATCAAGACCCCCGAACCCGCCAGATGCGTGGCAATCTGGTCGGCCCTGTAATGCGTGTTTACGACAATCCGCGCGACGCCGGCCTGCCGCGCGACACCTAAAGCATGGTCGATCAGCGGACGCCCCGCCACCGGGATCAGCGGCTTTGGCCGGTCTGCGGTCAGGGCACCCATGCGGGTCCCGAACCCGGCAGCGAAGATCATCAGTGCGAAGGGGTAGGCGGACATTGCGCGCGGATCCGGTCCAGGGTTTCAGGGGTCGGCTCGGGCAGAACATCGGTACAGATGTCCCGAAGGCTGGCCAACGAGGGATGGGCAAGATTGCGCTGCAATTGCCCCCAGACGCGGGGAAGCAGGGGCAGATATCCGGGCTTGGCCCGCACCCGCGCCAGCCGGACGAAGACACCCAGAATCCGCAGCGCCCGCTGCGCCCCTACGGCAGCATACTGCGCGGCGAACCGATCCGGGTCGGCGCCAGTCACCTGGCAGAACCGCGCCACCATGGCCACTTCGGTCGCTAGCGAGACGTCCCGGCGCGCGTCCTGCAGAAGCGAGACAAGATCGTAGGCGGGCTGACCCATCTGCGCCAACTGAAAGTCCAAGAGACCGACCCGCCGCAAGCCGTCTCGCCCCGGCAGCCACAAGAGGTTGTCAGCGTGATAATCCCGCAGGATCAGGACTCGTGGGCCATCGGCATGTGTCGACAGCGCTTGTTCAAGTGCCTTGAGGTAAGGCCCCGGGTCGGGCCACTGTCCGGTTGCCGCTGCGGCGTATTGGACCATTGCCAGATCAGCGGCAGAGGCCCAGTCGGCGGCGCTCAGGTCGGGCAGCCCCACCGGGGCGGGGGCGGCCTGCAGGTGGCACAACACATCCACCGCGGGGGCGTAAAGCTCGGCCTCGCGCGATGGCTCGGTCGCCAAGAGGCGGGAGTAGAGGTCATCCCCGAGGTCCTCCAGCAGAAGAAATCCGGTCTGAATGTCGGCAGCGCGAACCTCGGGCGCGGAAAGGCCCAGGGATCGCAAGTGCCCGGCCATCGCCAGGAAGGCGCCGGGGTCATCCGCCCCGCCGGGCGGGTTGTCCATCAGGACCGCCGTTGCCGCCCCCAGGCGCAGCCGTTCATAGCGCCGGTCGGACGCATCGCCCGCAAGATGCTGTCGGTCCGCCGCGCCCCATCCGGAGGATACAAGGAAACGATCTGCCATCACCTTGCGTTCGACCTTCTCGAGGGAAGAGCGATAGCGCGGCGATTGGCCGCCCGAAATCACGGCCCGGCGACCCTCGCCCGTTGCCTCCAGCCGCACCCGCAGCGCGCCCTTCGGGACATGCTGCCCCAACCGGTCCGGCCATTCGATGAGGCAGATCGATTCGTCGAACGCGGTATCGAGGCCAAGTTCCCAGACCTCGTCAGGGTGGCTGAGCCGGTACAGATCGGCATGCCAGATTTCCACCGCTCCGGCATCATAGACCTGCACCAGAGTGAAGGTCGGCGAGGGGACGTCCTCCATCCGCCCCAGCCGGGCACGGATGAAGGCCCGTGCAAGAGTTGATTTTCCGGCCCCGATCGGACCCTCCAGCAGGATGCAGTCGCCCCGCTTCGCAATCTTGGCAAGACTCTCGCCCAGACGGATGGTGTCGGCCTCGGTCGGAAGGTCAAGGATCTGGGGGGCTGGGTCAGTCATGGCGACGGAGTCTATCCGGACCCGCTGCCACCGCAAGGCATTGCCCGTCAGGCCAGCATCAATCCCAGCGGCACCTCGCCCCGTGGCATTGGGGCAAGCGCTTGATCCGCGTTCTGTCGGTCGTCGAGCTGACAAAGGCGCGGGCATCGTCCCAGATCAGGCTGGGGGCGGAATGCTGCTGCCACCAGGCACACAGCGTGACGATCCCTGCATCGGACAGCATGACCGCCGGGTCGTGCTGCCACAGTTGCGCATAGGCCTGGTTCGACATCACCAGCTGCCCCCCTTGCGAAAAGACGGCAACCGCCTCGTCCAGGGAATCGATCACCGACTGACCCAGTTCCAGATCGGCCCGGTAACGACGGCTGCGCGTCATCTCGGTCGAGATGTCCTCGAACATGAAGGCCAGCGCCCCGTTCGGATGCGGCCTGCCGATGACGCGATAGGTCTGCCCGCCCGGCAGGCTCCAGGTTTCCTCGAACAGGCCCGATGACGCTTCTTCCTCGACCTTCATCAGCTGCTTGCGCCAGCTGCGGTAGTCTTTCGGTTCGGGGATCATCGCCTTGGCCCGCATGGCATCCAGCACCGCAGAAAGGGTCGGTCGCGAGATCAGGAAATCGGGGGCAAGCGAGGTCAGATCGGCCAGCGCGGGGTTGAACAGCTGCAGCACGCGCGACCGGTCGAAAATCGCCAGGCCAATGGGAAGATCGGCAAACGTCTTGGTCAGGGTCTGCATGAACTCGCGAAGCGCGGTTTCCGCGTCGACCGCCGCATTGGCCGCCAGCGCATAGTTGAGGACTTCGGACCCCATGGGAATGCGCGACAGGTCAAACCATTCCGGCCCGCTGCGCATCTGCAGCTTGATCCGGGGCGGGCGACGACTGGCACCCTCAGGGACCTGGAACAGCTTCGGCAGGGGCCAGGACAGGTCTTCGCCCTCAGGCAGCAGCTCGGTTGCGCGTATCAGGTAGGCATGGTTGGCCCAGATCACCGTGCCCTGCTGGTCCTCTTTCCACATCAGGACCGGGGCGCGGGATAGCACCGCGCGCTGGGCCGCAACCTCGTGCTGAAGCGCAGCCAGTGACGGCACATCTGCCCCCTCTGGCCGGTCGGTCGACTCTGCATCCAGCATCGTAAGCCGGGTCAATCCGCGCAGATATTCGCCCTTCAGCACCAGCGGGGGCCGCACCTCTGGCGCGGAGGGCAACAGGATCTGTCCCCGACCGGGCAAGGTGTCCAGGGCCTGGCCAAGATCGGGAAACAGGGGGCCCAACTGTACCATCAGCCGCGACAGGGCACGGCCATCCGCGCCTTCGGGCAGCAAGCTGCGCCCGGCAGGGGTTGCATCCAGAAGTCGGTCGCCATGGAACAGGAAAGCCGCCGCTGTCTGACCTGGGGCAAAGATGCTGTCCACCTTTCCCGGACGGCGCATCTGCCAGGCAATCAGCACGGCAAGGCTGGACAGCGCAATCAGCGCCGAACTGAGAACCAACCCGAAGGAAGCAAGCAGATCTTGGGTCATGCGGCCCACCAACGTTAACGATTGGTTCAGCCTAGGACGCGATTCCTTAACCGACGGTTAAGCCTAAGGCAGGCAGGCGTCATCAGGTCTCGAAACGACGGTTTTCGCCCAGCGCGCCGGTTTCCCGAGCTGCCAAGGCCTCCATGGCCCAGACGGCTTCGACAACTGCGCCGCTTCGGTCGGGCCGGTCCTCTGGCGACAGGAACGGGTCGGTCGCATTAGCAAAGGTCAGTTCGGCACCCGACCGTTCCAGAAGCGTCTTGGCGATGAACAGGCCCAGCCCCATGCCTTCATACCCCGGGCGCTGGGTCGTCTCGGGCTCGCTGCGGCGAAACCGGACAAACGGGTCACCGATCCGGCCGATGACATGGGGGGGAAAGCCGTCTCCGTCGTCGATGATCCGAATCGTGACGGTCCTGTCGGTCCATTCACCTTCGATCCAGACGGTCGAGCGCGCGAAGTCCACCGCGTTCTGCACCAGATTGCGCAAGCCATGAATGATCTCGGGCCGCCGGAGGATCGTGGGTTGACGCTCGGGTCCGCCATCGACCGGGCCAAAGCTGAACTCTACCCGTTTGCCACGCGCCACATGCGGCTCTGCCGCCTCGCGCAGGGCGGCCGACAAGGGGGCCTGGCGCAAGTGCAGGTCGTCCTTTCCGGCCCGGCCCATGTCGCGCAGGATGTCACGGCAGCGGTCGGCCTGATCGCGGATCAGGCGGGCATCTTCCAGCAGATCCGGGCGATCTGCCAGCTCCTCCATCAGTTCCGAGCTGACCAGCTTGATCGTCGCCAGCGGCGTGCCCAGTTCATGCGCGGCAGCGGCCACGACCCCGCCAAGATCGGTCAGCTTCTGTTCCCGTGCCAGGGCCATCTGAGTGGCCAGCAACGCCTCTGACATTGATCTTATTTCGGTCGACACGCGGCGGGAATAAAGGCCCAGGAACAGGATGCCGATGACGATGGACAGCCAGAAGCCGAACTCGAAGATGCGCGGAATCGCCAACTCACTACCATCGGCAAACCTTAGCGGCAGGTTCCAGAAGGCCGCGACCGAGATCAGGGCAATGGCCGCTGCCCCCAGAAGCAGGGTCGGTTGCAGCCGCAGCGCACTGGCCGAAATCGTGACCGGGGCAAGCACCAGCAGGGCGAAGGGATTGGTCAGGCCCCCCGTCACGAAGATCAGGAAGGCCAGTTGCGCAAGGTCGAACAGAAGCGTGAAGAAAGCTTCGGTTTCGGTCAGCCGCTTGTTTTCGGGGAACAGCGTGATCGAAAACAGGTTGGCCACGATCGAAGCGCCTACCGCAAGGTAGCACAGGCCAAGCGGCAGCTGCAGGGCATAATACCGATCCGCAACGAAGATTGCGGCCAGTTGCCCGGCAATCGCCATCCAGCGCAGCAGGATCAACGTCCGCAGACGCACCCAGTTGTCGCGCCCCTCACCCTCGGGAAGGGTGATGCCTGCCATAACCATGCTGTGACCAGATGTCCCTGAACGTGCCTTGGGCATTGTTAAGACCAGCCGCTTCTGGGATCAATGCGACCGACCGCTCAGCATCCAGAGGCGCATTCGATGACCAGACTTTATGCCAGCTTGGCCGCCGCAGGCGTTGCGGCACTTCTGGGCGGCAGCGCGCTTTATGTGTACCTGAACCGCGCGGACGATGCCTTTGCCCAGTGCCGTCAGGGCCAAATTGCCGGGGGCGATATCGGCGGGCCGTTCACGCTGGTCAACACCAAGGGCGAAACGGTCAGCGATGCTCAGGTCCTGACCAAGCCCAGCCTGGTCTATTTCGGCTACACCTTCTGCCCGGATGTCTGCCCATTCGACATGGCGCGGAACGCCGAGGCCGTCGACCTTTTGGCCGAGCGCGGGCTGGACGTCACGCCGGTCTTCATCTCGATCGATCCGGAACGCGACACACCCGAAGCGCTGGCCGATTATGAAGTGAACATGCACCCGAAGCTGGTGGCGCTGACGGGGACGCCTGACCAAGTGAAGGCCGCCGCGAACGCCTATCGCACCGTTTATAACCGGCGCCCCTCAGACGATCCCGACTTCTACTTGGTTGATCACATGACATTCACCTATCTGATGCTTCCCGAAGCGGGTTTTGTGGATTTCTTCCGCCGCGAGGTTACATCTGAACAAATGGCGGAAAGCGTTGCCTGTTTCCTTCAGGCGGGCCAAGCTGGCGGCTAGGGTCGCCCGGGCTTGGTCAGGGCTTGGTCCGGAGCAGGCGGGAAGGGGAAGACGAAATGGCCGACGATCTTGGTGCGGACCTTGGTCCCGACAGGACCTTGTTGCTTGTCGATGATGACGAACCGTTTGTGAAACGGCTGGCCAAGGCTATGGAAAAGCGCGGATTTTCAGCTGATACGGCACAAAGCGTGGCCGAAGGTCGGGCAAAGGCACAGGCCAATCCACCCGCCTATGCCGTTGTGGACCTGCGGTTGGAAGACGGCAATGGCCTTGACGTGATCGAGACCTTGCGGGAACGCAGACCCGATTGCCGGATTGTTGTCCTGACCGGATATGGTGCGATTGCAACGGCAGTTGCTGCCGTAAAGATTGGGGCCATCGATTATCTGTCCAAACCAGCCGATGCGAATGACGTGACAAATGCCCTGCTGGCGAAGGGTGAGGCCTTGCCCCAGCCGCCGGAAAATCCGATGTCGGCAGACCGCGTCCGTTGGGAACACATCCAGCGCGTTTACGAAATGTGCGACCGCAACGTCAGTGAAACGGCCCGCCGCCTGTCGATGCACCGTAGGACGCTGCAGCGGATTTTGGCTAAGCGCAGCCCAAAATAGCAGCATATTGTTGCCAACTGCCAACATTGCCCCTATTCAGTATTCACTTGAAATAAACTGGGGCAGTAATTGCTATGGATCTGAATTCGCTATCCTTGAAAGAACTGAAGGACCTGCAATCGCAGGTGGCAAAGGCAATCGCCGGTTACGAGGGTCGTCGGAAACGCGAAGCACTTGCAGAATTGGAAGAAATTGCGAAAGCAAAGGGCTTCACGCTGTCTGAGCTGACCGGTGCAGCGCCGACGCGGAAACGGTCGCCTTCCGTGGCGAAGTACGCCAATCCGGCGAACAAGGCCGATACCTGGTCGGGCCGCGGGCGCAAGCCGCGCTGGTTCTCGGAAGCGCTGGCCAAGGGCAAGAAGCCCGAAGATCTCGCACTCTGAACCGGCACAAAGGCGCGACCTGACTGGGGTTTCAGGTCTGTGCCCTAAGCCATTTCAGAAATGCCCGGGCCGCGGCTCTTTGTGGCCCGGGTAAAGTGACGACGAAATAAGCCGGCAGCGTGTCACGGCTCTCGTGGACCACTCGCAGGCGACCTTCTGCCACTTCGGCCTCCAGCAGGGCATAACTTTCCACAACCAGTCCAAGACCTTGCCGGGCTGCGGCAATTGCCAATTCCTCATTGCTGATATCGGTCCGACTGAGGGCCAGCGGATCCAGCCCTAGGCTGCGAAGAAAGCTGTCCTGTTCGGGCCAATTCCGGCTAAGCACCCAGTCCATTTCGCGCAATTCGTCAAGTGACAGTCTGCGATCGCCGATCAGGGCGGGAGCGCCAGCGACCACCAGCCGCGCCGACGCCAGAAAGGTCTGCTCCATTCCGGGCCAGTCACCATTTCCATAGCGGATCGCCAGATCCATCCGCTCGCGATGCAAATCGACGACCCTTGCGTCCGGATGCAGGGACAGGCCGATGTCGGGATGCCGCTCCCAAAAGTCTTTCAGCCGGGGCATCAGCCATTGTGCGGCAAAACTGGCGGTCAGCGTCACCCGCACCGGACGGTCGACCTCACCGGCACGCAGCGCCTCGACCCCGCGGATCATGGCGGCAAACCCTTCACCCAACGCCTCGGCCAATTGCTCACCATCCGCCGTCAGGCTGACGCCGCGCCCCTCACGCTGGACCAATGACCGGCCCAGATGATCCTCTAGCGCGCGCACCTGCTGGGCGACGGCGGCATGGGTCACATTCAGCGCCCGCGCCGCCTGCGAAAAGCTGCGTAGGTCAGCCGTCGCCGCAAAGGCTCGCAACGCGGTCAAGGACGGAAGGCTGCGCCAGTCGGTTGCCATGTGTTAGTCTGTCTAACATTTTTAAAGGCTTTGTGAGTCGTATCACGCAGCATTTTCTGTGAAAAGGGGGGTGTTCAGCCAGAAAAGGAGTTAGGCCATGTTGAACATCTTCGCGGAAGCACTTCTGATTGCAACCCGTCTTGGACGTCTGCCGGAGGCTCCGCAGCACAGCCGCCGCCGCAGCCCGCGTGAGTTCGAGGATCTGGAAGGCCTGCGCACCGCTGACAGCCTGCGGAAGCTGGGTCGCTGATCTTGGTCTGCGCTCAATCGCAAGCGGCCAGAAGCCCCGCCACCCGCGCCACGTAATCCGCCCGCACCTCTGCGGGCGGACGAAGCTTGATCTCCAGCCGGTGCATGACCTCTGGTCCCGGCTTGCCGAACAACTTGTCGGCTTCCTTTTCCTGAAAGCCCGCGATCCGCACCGCCTCCAGCCAGGCCGAAACCTTGTCTGCCGCCTTGATCGATTTCTTGATCGGCACGGGCAGGACCGCCGGCAGACCGAACCGCAGATGAATCGCCGTCGTCAGACGTTCGTCCAACGCGCCATATCCCGGCCCGACCGCCGCCTTCACCGGGCTGATCATGTCGCCGATCACGTATTCCGGCGCGTCATGCAAGACTGCCGCAAGCCGCCATTTCGCGGCAATTCCGGGGTTGATCCGCGCAAAAATCTCTTCGACCAGCAGCGAATGTTCCGCCACCGAATAGGGCCAGTCGCCCCGGGTCTGACCATTCCAGCGCGCGACAAAGGCCAGGCCATGCGCGATATCCTCTACCTCGATATCCATGGGTGTCGGGTCCAACAGGTCCAGCCTTCGGCCCGAAAGCATGCGTTGCCAGGCGCGGGGTTGTTTCATCGTCGGGCCTTTGTTGTCTGTGTCTGCGATCAATGCTATCTGCCCGCGCAACCAAGGATCAAGGAGAGCGCCAAGATGGCTGCGGATTACATCGTCAAGGACATCGGACTGGCTGACTTCGGCCGCAAGGAACTCACCATCGCGGAAACCGAGATGCCTGGCCTGATGGCCTGCCGCGAGGAGTTCGGGGCATCGCAGCCGCTGAAAGGCGCGAAGATTGCCGGGTCCTTGCACATGACGATCCAGACCGGCGTCCTGATCGAAACGCTGAAGGCGCTTGGCGCCGATGTCCGCTGGGCGTCGTGCAACATCTTCTCGACCCAGGACCACGCTGCCGCCGCCATTGCGGCCTCGGGCACGCCGGTCTTCGCTATCAAGGGCGAGACGCTCGAGGAGTATTGGGACTACACCGACAAAATCTTCCAGTTCGGCGGCGAGGGTGGGACCTGCAACATGATCCTCGACGACGGCGGGGATGCGACGCTGTACATCCTGCTCGGCGCTCGGGTCGAGGCGGGTGAGACCGACCTGATCGCGGTCCCGACCAGCGACGAGGAAGTCTGCCTCTTCAACCAGATCAAGAAGCGCCTTGCAGCGTCCCCTGGCTGGTTCACCAAGCAGCGCGCGGCGATCAAGGGCGTGTCGGAAGAAACCACCACCGGCGTCCATCGTCTGTACGAGCTGCATAAGAAGGGCCAGCTGCCCTTCCCGGCGATCAACGTCAACGACAGCGTCACCAAGTCGAAGTTCGACAACAAGTACGGCTGCAAGGAATCGCTCGTCGACGGCATCCGCCGCGCCACCGACACGATGATGGCCGGCAAGGTCGCCGTCGTCTGCGGCTATGGCGACGTGGGCAAGGGCTCGGCGGCGTCCCTGCGCGGGGCGGGTGCCCGGGTGAAGGTCACCGAAGTCGACCCGATCTGCGCGCTGCAGGCGGCGATGGACGGCTATGAAGTGACGCTGCTGGAGGATGAGGTCGCCAGCGCCGACATCTTCATCACCACGACCGGCAACAAGGACGTGATCCGCATCGAGCACATGCGCGCGATGAAGGACATGGCCATCGTCGGCAACATCGGC
>JALOTD010000118.1 GCA_025458105.1 Tabrizicola sp. | reverse complement strand
ACCCCCGCACCGAGGCCTACATCACCGGCCGGATCGGGTAAGGAGCATGACGATGAACTCGGCGCATATCCTGACCGCCTTCGACCGCGACCTCGAAGCCGCCCAGGCTTTGGTCATGCGCATGGGGGGGCTGGTCGAAGCAGCTCTCCTGGACGCTGCCGAAGCTTTGGAAAAGCGGGACGAGGACCTTGCCGCCCGTGTGCGGTCTGGGGACGAAGCGATCGACGCACTGGAAGAGCAGATCAACGTGGAGTGCGCGCGTCTGATCGCGTTGCGGGGGCCCACGGCAAGCGACTTGCGGACCGTGCTGACCGTGATGAAGATTTCGGCCGCGCTGGAGCGCGCGGGTGACTATGCGAAAAACCTGGCCAAGCGGTCCGTGCTGCTGGGTCAGATGACGCAGGTTCCCGGCGCGGCGGGGTCGATCCGTCGGCTGGCCAAGGCCGTTGTCCAGATGCTGGTCGACGCGCTGGACGCCTATATTCGCCGCGACGTGAAGCTGGCCGAGGATGTGCGTATCCGCGACCGGGACATCGACCAGATGTACAACTCGATCTTCCGTGAGTTCTTGACCCACATGATGGAGGACCCGCGCAACATCGGGCCCTGCATGCATCTGCATTTCATTGCAAAGAACATCGAGCGTGTGGGCGACCATGCGACTTCGGTTGCCGAACAGGTGATCTACCTGGTGACGGGCGCAATGCCCGAGGACGAACGGCCGAAGGTTGACAGTACGACCGGCCTGGCAGCACGGGGGTAACGATGGCGTCGCATGCTCAGCCCAGAGTGCTTCTGGTCGAAGACGAACCGGCGCAGCGAACCGTGCTGGCCTACAATCTGGAGGCCGAAGGCTTTGCGGTGACCCAAGCGGACAACGGCGAGGACGCGATGGTCCTGGTCGAGGAAGAGGCTCCGGACATCATCATCCTTGACTGGATGATGCCGAAAGTCAGCGGCATCGAGGTGTGTCGGCGCCTGAAAATGCGGCCCGACACGCGCGCGATCCCGATAATCATGCTGTCGGCCCGCGCCGAGGAGGTGGACCGGATCCGGGGTCTCGAAACTGGTGCGGATGATTACGTGATCAAGCCCTATTCGGTGCTGGAACTGATGGCCCGCGCGCGCGCTCAGCTGCGGCGGGTGCGTCCCTCGACCGCCGGAGTGGTGCTGGAGCACGAGGATATCCGGCTGGACCCTGAAACCCACCGAGTCTACCGGGCGGACAAGGTGCTGAAACTGGGGCCGACCGAGTTCAAGCTCTTGGTGACGCTGATGGAGCGCCCTGGTCGCGTCTTCAGCCGCGAGCAGCTGCTGGATCTGGTTTGGGGGCGGGACATCTATGTGGACACGCGGACTGTCGACGTGCATGTGGGGCGGCTGAGAAAAAGCCTTATGAGCCACGGCGGCGCGGACCCTGTGAGGACTGTGCGCGGTGCGGGCTACGCGCTGGGTTGAGGCTGTCCACGCGTGGACAGGGTAAGTCGGCCTATATATTTCAATGATTTGCCTGTGGACATTCAGGTTTCGGTAACCTTTTTTGCCTGCTCGGCGCCGGGGCGACCATTTTGCGGAGCGCCGGAGGCGCAAGACTTTCCTCTCGTCGTCGGGCAATGCCCTCCTCCTCGGTGCCGGGGGGTGCTTCGCCCCCCGGACCCCCAGAGGATACTTGTAGATGGGAAAGGTCAAAGGGTCGGCAACAGGCGGTCAAGCGTCGTGAGAAACTGGTCCACATGGGTTAGGCGGAAGGGCAGGGGCGGGCGGATCTTGAGGCTGTCGCCCATTGGCCCGGTCGAACTGACCAAGATGTGATGCTCGCGCAGCGCGTTCACCAGACGCGCGGTGCGGGCGGAGTCGGGCTTGCCATCGGTCAGGACGGTCTGGCCGATGAAGAGGCCGGCAGCGCGGGTTTCGCCAAGGGTTTCATGGCGTTGGGCGAGAGTCCTCAGGCCGTGCATGAAGGCCCACTGCGGCGGCGACGGCATTGCCACCGAAGGTGTTGAAGTAGCGCGCCTTGGCGCCGAACTCGGCGATGGTCTCGGGTCGCAGGACGAGGCCCGCTAGGGGGTAGCCGTTGCCCATCGGTTTGCCCATGGAGACCATGTCGGGGATCACCCCGTGGCGCTGGAAGCCCCAGAACTGGCTGCCGGTGCGGCCGAAGCCGGGCTGGACTTCGTCGGCGAGGAAGAGGCCTCTACGTGCGCGGATTGCGGCGGCGGCGGGGGCGAGGAAGCCTTCCGGGTCCGGGTAGACGCCGTCGGCCATCCGGTCGCAGGCCTCGGTGACGGCGGCCGCGAAGCCTTGGGCGATGCCCTGCGGGTAGTTTTCAGCTGAGGGCGCGGGGATCGGGTAGACGGTCGGGCCGGGGGCGACCGCGGGGCCGATCGACATCGACATCTCGGCGGTGGCGAGGGTGACGCCGTGGTAGGCGTTGTCGGTGACGATGACCCCAGTGCCGCCGGTGGCCGCGCGGGCGATGCGGAGGGCGAGGTCGTTCGCCTCGGACCCGGTGCAGGTGAACATCACGTGACTGAGGTCGGGCGGGAAAAGCGCGAGGAGGCGCTCGGCATAGGCGAGGATGCCGTCGTGCAGGTAGCGGGTGTGGGTGGCGAGAGTGGCGGCCTGGCTGGCCATCGCCTCGACAACGCGGGGGTGGCAATGGCCGACAGAGGCCACGTTGTTGTAGCAGTCTAGATAGGCCGTGCCGTCGGGGGCGTAGAGGTGGACGCCTTGCCCACGCACGAGATGGACGGGCGTTTCATAGAACAGGCGATAGGCGGGGCCGAGGGCCTTGGCGCGACGGTTGGCCAGCGCCTCGTCCGCGGGCGAGAGGTGCCCGGCGCCGGGGGTGTACGCGTTCAGCATCGTGGTCTGGCGGGTCATGTCGGGGTTCCGCAGGCTGCGAGGAGTTGGGTGGCGAGGGCCGTGGGATCGGTCAGGGCGTCAAGGCCCGCGCGGGACGTGGGAGCGTTGCGCAGGATGTAGGGGGCGTTGTCAGGGTAGCGCGCGGCGCGCCAGGCGGAGATGGTGAGGGTGGTCGCAAGGCGGGCGGTGATGAGGTCGGGGAGGAGCCGAAGCTCCTGCGGGGTCAGGGGGTTGGCCTGGTGGTAGGCCCGGGTGAGCGGGGTCAGGAGGGCCGTCGGGTCGGCAGGGTCGATCAGGTAGGAGGCGGCGACGGCGAGGTCGCAGATGCGGTAGCTGAGCGTCATGTCGCCGAAGTCGAGGATGCCGGTCAGGGTTTCGGGGTGCGAGGGATCGGCGAGGAGGTTGTGGGGGTTGAAGTCGCCGTGGATCACCTGTCGCGGGAGCTGGGCGAGGGCGGGGGCGATCTGGGTGGTGAATCGGGTGAGGAAGGTGGTGATCCTCGGCTTCAGGTCGCCGGGAAGGGCCTCGGTCAGGGGGGTGAGGTCCGGGGTGTTCTGGATGTCCCAGAGGAGGTGGTGGTTGGCCGCCGGGTGGTGGAACTGGGCGAGGGCGGCGTCGAGTTGGCCGAGTGCGGCTCCGATGGAGGCAGCGAGGGCCGGGGTGCGGGGCAGGTGGGCGAGAGGGGTGCCGGGGAGCCAGGTGAGGAGACGAAGCGCGCCGTCCGGGGTGGGGAGGATGGCGTGGCCGTCGCGGGTGGGGATGACGCGAGGGGTGGGGAGGTTTGGTGCCTGGTGGGCGGTGTGGAGGAGGGCCTGGGTCTGGAAGTCGGTGAGCTGGGCGGGCTCGGCCGGATTGGCGAGTTTCAGGGTGTAGCTGCCGTTGGCGGTGTCGAGGCGGTGGTTCTGGTCACGCTCGGACGTGAGGGGGTGGAGGGTGCCGGTGAGGCCCCAGTGGGTGGTGACGAGCTGGCCAAGGGCCTGCTGTGGCACTTGCGGCGGGGGGAGAGAGAGGAGGTTTCCGGCAGGGTAGCTCATTTGTGCTGCAGGATAGAGATTGCCGTGCAGGGGGCCAGCGGAATATGCGTTGACATGGTTGAGTGTTTTAGTCAGGATATAACGGCAAGCCCAGCCAGCCCGTTCGGGCACGCCCGGTGTGATCGTCATCTGGAGGTCATCATGCCCGAACGCCGTGCCCCTTGGGGCGAGATTCTTGATCTGTTGACTGTGGCCGCCGTGTTCCCCGGCCCTGCCCTGGAAGCGCTGATCGCGCGGCTGGAGGTGCGTGGATGAACGCCTATGTGGAGCCGTGGCTGACCACGGATGCGACGCCGGTCCATGACGCGCGGGTCTTGACCGAGGGCGGCTCGCTGGCGCGGATCGTGCTGGACGGGCAGGTGTATTCCCTGCGGATCACCCGGGCGGGGAAGCTGATCCTGACGAAATAGGGCGCGGCGGTCGGGCTGGGATCAAATTTCTTGAGTAAGAAATTTGGCAAATTCCTTTCTTAAGGAATTTGGGTCTTTCAGCCCCCGGTGTGGCTCATGTGTCGGGTGATTTGCCCCGCGACCTTCTGGCGGCTGTAGTCAAAGTCGTGGCCCTTGGGCTTGCGCGCGATGGCGGCGCGGATGGCTTGTTCAAGCAGCGCGTCGTCCGGGCTGGACCGCAGGGGGGCGCGGAGGTCGGCCATGTCCTCTTGCCCCAGGCACATGTATAGTTCGCCCGTGCATGTGAGACGCACGCGGTTGCAGCTTTCGCAGAAATTGTGGGTCAGCGGCGTGATGAAGCCGACCTTCTGGCCGGTTTCCTCGATCCGCACGTAACGGGCCGGGCCGCCGGTGCGTTCCGTCAGATCTGTCAGCGTATAGCGTTCAGCCAGGCGGGCGCGGAGGTCCTTCAGCGGCCAGTACTGGTCTAGGCGGAGGGGGGACATGTCCTCACCCATCGGCATGACCTCGATGAAGGTGAGGTCGTGGCCTTCCTCGGCGCACCAGTCGAGGAGGGGGAAAAGCTCGTCTTCGTTGAAGCCTTTGAGGGCGACCGCATTGATCTTGACCTTGAGGCCCACGGATTTCGCGGCCTCGATGCCTTCCAGGACCTGGTTCAGGCGGCCCCAGCGGGTGATGGCCTGGAACTTGTCGGGGTCCAGGGTGTCAAGCGAGACATTGATCCGGCGCACGCCGATGGCGGCGAGTTCATCGGCAAAGCGGGTCAGCTGGCTGCCGTTGGTGGTGAGCGTGAGTTCTTTCAGCGCGCCGGTTTCAAGGTGGCGCGACATGGCGCGGAAGAAGGTGAGGATGCCCTTGCGCACCAGCGGCTCGCCGCCGGTGATGCGCAGCTTCTGGACGCCAAGGCCGACGAAGGTGGAGCAGAGGCGGTCGAGTTCCTCCAAGGACAGGAGGTCGGCCTTGGGCAGGAAGGTCATGTGTTCCGACATGCAGTAGGTGCAGCGGAAGTCGCAGCGGTCAGTGACCGAGACGCGCAGGTAGCTGATGGCGCGGGCGAAGGGGTCGATCAGGGGCTGCATGGGTCGAAGGTAGGCCTGCGCGAGCAGTCGCACAAGTGCGCGAGCGACAATTGCGGGTTGGGGAATGGCGGGTTACCCTGCGGCCCATGAAACAGACCCTGCTTTTCCCAGTGCTCGTGTTGACCCTGTCTGGCTGCGATGCGCTTCGGTCGCAAGGAGAGGAGCGCCCGGGTCCTCTGACCGGCCCCAGTCAGGCCGCGGCAGCAACCGAGTTCGCGCCAACCGTCGCCACGACTGCCTTGGGTGCCCGTGCCGTCAGTGCGGCGGCGTTGGACACGACAACCGAAGCCGAAAAGGCCGCTGCACTTGCGACCCCGGCGACGGGGGGAGAGAAGTCCCTTGGCAAAACCGTGGTGGCGCTTGGCCCCCCGGCAGAGCAGGGCCTGTGGCTGTCGACCAGCCTTGTGACAAAGGTCACTCAGGGCCGGATCGAAACGGCGGCGGGGCAGAGCCTGACCCTGGAATTGCGGCCGGGAACAGGTGGATCCCTTCTGTCGCTGGCGGCCTATCAGGCGTTGGGCCTGCCGTTGACGGGACTGCCTGAAATCTCTGTCTACGCGAATTAGGCCTGCGGCAAAAAGCGACCAGCCTCTTTTTGGGCAAAGGACTTGAGCCGCGCGCCATGGACGGTGAGGAAGTCGCGTGCGCGGTCCGGGTCATGCTTTGACAAGTCGCGCAGCCACCAGGCGACGGCTTTCTGGATGAACCAGTCCGAGTCCCCTGCGAGCGTCGCGCACCAGCCGAGAACGCGGTCGCGGACGGCAAGCTCGGCAGGTTTCGGAAAATTCTGCTTGGTCCATGGCAAGGTCATGACCAACGCGGCGCGGCGTGTCCACATATGCGGGCTGGCGACCCAATTCTCCACGGTGTCAAGGCGGGTGGGGTCGGCAGTCAGACGCTTCTGCCCGGCAATGCTGGCATGGTCTGCGATGGCCCAAGCATCGAAGTCAGGTACCCAGGAGACGATCAGCGCCCAGGCGGTTCCGTCAGGGCGGATGCGCGCCTGCGTCAAGAGCTTTGCCGCCGCAACCCTCGCCTCGTGGATGTTCGTGGCCCAGAGGTCAGCCGCCAATGCGATCCGGTCGTCCAGCGAAAGATCGGCGCGCCAGCGGTCCGTCAGTTCTTCGATATGCGGGACCGGCACGCCAAGATAGGGCCGCGCGACCTTGTGATAGGCCTGCATCTCGGCAGCCTTCGCGGGGTGGGCCAAAGCCTGAAGCTGCTGCAATGGTGTCACGCGCGCTGGGTCCTTCCTGTCCGGTGCGATGGCCCGTGACCTTGCCAGCGGCGCGGTTCAAGGGCAAGTCAGCGGCGGATCACAAAGCGGACCGAGGCGACCGGGATGCCTGCCCGGCTGACCACGGCGTCGTTGATGATGCTTCCATCGGCGGCGGCGTAAAGAATATCTTCAAAGCCCAATCGGTTGACGCCTGAGGGCGAGCGGAAATCGGCCGTGTAGGACAGGCGTATCTGCCCTTTCTCTTCGATCACGGTGGCCTCGCCCACGGTATCCTCGCGCTTGCCGGTCCAGCGGCCGGATGCCTTTTCGCGGAAGACCCAGGTCAACCGGTCCGTCTGCCCATCGTCATAGACGAAATCCTCGACCACGGTCAGGGTGCGGGCGCCCTCGGGCCCGGTGACGATGCCGTTCAGCCGGGCGGTGAAGCGGCGTTCGTCGCCGGTAAGCCAAACCCGGAAATGGCCGCGCCCAGTGGTTCGTCCCTGGAAGGCCGAAACGAGCGTGATCGGAGCGCCTTGTGTTGCGGGCGGCGTGGGGGCCGAGGCGCAGGCCGCCAGCGGTAGGGTGGCGAGGGAGAGGAGTAAGGTTCTGCGCTGCATCACGGCCTCCGTTTCCACGAATACGACGCGCGCGTCCCGGTGGATCAGGCGCGCGGAGTTTTGCCAAAACTCCGCACCGGAGCCTTTGAAGGCTCCGTTCCGATTTCTTCAAAGAAATCGGTTCCTTACTCCACGGTCACCGACTTGGCCAGGTTGCGCGGCTGGTCGACATCCGTGCCCTTGGCGATGGCGGTGTGGTAAGCCAAAAGCTGCACCGGCACGGCATAAAGGATCGGCGCCCAAAGCGGATCGACGGTGGGTAGCGTCAGGGTCTTCCAGGTGCCGTGACCGGCAGTGGCGATGCCCTCGGCGTCCGACAGAAGCAGCACCTTGCCGTTGCGCGCCATGACCTCTTGCATGTTCGAGACCGTCTTGTCGAAAAGCGCGTCCTTCGGCGCAAGGACGATCACCGGAACCGCCGCGTCGATCAGCGCAATGGGGCCGTGCTTTAGTTCACCTGATGCATAGCCTTCAGCGTGGATGTAGCTGATTTCCTTCAGTTTCAGGGCCCCTTCCAGCGCCAGGGGATACATCGACCCGCGCCCCAGGAACAGGATGTCCTGCGCCTTGGCCAAGTCCTTGGCCACCTTCGCGATCGGGTCAGACAAGGCGAGCCCTGCGTTCATCAGGCCCGGGAGCGCGCGCAAGGCGTTCAGCCGGTCTTTCAGAGTGTCGGCATCGATCCGGCCCCGGTCCAGGGCGGCCTTCAGCGCCATCAACGCTAGCACGGTCAGCTGGCAGGTGAAGGCCTTGGTCGAGGCGACGCCCACCTCCACTCCCGCCAGGATCGGCAGTGCCAGGTCGCTTTCGCGGGCAATGGATGATGTCGGGACGTTGATGACCGAGACGACCTTGGCCACCTTGTTCCTGACGTGGCGCAGCGCGGCCAGGGTGTCGGCGGTTTCACCCGATTGGGAGACGAAGATCGCCATTGAGTCCGGGGAAAGGACCGGTTCGCGGTAGCGGAATTCAGAGGCGATATCCACGTCGGCGGGCAGACCCGCGATCTGTTCGAACCAGTACTTGGCCACGTGGCAGGCGTAGGAGGCAGTGCCGCAGGCGGCCAGGGTGACGCGGTCGATGCCTTTGAAGTCAAGCGCTTGCGGAAGCTGGAGCTGGCCGTCGGGCGAGCTGTAATGTTTCAGCGCGTCGGCGATGACCACGGGCTGCTCGGCGATTTCCTTGGCCATGAAATGCTTGTAGCCGGCCTTTTCGATCCGCGTGGAATCCAGCGCGACCTGCGTGACGGGGCGGTTGGCGGGGCGCCCCTCGCGGTCGTAGATCTCGACCGTTTGCCGGGTAACGCGGACGACGTCGCCGTCTTCAAGGTAGGACAGCCGATCCGTCATCGGCGCAAGCGCAAGGGCGTCCGAGCCGATGAAGTTCTCGCCTTCGCCGTAACCCACAGCAAGCGGCGCGCCGTGGCGGGCACCGATCATCAGGTCTTCTTCGCCATCAAAGAGGAAGCACAGCGCGAAGGCCCCAATCAGGCGCGAGACGGTGCGCTGAACTGCCTGCAGCGGATTGTCCCCTTGGTCCATGTGGTGCCGCGTCAGAACCACAACCGACTCGGTGTCGGTCTGTGATTCGAACTTGTGACCAAGCGCCTGCAGTTCTTCGCGAAGCTCGCGGAAGTTTTCGATGATGCCGTTGTGGACAACCGCCACCCGACCCGAGCGGTGCGGGTGCGCATTCTGCACGGTCACGCCGCCATGGGTGGCCCAGCGGGTTTGCCCAATTCCGGCCTTCCCGGCCAGGGGTTCATGCACCAGCAGGTCGGAGAGGTTCACAAGCTTGCCCACCGCCCGACGCCTGTCGAGTTTGCCTGCATTGACCGTGGCGATCCCGGCGGAATCGTAGCCGCGATATTCCAGCCGCTTCAGCGCCTCGACCAACAGCGGGGCAGCCTCGTGATTGCCCAGGACCCCTACAATACCGCACATTTCTAATGCCCCTTTGCCTTCGCAGCCTTAATGGATTTCAACTTTTCGAACATTCTGGTCGCAAGGCCCGCTTTCGTGACCTGCCGCGCCCGGCCGATTGCCACGGCCTCGGCCGGAACATCCTCGGTGATGACCGAACCCGAAGCCGTCAGCGCGCCATCGCCCACTGTGACGGGGGCCACAAGCATCGTGTCGGACCCGATGAAGGCCCGTTTGCCGATCACGGTGCGGTGCTTCATCACGCCGTCGTAATTGCAGGTGACGGTGCCCGCGCCGATGTTGGTATGCTCTCCGATCGAGGCGTCACCGATGTAGGTCAGGTGGCCGACCTTCACGCCTTCGTCGAGGATGGCGTTCTTGATTTCGACGAAGTTGCCGACATGGACATCCTCGGCCAGTTCGGCACCGGGGCGGAGGCGGGCGAAGGGGCCGACCGTAGCCCCGCGGCTGATGTGGCAGCCTTCGAGATGGCAGAAGCCCTTGATTTCGGCGCCGGATTCTACAGTTACGCCGGGACCGAAAAGAGTGTTCGGCCCGATAATCGCATCGCGGCCG
>JALOTD010000117.1 GCA_025458105.1 Tabrizicola sp. | reverse complement strand
GAATTGGGCAGCATGTCCGCCGCTGCGCGCGATCAGCGCACCTCGCCCGCCGTCGCCTCGGCCCGGATTTCGGAATTGGAGAAGCACCTTGGCGTGCGCCTGTTCAGCCGCACCACCCGCAGCCTGCAACCGACCGAGAATGGGCGCATCTTCTATGATGGTGCCCGGCGCGTGCTTGAGGCGATCGACGACGCCGAAGCCGCCGTCATGGATGTCACGCAAAACCCGCGTGGCACGATCTTTGTGGCCGCGCCCCTTGGCATCGGTCGCCGCCTGATCGCGCCCCGCGTCCCCGCCTTCAAGGACCAGTACCCCCAGATCGACGTCCGCCTGCGCCTGTCCGACCGGGGGATCGACGTGGTCGCCGAAGGCATCGACGTGGCATTCCATCTGGGGCTGCTGGAGGATTCGACCCTCAAGGTCCGCACCATCGCCGATTGCCCGCGCCTCCTGTGCGCCGCCCCAGCCTATATCTCCCGGCGCGGCAATCCCGACAACGGCGAGGCTCTGGTCCGCGACCGGCACGACTGTCTGAACCTGCGCTTTCCTGGGGCCAAGGAATTCCAGTGGACATTGCAAACCGCCGAGGGCCCCCGTCGGTTCGAGATCACCGGCCCGTTCGAATCCGATGACGGCGATGTCCTGACCGGCTGGGCGCTTGACGGGCGGGGGATCGTGCTGAAACCGGTGTTCGAGGTCGCCGATCACCTGCGCTCGGGCGCGCTGGTCCCGGTGGCCACGGCCACGCCTCCGCTTCCGGTGCAACTGTCCACCCTGAGCCAGCACCGGCGGCTGAAGGACCCCAAGGTCCAGTTGTTCACCGATTACATGGCCGCCCAGATTCGCGACGACCTACGCCGCAGCAAGGCCTTGGATTGAAATGAAAAAGGGCGAAGCCTGCGCCTCGCCCCTTCCGATCTTTCAGTCCAGGACTTACTGGATGCGCTGGCCGTTGACGTAGATTTCGAAGCCGGCCTTGGCTTCGATCTTCGAGGTCAGCTCGTCCGGGCCAGCGCCGGGCGACATGAAGGCGCCCATCATCATCCGCGCGCCCATTGCGTCTTCCTCGGCCAAAAGGCCCGTCGCGATCAGTCCGTCGATCAGTGCGTTGGCACCGGTCACCGTCACATTCGCCTCGCCCAGCGGCATCGGCATGCCCATCGAGTTGTCGAAGGTGAAGGCACCGGTTCCGGCCAGCGCCGCACCCGCGATCTTCAGGCCCAGTTCAGTGATGTTCAGCGATTCAATCGCCGGGATAGGCGGTTCCATCCCGGCATCGCTGGCCTCGATCATCGCGATGAAGTCCAGCTTGGTCTTGCCCGAAATGTCGATGGCCAGGTCCGCCGCATCCCGCGGCAGCGCGCCGGTTGGGTCGAACAGAGCCCAGGCTTCCTCGTTCACGCTGAACTGGCTCAGCTTCATCACCAGACCGTAGTCGCCTGCCGTCTCGTTCGCCATGATCGGTGTGGTCATGCCGAATTGAACCGGCCCGGACGTAACCTTGATCGGTGCGGGCATCATGCCCGAGGTGATGTCCATTTCCAGACCTGCACCAGACGACTGAATGTTGAACGTGTCCTTGTTGAACACGCCCGTCGCCTCACCGCCACCGGCAGTCAAGGTCATGTTCATCGGGAAGTACGGGCTTTCCTGGCTGACCGTTCCGGTCGAGTCGCCCTGCTTGGACGAGAACGTCACCGACAGGCCTTCCTGCAGGGCGGTGCCGAAATCGGCCGGGGCCGCAATCGCCGCCAGCGAAATCGTCGAGGGCAACGCGAAGTCGAACGACATCTCGACGCCCTGGGTCTCGCTCGTGGTGGACTGCTTCATCTCCAGGCTGGGATCGTCCAGCGCGGTGTTGTAGGCCAGCGTGTCGGCCTTGATGTCCAGGCCGAAGGTCCGGTTCGTGCCGGGGGTGTCGGAATAGGTGCCCGACAGGCCAGCAAACCCGACGGTCCCGCTTGACTTCACCTCGGGCGCGGGCGAGCCGTCGAAGGATACGCCGGGGGCTGCGGTGTCATAGACCAAATCCAGCTTGGCCGCCGCGAAGTCATAGGCAACGCCACCATCCGCCTCGCGCGCGGTCAGCGTCAGGCCCTCATGGGCCAGCTTGACCGACCCAGTGGTGTCGCCCGACATCGCCATACCGATGTCGGCACCCGGAACGATCGTCACCGACCCGTCAGCGGCTTCGGTCAGGACCATGTCAGAGATCGTGAGGCCCGGAATGCCAGCAAGGGCGATTGACACCCCGTTCAGCGTCAGGACACCGCCCGAGTTGTTCTCGGTCGCAGCCGTCACTTCCAGACCGACCGTTGCGCCTGCATCCTTCCAGGATTGCCACACCTGATCTGCGGTCAAAGCGAAAGAAGCGGTAGAGCCCATCAACAGGGCAACGGCTGGGGCGGCCAAATAAGACGTCATCCGAAACATGAGGTTCTCCTTAACCTGTATAATCGACGGCAATACAAGATACGGAGTCCACGTCAACCGCAAGTGGCGGTTTCACGACCCAGGTCACGCCTGCGTCAGGACCCGCGATAGGTCGAATAGCCAAATGGCGCGATCAACAGCGGCACATGATAGTGCTGACTGGCATCCGGTACGCCAAAACGGATCGGGATCTCGTCCAGAAACAGATCTCCGTCCCCCGCCTGCCCGCTGGCCCGCAGATAGTCGCCTGCACAGAAAACCAGCTCATAGCGGCCTTCGGTCAGATCCTTGCCCTCTAGAAGCGGTCCGTCGGTCCTGCCATCCGCATTGGTGACGACTTCTTTCACCTTTCGATGACTTTGCCCGGAAATCCGGTACAGAAGGATCTTCACCCCCGCCGCCGGTTTGCCCTTTGCGGTATCCAGCACATGCGTCGACAGCCGTCCCATGGACCCCTCCGTTTGCCTGCATCACACCATGAAACCCATCGCCCCGCGACCCCGCATTGCTCAGATATGACCTTTCGTGAAATCCTGAAAATACTTGCTGCCAAATTCCCCTAATTTCGCCTGACGTGCAGGAGGCCCGCTTGAACCGCTACCCCCGAGATTTCCGTGGCCACGGCCCCGACGCCCCCGACGCCCGCTGGCCCGGCGGCGCAAAGATCGCCGTGTCCGTCGTTCTGAATTATGAGGAAGGCGGCGAGAACAACCTTCTGCACGGCGATGCCCAGTCCGAGGCGTTCCTTAGCGACATCGCCGGTGCTGCTCCCTGGCCCGGACAGCGTCACTGGAACATGGAATCGATCTACGACTACGGCGCCCGCGCCGGGTTCTGGCGGCTGCACCGCCTGTTCACCAGCATGGACATTCCGGTCACGATCTACGGCGTGACCTCGGCGCTGGCCCGCAACCCCGAACAGGTCGCCGCGATGAAGGCCGCCGGGTGGGAGATCGCCTCCCACGGCCTGAAATGGGTCGACCACCGCGACATGACCGCGGCGGAAGAGGCCGCCCAGATCGCCGAGTCCTTCCGCCTGCACGAGGAGGTCGTCGGTGACCCGCCGCAAGGCTGGTACACCGGCCGCTGTTCCATGAACACGGTCCGCCTGACCGCCGAAACCCGGAAGCTCGCCTGGATCTCCGACACCTACGATGACGATCTGCCCTATTGGCGCGAATATGGCGACCATGACCAGCTGGTCATCCCCTACACGCTGGAAGCCAACGACATGCGCTTCGCCACCGCGCCGGGCTACATCACGGGCGAGCAGTTCTACCAATACCTCAAGGACAGCTTCGACACCCTTTACGCCGAAGGGGTCGAGGGCCGCGCCAAGATGTTCTCCATCGGCCTGCACTGCCGCCTGATCGGCCGCCCCGGCAAGATCGCGGGGCTCAAACGCTTCCTCGACTATGCAAAATCCCATACCGGCGTCTGGTTCCCGCGCCGGATCGACATTGCGAGGCACTGGGAAAAGACCCATCCGCACAAACGGTTCGAGCGTCCCTCCGAAATGACCCGCGACCGCTTCGTGCAGGCCTATGGTTCCATTTTCGAACATTCCCCCTGGATCGCCGATCGCGCCTTCGACCTCGAACTTGGCCCCGCGCATGACAGCGCGACGGGCCTTCACAACGCGCTCACCCGCATGTTCCGCAGCGCAAGCCGCGACGAACGCCTCCAGGTCCTGAAAGCCCACCCCGACCTTGCGGGCAAACTGGCCGCCGCGAAACGCCTGACGCCGGAAAGCACCGCCGAACAGGCCTCCGCTGCCCTGGACGCGCTGACCGACGACGAACGCAGCGCCTTCCAGCGCCTGAACGAAGCCTATGTCGCCAAGCACGGCTTCCCCTTCATCATCGCCGTCCGCGACAACACCAAGGCCTCGATCCTGCAGGCCTTCCAGACCCGCATAGACAACGACACCGCAACGGAATTCGCCACCGCCTGTGCCCAGGTGGAACGCATCGCCGAACTGCGCCTGAAGGATCAACTGCCATGACCGGTTACTACGCCCCGCCCGGCGGCCTGCCCCCGCAGACCGCGCTCATGACCCAGCGCGCGGTCTTCACCACGGCCTATGCCTTCATTCCCAAAGGCTGCTTCTCCGAGATCGTCTGCAGCTTCCTGCCCGGCTGGACCCGCACGAAACTCTGGCTCATCGCGCGCCCCATGTCCGGCTTTGCCGAAACCTTCAGCCAATACGTGATGGAGGTCGCCCCCGGCGGTGGCTCCGACGCCCCCGACCCGGACATGGGCGCCGAACACTGGCTCTTCTTCACCGGCGGCCTTGCCACCCTCACCCTCGACGGAACCGGGTACGAGATGGAGGAAGGCTCCTACGCCTACCTCCCCGCAGGAACCCGCTGGACGCTGTTGGCCGAAGGCAGCCAACCCGCCCGCTTCCACTGGCTCCGCAAGATTTACGAACCCGCGCCGGGCGTCGCCGCCCCCGAGGCCTTCGTCATCAACGAACGCGACGTCCCCGTCCGCTGGATGCCCGACACCCAGGAAAAATGGGGCACCACCCGCTTCGTCGAGCCCGATGACTTGCGCCACGATGCGCATGTGAACATCGTCACCTTCCAGCCCGGCGGCGTGATCCCGTTCGAGGAAACCCACGTGATGGAACACGGCCTCTACGTCCTGGAAGGCAAGGCGGTCTACAAGCTGAACCAGGACTGGGTCGAGGTCGAGGCGGGCGATTTCATGTGGCTCCGCGCCTATTGCCCGCAGGCCTGCTACGCCGCCGGTCCGGGCCGCTTCCGCTACCTCCTCTACAAGGACGTGAACCGCCACGCCAAACTGCGCGGCCCCGGCGCCTTCGCCCCCCTCCGCTAGCCTTTCACATTTGCCCAAATATCCCCTGCGGAGCACGCCCGAGCCTCTGTGCGCCCTTCGCGCGCAGAGGCGAGACAAAAGGCGCGCGCCGCAAGGCGCTCAATTTGACAACCGCCCCGACCAGGACACCCGGCCGGGGCGGCAGCCTTCACGCGGCGGGAACGAACATCCGCAGCCGGTGCCCATCCGGATCGACAGCCGTGAAGTTCAGCCCGAAGTCCATCTGCGTGGGCGGGTTCAGCATCGGCACGCCCTTGGCGACCCAATCCGCATGCAGCGCCTGCAGCGCCCCAGCACCCTCGACCGTGAAGGCCAGCTCCGACGCCCCCGCCCCACCCGTCGGCGCCGGGGCAACGCCGCCCTTCACCCACAGACCCAGCATCGCGCCACCGGGCAGGGGCAGCATGGCGAAACCGGGGCTTTCCTCGGCCACCGGCACCCCCAGCCGGTCGGCATAGAATTGCGCGCTGGTGCGCACGTTGGCGACGTAAAGGATGATGAAGGGGGTCATGGCTTTCTCCTGATGCTAGGGCCGTAATTGGCCGATGCCCAGGGTCTAGCCCGCCCAAGTGTCAGTTTCTGTCAGCAGCCTGCACAGACCCCGGCACCCGCTCGATCCGCTTCCACTCCTGCATCAGCGCGTGGCGGCGGCGGGGATAGCGGGTCTCGCTCACCTCCATGAATGTGATCCGGTCGGCGCGGAACGCGCGATACTCCGTCCGCAGCTCGCACCAGGCCGCGACGACGCGCACCGCCTCGAAGAAGGCCAGCGCAAAGGGCCAGATCACCCGCTCCGTCTCGCGCCCCGTCTTGTCGGCATAGGCGATGGCCACCTTCCGCTCCGCCCGGATCGCGCGGCGCAACTCGGGCAGCCGCGCCTCGGCCCCCAGAACCCGCACGCCCGGCGGCAACAACAGGCCCGACCCCTCGGCCACCGCCGCCATGTCCTGCGGCAGGACGGCCGAGATCTTGCCCAAGGCATCCCGCGCCGCCAGCGCCATCACCCCGTCGGTCCGGTCCACCACCCAACGCAAGCCCAGCGCCAGCGCCTCGATCTCGTCTTCCGAGAACATCAGGGGCGGCAGAAGGAACCCCGGCAGGAGCACATAGCCCAGGCCCGCCTCCCCCTCGATCGGCGCGCCCTCCGCCCGCAAGGTCTCGATGTCGCGGTAAAGCGTGCGGGTAGAAACCCCCAGCTCCCCGGCCAGTGACCCCGCCGTGACCGGGAACCGGTGCCGTCGAAGCACCTGGATCAGCTCCAACAGGCGGCGTGATCGGGACAGCTTGAAACTCCTTCCAAAAAACCAAGCAATACTAGGCAATGACAGGTGTCGGGCGTCAAGCTATGCCAAGGAACCTAGCGGAAGCGGGACAAAATGCGCCAGATCATCGCCCAGCCCCTGACCTCGGACGCCTTCGCCCCCTTCGGCGACGTGCTGGAGGCAACCGGCGACTTCCGCCTGATCAACGCTGGCCTCTGCCGCCGCCACCACGACCGCGCCCGCCTTGACTTCGGCGATGCCCGCGCGGGCATCTCGATCTTCCAGGCCGACCCCCGCGCGCTTCCCTACAGCTTCGACCTGATCGAGCGTCACCCCGAAGGCTCCCAGGCCTTCCTGCCGATGACCGCCGACCCCTTCCTCGTCATCGTTGCGCCCGATCCGCAGGCAAAGCCGCGCGCGTTCCTCACAAACGGGGCGCAGGGCATCAATCTGCACCGGGGCACCTGGCACGGCGTACTGACACCGCTTGCCGCCCCCGGCATCTTTGCCGTGGTCGACCGCATCGGGACGACCCCAAACCTTGAAGAACACCGTTACACCGAACCGTGGACGGTCCTTGCCCCCTGACGGGCCCCTAACCGGAGCGCATGCAGGGGCAATGTGCAGACGGCGCGAAAATGAACAGCCCCAAGGGAATAGGAAACCACAATGACCACCACGCATCCCGTGGACGAGGTTCTTGCACCGCCGAAGCTCTTCACCCTCGGCCTTCAGCATGTCCTCGTCATGTACGCCGGCGCCGTCGCCGTCCCCCTCATCGTCGGCCGCGCGCTGAAACTGGAACCGGCGGACGTCGCCTTCCTGATCTCGGCCGACCTTTTCGTCTGCGGCATCGTCACCCTGATCCAATCCCTGGGGGCAACCCAATGGTTCGGCATCAAGTTGCCCGTGATGATGGGCGTAACCTTCGCCGCCGTCGGCCCCATGGTCGCCATGGCCAATGCGAACGGCGGTTCCGAAGGCGCACGCGCCATCTTCGGCGCGATCATCGCCGCCGGGGTGATCTCGATCATCATCGCCCCCCTCGTCAGCCGCATGCTCCGCTTCTTCCCGCCGGTCGTCACCGGCACGATCATCCTGGTGATCGG
>JALOTD010000116.1 GCA_025458105.1 Tabrizicola sp. | reverse complement strand
GAAGGCCAGATCCAGGTCGACAACGTCCGCAACGGGGCAACCACCTTCTCCTGGCGGATCACCGGCGACGGGGCGGCATGGCTGGAGTTCACCGGCCACACGATGACCCAGTCGATGCAGGTCAAGATGGGACCGATGGTGCAGGACCTCTCCGGCACCTACCCCGGCCCTGCGACCGAGGCGACCGGCATGGCTTTCACCTGCGAGCGCGACCGCCTGACCGTGCAGGGCATGTTCGATTTGCTCGTTGAGCAAGCCGGACACGACCGCGTGGTGGCGCCTTAGGTCGGGCTTCAGCGCGGTTTCACCCAAAGCATCAGCGCTTGACTTGGGGTGTCGGCCCGCAAACACTCAGGGTCGTAAACTCCGGGTTCTGTTTGATGTCGCTCATTTTATCTGCCGCCAATGTCCTCGTCGGCATCCTTGGCGCTGTGACCGCGAAAGACCCGGTCGGTGGGGCCAAAAGCGCCCTCAGCGGCGCGGCTGCGCTGTCCGAGCTTTACAAGCGCCTGACCGCAAAAACCCCGGCCCTCGGCCCCCGCATCGCCGCCGATCTGGAAGCCGCGATGGTCGCCCAGCACTTGACCGAGGCGCAGCGGCTTCTGATCCCGCAGATGATCACGGCGGCCCCCCTGACCCCGCCCGAGGTCATGGCCGCCGCCCGCAACCCCGCCCGCATCTGCGACGCGATGCTCGCGAAACTGACCGACCCCGCCCACCGGACCCCCGCCACGCAAGACGCCTTCCGCCGCGTCCTCGCCCCGATCCTGACCACGCTTCTGGCCGATACCGCCGTGTCGGACACCCTGCGCCCGGCATTCGAGACTGCCGTCGCCGAGAGCTTGGCCTTCATCGGGCAGCAGGTTGAAATCCTGACAGGACAGGTCCGCGACGCCTTCGAACGCGCCGCTATCGCCGAGTTCGTGGTCAAGGAACTCGCCCGCCGCTATGCCCCCGGCAGCGACGGCGATTTCGACCAGGCCCGCCTGGGGCTGGAAAACGCGCTGCAAACCTTCCAGACCATGCGCGCCCAGAACGCCCTGCCCCACAACGCCGCCGACCAGGTGGATGCCGTTCTGGCCGAAGTGCAAAAGCTGAACGACGCCGCCGAGTTCGACCGCGCGGGGGATACCCTGGCCCAGGCCCTCGCCACGCAACGGGAACTTGTCGCCGAACACACCTCCGGCCTCATGCGCCTCCTCGACAGCAAGGTTGCGCAGGCAACCCTGCAGAACCGTCCGCAAGAAACGGCCGAGGCGCTGGTGGAACGCCTAATGCTCGACGAGCCGGACGATCCTTTCGAGGCCCTCTGCGCCCTACAAAACGAATGGTTTGTGCGGGGCCGCGACCAAGGGCTGGCCTATGATCTGGAAGTGTCGATTGCCCTGGCTACGGCTAGCTTGACGATGGATCGCAGTGCAGACCAACGCGGCGCGGCACTGCTTGATCTCGGCATCGCGCTGCAAACAATCGGAGATCGAGAGAAGGGAACGGCGCGGCTGGAAGAAGCGGTCACCGCCTATCGCGCGGCGCTAAAGGAATTGACCCGCAAACGCGCGCCGCTCGCTTGGGCCACGGTCCAAAACAATCTCGGCAATGCGCTGCAAGTCCTAGGAATGCGGAAAGCCGGGAAAGCACGGCTTAAGAAGGCAGTCATCGCCTACCGCGCGGCGCTGGAGGAATGGACCCGCGACCGCGTGCCGCTCTACTGGGCCATCACGCAGAACAACCTGGGCAATGCGCTCAGTGCGCTGGGGAAGCTAGAGTCCGGAACCGCGCGGCTGGAGGAGGCGGTGGAGGCCTATCGCGCAGCGCTGGAAGAGCAAAACCGCGAACGCGCGAGGCTAGGCTGGGCCGCGACGCAGAACAACTTGGGCGACACTCTGCGAATTCTAGGCGAGCGGGAGGCCGGAACGGAGCGGCTTGAAGAAGCGGTCACTGCCCTTCGGGCAGCGCTGGAAGAGCACACCCGCGACCGCTTGCCGCTGAGCTGGGCCATGACGCAGGGAAACTTGGGCACAGTCGAACTGGCCTTCTTCGAGAAGACCGGCGATCCCGCCCGGCTGGTAGCAGCGCGGGAGTATACTCTGGCGGCGCAAGAGGTGTTCGTTAAGTTGCGGGCACCGCAGTATGTCGAAATGGGGGAAGACCTGCTCGCCAAGATCGACCAGCGCGCTTCAGGATCGAGCCACACTCCGACTCCCCAACCCTTACCAAATCCCTAATGTCCACAGCTAACCCGTTGGAATCCTTTGCGGCCCCCAGGATGTCCACGCGTGGACATCAGCCGTTGAACAGGAAGTGCAGGACGTCGCCGTCCTTCACTTCGTAGGTCTTCCCCTCGACCCGGAACTTGCCTGCTTCCTTGGCCCCCGCCTCGCCCTTGCCCGCGACATAGTCGTCGTAGGCCACGGTTTCCGCCCGGATGAACCCCTTCTCGAAATCCCCGTGGATCACCCCCGCCGCCTGCGGGGCGAGCGTGCCTTTGGGGATCGTCCAGGCCCGCGCTTCCTTTGGCCCGACCGTGAAATAGGTCTGCAGACCCAGAAGCGCGTAGCCCGCCTTGATCAGCCGGTCGAGCCCCGCCTCATGCAGGCCCATCTCTTCCAGGAACATCGCGGCTTCATCGGGGGCAAGCTGGCTGATCTCTTCCTCGATCCGGGCCGAGATCACCACCGACGCGGCGCCCTGCTTGGCCGCCATCTCTGCCACCCGCGCAGACTGCGAGTTCCCCGAGGCCGCCGAAGATTCCTCGACATTGCAGACATAAAGCACAGGTTTCGAGGTCAGCAGCTGCAAGAGCCGCCACGTCCGCTGGTCGTCCTCGGACACCGTCACCGTCCTCGCCGGTTTCCCAGCCTCCAGCGCGGCCTGGGCCAGCGCCAGCAATCGGTCCTGGTCAAGGCTCTCCTTGTCCCCGCCCTTCAGCTTCCGCGCGAGGTTCGCCCGGCGGCGTTCCACGCTTTCCAGATCGGCAAGCATCAGTTCCGTCTCAATCGTCTCGGCATCGGCAACCGGGTCGATCCGGCCCTCGACATGGGTGATGTCGCCGTCTTCAAAACAGCGCAGCACATGGGCGATGGCGTCGCATTCCCGGATGTTGGCCAGGAACTGGTTGCCCAAGCCCTCCCCCTTCGACGCCCCACGCACAAGGCCCGCGATGTCGACGAAGGTCATACGCGTCGGAATGATCTGTTTCGATTGTGCAATCTGGGCCAGAATGTCCAGCCGGGCATCCGGCACGGCCACTTCGCCCACGTTGGGTTCAATGGTGCAGAACGGAAAGTTCGCCGCCTGGGCCGCCGCCGTCCGGGTCAGCGCGTTGAAGAGGGTGGACTTGCCCACGTTCGGCAGCCCGACGATGCCCATCTTGAAACCCATGGCGAACCCTCCGTTGACACCGCGCCGCTTCTACGGTCAGGGCCGCGAGGGATCAAGCAGGCATCGCGGTCCGAAAGGCGGGGGTCACTCGTGCCACAAGCGGTCAGACAGGTCGCCCGCCCCTTCCAGCGCATGGCTGACCGTCTCAGCCCCATGGATAGCGACCAGGGTCGCCTCGTCCGTGCCCGGAAGGACCGACCGTCCCAGGCCTGCTGCCGTTGTGCCGAAGCCCATCCAGTGCAGAAGCGTCGGGTATACATCGACCATGCTGGCGGCGGTATCGTTCGCCACCCCGATCTCGGGGCCGCCCAGCAGGATGACCGTGTTCCGCTCCAACGCCGGATCCGTGTCCAGTTCCGTGCGGGCGTGGAACAGATGGTCCGACTGCAGGATGATGCGCAGCGGATTGGGCCGACCAGAGGCGGCATGCCGCGCGCGGATGTCATCGACAAACTCGACCGTCAGATCGCCCAGGCAGCGCGCCGAGCGGCCGTAATCTTCGGTATAGGTGGCGCGGCCTTCCGGCGTGCAGCGGCGAGACAGGCTGCTGGTGCCACCATGCGGGCCATAGGTCTCGACAATCAGCGCAAAGGGTGCAGGTGCGGCGGCCATCGCATCGAACCGCGCCCGGGCGGTGTCATAGACCATCTGGTCGTCCACCACCCAGCCCATATAGGCGGCTGCGACATCCACTTCGGGGTGGTTGCGGATGTGACGCCGCTTGCCCCAGATCTCGGTAACCCCGTGCGAGCGATAAAAGCTGTCGATCCCGCCGAAATCCTCTTCCCCGCCAACCAGAAATTCCTGCGCATAGCCGCGTTCCGCCAGAAGGTCGGTCAGGCAGGTGAGGCGCGGCAGGAAATCGGACACCTCCCGCAGGTTGTCCACGTCCATCAATCGGCGTGGCAGGAGGGGCACGCCGCATTGCGATGCGACCATTCCGGCAAGGCTCCAGCTGGTTCCGCTGATCTGGGCGACGTTCGTCAGCGATAGCCCCTGGGCCGCCAGGTGTCGGATCGGATCATAGGCATCGCCGAACTTTGCCCTGTCGGCAAAGCGCTGGTCCAGGCCCTCCAGGTAGATATAGACGATATCCGGCAGGGGATCGGGTTCGCGCGTCGGTCTGGGGTCTTCCATGGCCTCGGCAAGGCGCAGGTCGGGGGCCGGATCGGCAGCTGACCGCAGAGCATGGGCAGAAAGCGGATTGATCGCTAGGATAAGCGCCAACGCCACGGGCAGCACGGGTCGCCGCAGCCAGACATACGGACGCAGGAGGGCCATCAGGGACCAGGTCGCCAGAAGAAAGATCAGGGTCGCGAGAAGTACGATCGCGATTTCTTGCCGCAGCGTCAGGATCGACCCGCCGCCCAGCCCGAACTGGGTGTGAAACAGGAAGGCCATCATGTCCACTGTGCCAAATCCGCGGGCGGTTATCGCAAAGGGCACCAGAACCAAAGCCGCAAGCACCAGCCAGAGAAAGGACAGACCGGGCGCCTGACGCGGCAGTTTTCGCGACAGACCGATGCCAAGATACAAAAGGACCAGCGCGACGGGCAGGGGCAGGTTTGCTTGCAACAGCGGTACGGCCAGCACAAGCAGCGCAACACCGGCCGCCAGGATGAGGATCAGACAGGACAGGATCAACCGGGAATGCAAAACCACTTATCCGTTTCTGGCGAGGGCACCACAAGGTAAACGGCGGGCTTATCCCGTTCAATCCCGGCGAAAGTTTGACGCCACGCCCAGGCCGACGGCCGCAACGGACCGGGGTACCGGCACCATGCCTGCACGGTGCCCATTGATTTCCCGCCGCGCCCCGTGGCAGATGGATGCGTTCAAATGGGGGCCTTCATGACACGGATCGACGATACCTTCGCGCGGCTGCGCGACCAGGGCAAGAAGGCCTTCGTCGCCTATATCATGGGCGGCGACCCTGATGAGGCGACAAGCCTCGCCGTCATGCAGGGCCTGCCCGCCGCCGGGGTGGATATCATCGAGTTGGGGATGCCCTTCACCGATCCGATGGCCGACGGCCCGACGATCCAGGCCGCTGGTCAGCGCGCGCTGGAAGGTGGGATGACGATGGACAAGGTTTTGGGGCTGGTCCGCACCTTCCGGGCCGGGGATCAGACCACGCCCATCGTGCTCATGGGCTATTACAACCCGATCTATTCCCGGGGTGTCGACCGCTTCCTGACCGACGCCAAGTCCGCCGGGATCGACGGGCTGATCGTCGTGGACCTGCCTCCGGAAGAGGATGACGAGCTGTGCATCCCCGCGCAGAAGGCCGGGCTGAACTTCATCCGCCTCGCCACCCCCACGACCGACGACAAACGCCTGCCCAAGGTGCTGCAGAACACCTCCGGCTTCGTCTATTACGTCTCGATCACCGGGATCACCGGCGCCGCCGCCGCGCAGGCCACGGACGTCGGCCCCGAGGTCGCGCGGATCAAGCGCTCCACGACGTTGCCGATCATCGTGGGCTTCGGGATCAACACGCCCGAGGCCGCGAAGACCATTGCCTCGGTCGCCGACGGCTGCGTTGTGGGCTCGGCCATCGTCAAGGACATCGGCGAGGGCCGCCCGGTCGCCGAGGTGCTGGCCAAGGTCAAGGCGCTGGCCGCAGGGGCACATTCCGCCTGAGACGTCTTTTCCGGTCCGGTCGTTTCTGACTTGCGGCGACAGAATATCTGACTAATGTCAGGAAAAATTCCTGACAAAGGTCAGCTATCATGCTTGACGCCATCGCTCGCCTCCGCCGCTTCAACCGCGCTGTCACGCGTGAGGTCGGCGCGCTGGATACGTCGTTCCTCGGGCGTGGCCGCCCATTGGGCATGGCGCGCGTTCTGCAACTCGTTCGGCCCGAGGGCACGGATGTGGCAATAATCCGGGACAGATTGGCACTCGACTCCGGCCTTACCAGCCGCTTTCTGCGCAGCCTCGAGGCCGAGGGTCTGACCGAGACCACGACAGACCCCGCCGACCGGCGTCGTCGCATCGCCCGCCTGACCGAGAAGGGACAGGCCGAGATGGCGGCCTACGAAGCCATCGGCCACGACCGCGCCGCGCGGCTGATAGCCAGGGCCGGATCCCGCGACCGCGATATCGTGGCCGCCATGGACCTGATCGCCACCCTTCTGAACCGCGATCAGCTGGAAATCCGTCCCGCCGATCCTGACTCGTCCGAAGCGACCTTCTGTCTGCGGTCCTATTTCGAGGAGATCACCGCCCGTATCCCTGGCCTCGATCCGACCGTGTTTTCCGTGCCCGACCCCGCATCGGACAGCTACCGCCCGCCCAGGGGCCGTTTCCTGGTCGCCTGGTCCGATGACTTGCCCGTCGCCTGCGTGTCCCTGCGCCCGCTTGACGCGACCATAGCCGAGGTCAAGCGGCTCTGGGTCCACGACAGTGCGCGCGGCCAGGGCCTCGCCCGCCGGATGATGCACGCGATCGAGGACGAGGCGCGGGCCATGGGCTTCCGCAGCCTCAGGCTTGACACCAACACCGCCCTGACCGAGGCGGTTGCACTGTACCGGTCGACCGGCTGGCACGATATCGCGCCCTACACGGGCGCACCCGCGAATGTCTGGCTGGAAAAGCCGCTTTAGCCGTGCCCTGACCGCCAACCGCCCCGCGCCCGAATCTCGGTTGACGAGACATAGTTCATCGGCAGGTTCACGAAGGCCCAGACCGGGGCTTTTCGTCCGCGCAGCGTCTCGCCCCGGTCGACCTGATGCACCCGGAACGCCCGCGCCGCCACCGAGAGCCGAGCCTGCACGCCCGCCCCGGGCCGCGCCAGCACGCCCACTGCGACCGACCGCAAGATATCGCGCCAGCGACCCCAGCGGTGAAACTGCACCAGATTGTCCGCGCCCATCAGCCAGACGAAAGTGACCTCCGGATAGATCGCCCGCAGCCGGTCGATCGTGTCCGCTGTCGCCCGCGTTCCAAGACGCTCCTCCAGCGCCGTGATCCTGACCCGCGGGTGCCGCATCACTGCCCGCGCCCGCGCCATTCGGTCCACCAGAGGTGCCGGTTGCCGCGCCTTCAAGGGGTTCCCCGGCGTGACAAGCCACCAGACCTGATCCAGCCCCATCCGCTTCAAGGCTTCCCGGGTGATATTGACATGCCCTTCATGGGCCGGATCGAACGACCCGCCCAGAAGACCCGGCTGTCTCCATCCCTCATCGGCCAATTGACCGTAAAGGCCCTTCCATTACAATGCCCTGCAAGACGCGGCTCAAGAGGCTGGCAAAACCAGCGGGCCGCGGCTTCCCCGGCCACATCATCGCAAGGCTGACATTCGGCGCAGGGCCGTGCGTGGGCTGTACCCACCTTTGGCCCTGCAGGACGTAGAAGGGTTGGGCCGCGTCTTCCCATGCATGCCGATGCCATCTTCCCACCGCTCGCCGCCTCGCTGGCCCAATGCGACTGGACCGTGCAGGACGTGGAGAGCCACCTCCGCCAGCGCCTGCCGCGCGGTTGGGAGAAGACCCCTGCGACCCTCGCCCGCTGGCTGGTTGAGGTGTTCCCCGGCACGACCGCCCCGGATCCCGCGCGCCTGTCCCTTGCTTTGCAGGGCAGTCCCGCCGCCCAGCGCCTCGTCGCGCACGCCCGGAAGACCCGCAGCCGCCCCAAACCCTGGCTTGAGCCTCCTGTCTTCCGCCCGCCCCCAGCGCTGGCCGACCTCGCCTTGCCCCAACTCGCCACCCCGAACGACCTTGCCGACTGGCTCGCCCTCTCGTCCGATCAACTGATCCGCTTCACCGATCCGCATGGGCTTTCTGCCCGAAACCCGGTCCATTTCGCCCGCCACTACCATTGCCACCTGATCCCGAAACGTGATGGCACCCTCCGCCTGATCGAGGAGCCAAAGCCTCTCCTGAAACGCCTCCAGGGTTTTGTCCGGGGGCGTAATTGCATCACTGCCGCCGCAAAGCACGCGGGCGAGGCCGTCGTCCTCTCCTTCGACCTCGCCGATTTCTTCCCCACGGTCGCCTGGACCCGCATCTATGCCATCTTCCGTAGCCTCGGCTATTCCCAGGCCGTGGCGCGCGCTCTCGCACCTGACAACCGCGATCACCCCGCACGACACCCTGCTAACCCAGACCCTCGCCGCCCGCGACCAGCTACAGCACCGCCACCTGCCCCAAGGTGCGCCCACCTCCCCGGCGCTTGCGAACCTCGCCGCCTTCCGGCTTGACCTACGCCTCGCAGGCCTCGCCCGCAGGCTTGATGCCACCTATACCCGCTATGCCGACGACCTCACCTTTTCGGGCGACCGGCACATCGCCCCGATCCTCACCCGCGCCATGGCCGAGATCGTCCGCGACGACGGCTTCCCCTTGCATCCCGCCAAGACCCGGCAGGCGACTAAAAGCCAACCCCAGACGGTGACTGGCCTGACGGTCAACGCCCATGTGAACCTCGGCTGACCAACCTACGACCGCCTGAAGGCCACGATCCACCATCTCGCCCGCCCCGACGACCCCCGTCGCCGCGACCCTGCCTTCCTCGCCCGCCTCTCAGGCCAGATCGCCTGGGCCGAACAGGTCAACCCGGCCCGCGGCGCCCGACTGCGCGACCGCCTGAACCAGGCGCTGTCCCCCTGACCTTTTCCCTTCGGCAAATATCCGCGGGGGTCCGGGGGTGGCAAACCCCCGGCGCCCGAGGAGGAGGGCAGAAGCCCGACGACGAGACAAAAGGCCCGCGCGGCACGCGCTCAATTCAACAGTCGTCCCGCCCTACTGCACCCGGTCCAGCCGCCATTCCGGAAACTCGCCGGGAATGGGCGCAGGACCGGAATAGGTCATCTTCGCCGACGACACGCCGCAGGTATAGCTCAGGTACATTTCCTCGACCGGCGCCTCCAGCGAGACCGTATCTTCCTGCAGCCCCGGAATGCGCACGTTGGAAGTGTAATCGCCGGAGGCGCCGCGCCCGCAATAATTCATGTCGCCCTCGTCATTGGTCGACCAGGCCCCCTCCAGGACCGCGTTCGCGTTCACGTCGATCTCGATCATCGTGTCGAACATCTGCAACTCGGCGGGCTCATAGACCGCGCCCACCTGGAACCCGTCCATGATCCATTGCGCGCTGCCATCGGCGGCCAGCTTCAGGAAGATGTCCCCCCCGACCGAGGTGAAGCGCACATCCGCCATGTCCACGGTCTGCTTCTGCAGCCAGGACAGATGGTCGTCCCGGTTCAACGCCCAGGTCCCGACCAGGCACTGATCCATCTTGGGCAGGGCCGTGCAGACCACGCAATCCTGCATCTTCAGGATCGAGACCGGCAGACCCATCGTGTCCTTCAGCTTCGTGCCGATGAACCGCGTGGCCAAAAGGTCTACCGGCACCGCGCAGTCCTTCGGCTTGATCTCGGTCAGAAATTCGCCCCACTCGCCTCCTGCGCCGCCATCTTCGCCACCAGCCTCGCGCACCTGAAAAAGCTTGCCGTCTGACGCCGCGAAGGTGGCCTTAACAAAGGAAAACTGCCGCGTCTCGATGGTGAAGGGCAGGGTCGCAGTCGGCAGGTCGACCGTGTCCGTGACAACATCGGCCTCGGGCACGGCTTGCTTTGCGAACGTATAGCCCGAAGGCAGCGCAATCGTCCCATCTGCCAAGGCCATGGCAAAGCCGTTCAGAACCTCTGGACCCAAGGCAGCCTCGGTTGCCTTCTGCTGTGCTTCTTCCCCCGGGGTCGTGGCCAGACCCTTGAAGAAGGCGGCCAGTGTCGGCATTCCCTGCTGGGCCAGATAGGCAAAGAAAATTGTCGAGTCATAGCCCTGCTGGGTCAACGGTTTCGTCGCAATCGACCCCAGAAACGCCGCTTCGTTCTTCGATATCCGCGTGTGATCCATGGCCGCGATGGCGGAAAAGAAGTTCGCCGATCCCTCCTGCCACCAGCGCTGTGCCCCGCCTCCAGGATTCGTCGCCGCCTGCGGCAACGACCAGGATTGCACGCAATGGAACATCTCGTGCGCCATGTTGCCGGCAAACCATTCCGCATAGATGCTGTTGATCGCCTCAAGATTGACCGAGACGATACAATCCTCGGCAAAGCTAAACCCATCGGCATGGGCGCCAGTGACGGAGTGGCCATGCCCATTGGGACCATCGCCGAAGTCGATCTCCGATCCCATCGGATCCGCAAACACGATGGTGACATTGCCATAATTCAGGCCGATGCCTTCGACATAGGGCTCCCAGGCCACGAAGGTCTTTACTGCGGTTTCGACATATTCCTGGGCATAGGCCTGAACATAGCTTTCCGGCGTCGAAGCGTTGCGCAGCGCGCGCACTGTCCAGCGTCCACCGTCGACTGGCGGCGTGACCCGTGCGACCTCGACACAGTCGAAGCCAAAGCCAGGCTTAAGATCAAGCGACTTGCGGAAGGCCTCACCCGTACAATCCGCCAGCCCCTCGGCCTAAGCCGCCCCTGCCGCCCCTGCCGCCAACACCAGCCCGCAAACCAACCCCAGAAAAACCCGCAAAATCAAACACCTCCGTCGAATCCGTGGTGCCATGATGGGCGGGCCGCCCGGCAAGTCAACGCCGTCGCATCAGCCGCATTTCATGTAGTCGCGCAGGACCTTCTTCCAGGCCGCATCGGGCTTGAAGCCCTTGACCAGCCCGTCGCCGCCTTCGCCCAAAACAGCTCCCATGCCGTGCTGAACCATCCAGGCCGGGCTATGCTCTGGCCGTCCCGCCGCCTTGACCGTCTTGCAGAACGCCGTGTGCCGCGCGCCGCCCGTTCCCCCGAAACGTTCCGCTGCAGACTGCATCTTTGCCTGCCCGCCGCGCGGAAGGCTTTCTGTCACCTGCATCGAAAGCACGGTCGCCGCCTGGTGCGCGCTGACATCGGCCACCCGCTCCACATCATAGACCGCGCGCAGCTGCATCAGGATGTACAGCTCTGCCGCCTCGTCCCATTTCCCCGCCTTGGCGCAGGCCCGGACCCCCAACCCCAGATCGGGCGGCGACAGCTGCGGCCCGGCCTTGGCCACGGCAATGCAGCCCGGATCGACCGTCGCGCCAAGGTTTCCCGGCGTCTCGTAATTCCTCACCTGGGCCCCAACGCTGCCCGCCGCCAAAGCCATAACCGCAGCCATCCACAGCCGCATCTTGCGCCTCCTGTACAGTCCACCCCCAGAACGCCCCGCAAGTCGCGCCCGCGCTAGTCCGCTTTCCCCCACCCTGCCCGTTGCAGCGCCGCCCCATCGCCGCTACATACGCGCCAACCCCCCGGATCGGAGCACGTCATGGCCAGCTATCAATACGTCTATCACATGGAGAACGTCTCCAAGACCTACCCGGGCGGCAAGACCTGCTTTGAGAACATCCACCTGAACTTCCTGCCCGGCGTGAAGATCGGCGTCGTGGGCGTCAACGGGGCGGGCAAGTCGACCCTCCTGAAGATCATGGCCGGGATGGACAAGGACTTCAAAGGCGAGGCCTGGGCGGCGAAAGGCGCCAAGGTCGGCTACCTCGCGCAAGAGCCGTACCTCGACCCCGCGCTGACCGCGAAGGAAAACGTCATGCTTGGCGTCGCGGCCCAGCAGGCGATCCTCGACCGCTACAATGAACTCGCCATGAACTACTCGGACGAGACCGCGGACGAGATGGCGCAGCTGCAGGACCAGATCGACGCCCAGAACCTGTGGGAGCTTGAGGCCACCGTCGGCGTCGCGATGGACGCGCTCCGCTGCCCGCCGGACGATGCCGATGTCACCACGCTGTCGGGCGGGGAACGCCGCCGCGTCGCGCTCTGCAAGCTCCTCCTTGAAAAGCCCGACATGCTGCTTCTCGACGAACCGACCAACCACCTGGACGCCGAGTCGATCGCCTGGCTGCAAAAGCACCTGATCGACTACAAAGGCACGATCCTGATCGTCACCCACGACCGCTATTTCCTGGACGACATCACCGGCTGGATCCTCGAACTCGACCGCGGCCGGGGCATTCCCTACGAAGGCAACTACTCCGCCTGGCTCGACCAGAAGGCCAAGCGGATGGCCCAGGAAGCGCGTGAGGACAAGTCCAAGCAGAAGGCGCTGGAAAAGGAACTCGAATGGATCCGCTCTGGCGCCAAGGCGCGGCAGGCCAAGGGCAAGGCCCGCCTCAACCGCTACAACGAGATGGCGAGCCAAACTGTCACCGAACGCGCCACCACCGCGCAGATCATCATCCCGAACGGCGAACGTCTGGGGAACAAGGTGATCGAGGTCGAGGGCCTGAAGAAGGCGATGGGCGACAAGCTTCTGATCGAGGACCTGTCGTTTGTGGTGCCGCCGGGAGCCATCGTCGGCGTCATCGGCCCGAACGGCGCGGGCAAGTCGACCCTCTTCCGGATGATTACGGGTCAGGAAAAGCCCGACGCCGGCACGATCAAGCTGGGTGAGACGGTAAAACTCGCCTACGTCGACCAGTCGCGCGACGCCTTGGACCCGAACAAGAACGTGTGGGAGGAAATCTCCGGCGGGGCCGAGGTCATCCATCTGGGCGACATGGCGATGAACTCCCGCGTCTACACGGGGGCCTTCAACTTCAAGGGCACGGACCAGCAGAAGAAGGTCGGCCTCCTGTCCGGCGGGGAACGCAACCGCGTCCACATGGCCAAGCTGTTGAAATCCGGCGGCAACGTGCTTCTCCTCGACGAACCGACCAACGACCTTGACGTGGAAACCCTGCAGGCGCTGGAAGCCGCCATCGAAGACTTCGCCGGCTGCGCGATCATCATCAGCCACGACCGCTTCTTCCTCGACCGCCTCTGCACCCACATCCTCGCCTTCGAAGGCGA
>JALOTD010000115.1 GCA_025458105.1 Tabrizicola sp. | reverse complement strand
CCCGCGCCAGCCGTAGATCGACTGGTCGTCGTCGCCCACGCAGCAGATGTTCTTGTGCGCCTGGGCCAGAAGCCGCAGCCAGAGGTACTGGGCGACGTTCGTATCCTGGTATTCGTCGACAAGGATGTAGCGGAACCAGCGCTGGTACTGCTCCAGCACGTCCTGATGCGTCTGGAAGATCGTCACGCAGTGCAGCAAGAGGTCGCCGAAATCCACCGCATTCAGGGTTTTCAGGCGATCCTGATAGGCCTCGTAAAGCTCGGTCCCGCGGTTGTTGTAGGCCGAAGCCTCGGACGAGGGCACCTTTTCTGGCGTCCAGGCGCGGTTCTTCCAGCTGTCGATCAGGCTGGCCAGAAGCCGCGCCGGCCAGCGCTTTTCGTCGATATTCGCTGCCAGCACCAACTGCTTCAACAGGCGCAACTGGTCGTCCGTGTCCAGGATGGTGAAGTTCGGCTTGAGCCCGACCAGCTCTGCGTGCCGCCGCAGGATCTTCACGCTCAGCGAGTGGAAGGTGCCCATCCAGGGCATCCCCTCGGCCACCTCACCCAGCAGGCGACCGACGCGTTCCTTCATCTCGCGCGCGGCCTTGTTGGTGAAGGTCACGGCCAGGATCTCGTTCGGCCGCGCCCGCCCCTGCCGCAGCAGATGCACGATCCGCGCTGTCAGCGCCTTGGTCTTGCCCGTCCCCGCGCCCGCGAGCATCAGGAGTGGGCCGTCCAGCGCCTCAACTGCCGCCCGTTGCGCCGGGTTCAGATCGTCCAGATAGGGCGCACCACGAGACGCCATCGCGCGCTGGGACAGCGGCACGGGGGCTGCGGCGGCGGCAAAGGCCTCATCTTCATCCCAGGCGTTCATGTCTGCCAGTATATACGCATCCGCCCGCAGGGAAAGACCCGCGTTCGCGGATTGTTCAGGCCTCTGAGAACCTGCCAGTACTATTGCAGGCATCAACGGCATCAACCAGAATGTACCGGGGCTATCACAGGAGCAGATGGTGGAGAATGCTGCACTCATGTTTGCCGTTGCCGCGCTTGCTGGCATGATTCCGGCATTGTTTGTGTGGGCATCGCGTGGCAAAAGCACCTCTGCCAGCGCCGAGGCTCAGCGCATCAAACTGTCCAAAAACTATGTATGGCTTGGAACCGCGTTTTGCTTGGGTTTCATCGGCTTTTCATTGTACGGAATATCACGCGATCCGACTTTCATTGCGGCATGGATTTTGCTGGTGATGTTTCTAGGGACGATCTTCGCTCTGTTCTCGGGACGCAGCGCTGAATTTGACATTATATGGGACACTGAAAAGGTGACCGGACCCAGGAGCGTCATGTTGCCACCCCTCGGAAAGACCCGAAACACCATCTATTGGTCTGACGTCGCCGAGCTAAAACAAAAGGGGCGCGATGCGTGGCGGATTTCCGATGGAAACGGCAAGCAGGTTTCCTGGAGCAGGTACTACTCCGGTTGGGAGGACCTTCACCAAGAGATCAAGAGGCAAAGGCCCGACTTGGCTGGTATCTTGGAGACTCACTAGAACCTGGCGAAAGTTACGCTTTGGCTTTTTCTCCCAACAGTTGTTTGCGCTAACAGTACACCTCACCCCTATGTCGCATTTCCGTGAGGAAACGGCCGCAATCCCCCTTGCGCTGCACTGCAGCGCCCGTAAGGTGCATGCGTCCAGCCTTGGGGGAGGCCCATATGCCCGAGTTCAAGAAGATCCTTGTCGCCAACCGGGGCGAGATCGCCATCCGCGTCATGCGCGCCGCAAACGAGATGGGCAAGAAGACTGTCGCGGTCTATGCCGAGGAGGACAAGCTGGGCCTCCACCGCTTCAAGGCGGATGAGGCCTACCGGATCGGCGAGGGCCTGTCGCCCGTGGGCGCGTACCTGAGTATCCCCGAGATCATCCGCGTCGCCAAGATGTCGGGCGCGGATGCGATTCACCCGGGCTATGGGCTTCTGTCGGAAAACCCCGATTTCGTCGATGCCTGCGACCAGGCAGGGATCACCTTCATCGGCCCCCAGGCCGACACGATGCGTGCCCTTGGCGACAAGGCGTCGGCGCGTCGGGTGGCGATCGAGGCGGGCGTCCCGGTCATCCCCGCGACCGAAGTCCTGGGCGAGGACATGGCCGAGATCAAGCGCCAGGCCAAGGAAGTGGGCTACCCGCTGATGCTGAAAGCCTCCTGGGGCGGCGGCGGGCGGGGCATGCGACCGATCCTCAACGAGGAAGAGCTTGAGGCGAAGGTCCGCGAAGGCCGGCGCGAAGCGGAAGCGGCTTTCGGCAACGGCGAGGGGTATCTGGAGAAGATGATCCTGCGCGCCCGGCATGTCGAGGTGCAGATCCTTGGCGACAAGCAGGGCAATGTCTGGCACCTGTGGGAGCGTGATTGCACCGTCCAGCGCCGGAACCAGAAGGTCGTTGAACGCGCGCCCGCCCCCTACCTGACACAGAAGCAGCGCGAAGACGTCTGCGAAATGGCCAAGCGCATCACGTCCCATGTGAATTATGAATGCGCGGGCACCGTCGAATTCCTGATGGATATGGATTCGGGCAAGTTCTACTTCATCGAGGTGAACCCCCGGGTGCAGGTCGAACACACGGTGACCGAGGAGGTCACGGGCATCGACATCGTCCAGGCCCAGATCCTGATCGAAGAGGGCAAAAGCCTGCCAGAGGCGACCGGCGTCGCGTCGCAGGCCGACGTCAAGCTGAACGGCCACGCCCTGCAATGCCGGGTCACGACGGAAGACCCGCTGAACAACTTCATCCCGGACTACGGCCGCCTCACCGCCTACCGGAGCGCCACCGGGAACGGCATCCGGCTGGACGGCGGCACCGCCTATGCGGGGTCGGTCATCACGAGGTACTACGACTCGCTTCTGGTCAAGGTCACCGCCCACGCCCAGACGCCGGAAAAGGCGATCTCCCGCATGGACCGCGCCCTGCGGGAATTCCGCATCCGGGGCGTGGCGACGAACATTTTCAACTTCAAGCGCCGCAAGGACCGGGCGACGAAGATCCTGACCTATATCGCCGACATCACGGTGAACGGTCACCCCGAAACCGCAGGCCGCCCGAAACCGCATGCCGAGGCAAAGGCCCCGAAGCCCCCCGCGCCCAAGGCCGAACCGGCGATGGGCACCCGCAACCTCTTGGAGCAGAAGGGCCCGCAGGCCGTCGCCGACTGGATGAAGGCGCAGAAGAAGGTCCTTATCACCGACACGACGATGCGCGACGGGCACCAAAGCCTCCTCGCCACCCGGATGCGGTCGATCGACATGATCCGCGTGGCCCCGACCTACGCCGCGAACCTGCCGCAGCTTCTGTCGGTGGAATGCTGGGGGGGCGCGACCTTTGACGTCGCCTACCGCTTTCTGCAGGAATGCCCCTGGCAGCGCTTGCGCGAACTGCGTGCGGCGATGCCGAACCTGATGACGCAGATGCTGCTGCGGGCCAGCAACGGGGTCGGCTACACGAACTATCCCGACAACGTCGTGCAAAGCTTTGTCGCCCAGGCCGCGAAAACCGGGGTCGATGTGTTCCGCGTCTTCGACAGCCTCAACTGGGTTATCTGCTACACCGGCGACCTTCTGGACCCCGCGCGGCCCAAGTATGACCTGAAATACTACGTCGCCATGGGCAAGGAGCTGAAGGCCGCAGGCGCGCATGTCCTGGGGCTGAAGGACATGGCGGGGCTTCTGAAACCCGCCTCGGCCCGGATCCTGGTGAAGGCGCTGAAGCAAGAGGTCGGCCTGCCGATCCACTTCCACACCCATGACACCTCAGGCGCGGGCGCGGCCACCATTCTTGCTGCCTGCGATGCAGGCGTCGACGCCGTGGACGCTGCGATGGACGCGTTCTCGGGGGGCACCTCGCAGCCCTGCCTCGGCTCGATCGTCGAGGCGCTGAAGCACACCGAGCGTGACACGGGCCTGGACATCAAGGCGATCCGCGAGGTTTCCAACTACTGGGAAGGCGTCCGCGCCCAATATGCCGCCTTCGAATCCGGCATCCCCGCGCCTGCCTCCGAGGTCTACCTGCACGAAATGCCGGGGGGCCAGTTCACCAACCTCAAGGCGCAGGCGCGCTCCCTTGGGCTGGAGGAACGCTGGCACGAAGTCGCCCAGGCCTATGCCGACGCGAACCAGATGTTCGGTGATATCGTCAAGGTCACGCCAAGCTCCAAGGTCGTGGGCGATATGGCGCTGATGATGGTGGCGCAAAACCTTTCCCGTGCGCAGGTCGAAGACCCCGCCATTGACGTGGCCTTCCCCGACAGCGTGGTCGACATGCTGAAGGGCAACCTCGGCCAACCCCCAGGCGGCTGGCCAAAGGGCATCCTGCAGAAGGTCCTGAAGGGCGACACGCCGCTCACCGACCGCCCGGGCAAGCACCTGCCCCCGGTGGACCTTGAGGCCACCCGCACGAAACTTGCTGAAGACCTGCGCCTTGGCGCGGAAGAGGCCGAAGGCGAAACCGTGGATGACGAGGACCTGAACGGCTACCTCATGTATCCAAAGGTCTTCATGGACTACCGCACCCGCCACCGCCTTTACGGCCCCGTGCGCGTCCTGCCGACACTCGCCTTCTTCTACGGCATGCAGCCGGGCGACGAGATCTCCGCCGAGATCGACCCCGGCAAGACGCTGGAAATCCGCCTGCAGGCCGTGGGCGAAACCACCGACGACGGCGAGGTGAAGGTCTTCTTCGAACTGAACGGCCAGCCCCGCGTGATCCGCGTGCCAAACCGCGCCGTGAAGGCCAAGACCGCCGCGCGACCAAAGGCACAGGACGGCAACCCCGCCCATATCGGCGCACCGATGCCGGGTGCCATCGCCTCGATCGCGGTCACGGTCGGCCAGAAGGTCCGGGCCGGAGACCTCCTCCTCAACATCGAAGCGATGAAGATGGAAACCGGCCTGCACGCCGACCGCGAAGCCACGGTCAAGGCGATCCACGTCCAACCCGGCGCGCAGATCGAGGCGAAGGACCTGCTGGTGGAACTGGAATGAGGCTGAAACGACTTCTCATTCCCGCAGTGATCGCCGCGCTCGCCCTGACCGCGCCCGCCGTGGCTCAGGACCCGGTGATCGACTACGCGACCGACGATCCCCAGATGAATACCGCCATTGCCGAGGCGCAGGCGACCCTGCCGCTCTTCCTGGCCCATGCGCTGGATGCGCAAGGCAAGGGCTCGGACGTGGCTCTGGTCAAGGTCGGCTTCCCGACGGTCGACAGCAGCGAAATGGACGTCGAACACATCTGGGTCTCGCTTTTTGCGCGGCATGAAGACGGCAGCTTTACCGGCATGCTGGCAAATGAGCCCGTTGCCCTGGGCGATCTGCGGGCGGGCGATGAGGTCGCCTTTACGCAAGCCATGATCAGCGACTGGCACATGACCGCGCCCTCAGGGCTGTTCTGGGGCAGCTACACCTCGCGGGTCATGTACGAACAGGGTGCGTTCGGCGACACGCCATTTGACCAGCTGTTCGAAGCCGATCCGGTTCCCGCCGGCTGGAAATGAAGAAGGGCCGCCCGAACGGACGGCCCCCGGCGATCCGGCGGGATCAGTACTTGGACAGGAAGTCGTCGACTTCGCGCTTGGCTTCTTCCTTGGTCTTGCCGTAGCGCTCTTGCACCTTGCCGGCCAGCTTGTCCGCATGACCCTCGGCGATGTCGAGGTCGTCATCGGTGAGTTTGCCCCACATGATCTTGGCCTCGCCCTTCATCTGCTTCCACTTGCCGGCGATCTGATCGTTGTTCATCTCGGGTCTCCTTCTGGTTGGGCAGCGCGATCCGCGCCGCTTCATGCCGAACCAACCCCGCAGACCCTTTGCGGTTCCCCGAAATGACAAAGGGCCGCCCCGAAGGACGGCCCCTGTTCCGGAATTGCCAGAAATCAGGCCGCGAAGGCGCCCGCGTCGACAGCGGCCTTCAGCTCTTCCGCCGACAACTCGCCCGAGGCGTCGGTGTCCGCAGCCTTGAAGGTCTCTTCGGTCACGTTGGCATAGACAGCCTGCACTTCCACCAGCGAGAAGGTGCCGTTGGCATCGGTGTCAACGACTTCCGGGGCCGCGTCCTGCGCGAAGACAGCAGTGGCGGTCAGGGCCGAAGCGGCCAGAACGAGAGCGAATTTGGTCATGGTCTTTCCTCATGTTTGCGGCAATGCAGAATGTGTTGCCGCGCAAGAAGGCGTTCCTGCCTTCGCGGCGGAACCTATTCAAAAGAAAAGGGAATCCAAGATGAGTCGGACCCAGGGGAAGCATTCCTCACGCCGATTTTACTGCACGCGCAGAGGCCATTGACGCCGCAGCTGCAAAGGCGCTGATGGGCGGTTTGCGCCATGCGGATTCGGGCTGTTCCACCCGGGCCGCGCACAAAAATCTTCGCGTACCGGCGCGGGCGTAGCTCAGGGGTAGAGCATAACCTTGCCAAGGTTAGGGTCGTGAGTTCGAATCTCATCGCCCGCTCCAGTCGGACCAGCCAGAGGGCTCCCTTGCGGGGGCCCTTTTGCGTTTGCGGGACTTGCCCCATGAGGCTCAAGTGTTTACCAGCCATCTGGCAAAGCTGGAGGTGTCCATGCGCAAGGCCGAGATCACCCGCAAGACAGCCGAGACCGAGATCAGCGTCTCGATCAACCTTGACGGCACCGGCAGCTATGACTGCCAGACCGGGGTCGGCTTCTTCGACCACATGCTGGACCAGCTGGCCCGCCACAGCCTGATCGACCTGACCGTCCGCGCAAAGGGCGATCTGCACATCGACGACCACCACACCGTTGAAGACGTGGGGATAGCGCTTGGCCAGGCCCTGACGCGCGCCCTGGGCGACAAAGTCGGCATCCGCCGCTACGGCCACTTTGCCCTCGCCATGGACGACGCCCAGATCGCCACCGCGCTTGACCTCTCGGCGCGGCCCTACCTCATCTGGACCGTGGGCTTCCCGACCCAGAAGATCGGCACATTCGATACCGAGCTTGTGCGCGAATTCTTCCAGGCCTTCAGCACCCACGGCGGCATCACCCTGCATGTCGACCAGAAGCACGGCCTGAACAGCCACCACATCGCCGAGGCCACGTTCAAGTCCGTCGCCCGCGCCCTGCGCCAGGCCGTGGAACCCGACCCCCGCAACCCGGGCCTTCCGTCCACCAAGGGCGCACTCTAGCCTTTCATCTTTGCCAGAAATATCCCCGCCGGAGGCTCCGCCGCTTCCGCCCGCGCACCGGATAATGAAGATATGCTGACCGTCCTTGTCGACTACGATTCCGGCAACCTGCACTCGGCCGAGAAGGCCTTCCAGCGCATGAGCATGGAGGTTGGCGGCGGCGATATCCTCGTCACTTCCCGCCCCGAGGATGTGGCCCGCGCCGACCGCATCGTGCTCCCTGGCGACGGGGCTTTCCCGGCCTGCCGCGCGGCGCTTGGGTCCTACGGCGGGCTTTTCGAGGCCATAGAAGAGGCCGTCACCCGCCGCGCCCGCCCCTTCCTCGGCATTTGCGTCGGCATGCAAATGCTTGCCTCGCGCGGTCACGAATACCGTGAGACCCCCGGCTTCGGCTGGATTCCCGGCGATGTAGTGAAGATCGACCCCACCGACCGCGCGCTGAAGGTTCCGCACATGGGCTGGAACGACCTGATCGTCGAACGCCCCCATCCGGTCCTCGATGGCATAACCACCGGCGACCACGCCTATTTCGTCCACTCCTTCCACTTCCGCTTGACCCACCCCGCGCACCGGGTGGCCTTCTGCGACTATGGCGAACCCGTCACCGCCATCGTGGGCCGGGACAACATCATCGGCACCCAGTTCCATCCCGAAAAAAGCCAGGCTGCGGGCCTGCGCCTGATCGGCAACTTCCTCCGCTGGACGCCGTGAACCTTCACGAGACCCTGTCCGAAATCGCCGCCGACATGGCCGCTCGCACCGACCGGGGCCAGCCTGCGGACTATATCCCCGAGCTTGCTGCCGTGAACCCAGCCCAGTTCGGCATCTCCATCTGCCTGGCCGACGGCACGCAACTGTCTGCCGGGGACAGCGCCACGCCCTTTTCGATCCAGTCGGTGTCCAAGGTCTTTGCCCTTGCCATCGCGCTGGGCCGCTTGGGCGACCAGCTTTGGACCCGCGTCCGGCGCGAACCTTCGGGCCTTGCTTTCAATTCGATCCTGCAGCTGGAAAGCGAAGGCGGCATTCCCCGAAACCCCTTCGTCAACGCAGGCGCCATTGTCACCACCGATGCGGCTCTCGGGCAGCGCCCACCCAAGGAATACCTGGCCGAACTTCTGACCTTCCTGCGCACTGCGGCGGCGGATGAAGACATCCACATCGACCGCGCTGTTGCCCGGTCCGAAACCGAAACCGGCCACCGCAATTTTGCGCTGGCGCACTTCCTGAAGGCCCACGGCAACCTGACAAACCCGCCGGACCATGTTCTCGGCGCCTATTTCCACCAATGTGCCGTTACGATGAGCGTCAACCAACTCGCCCGCGCAGGCCGTTTTCTTGCGGGCCTCCAGCACCTCATTGCCCCGGAACGCGCCCGCCGGATCAACGCGCTGATGCTCACCTGCGGCCACTATGACGGCTCGGGCGAATTCGCTTTCCGCGTTGGCCTGCCGGGGAAGTCCGGGGTGGGCGGCGGCATCCTGGCCATCGCCCCGGGCCGCGCCTCGATCGCGGTCTGGTCGCCGGGGCTGAACCCGCAAGGCAACTCGCAGCTTGGCACCGAGGCGCTGGAGATGCTTGCCCGCCGCACCGGCTGGTCAGTCTTCGGCTAGGCCCTGCGCGCCCGCTCGATCACGGCAAGGCCCCCCAGGATCAGCGCCAGGCCCAGGAAATGCCGCGCCTCCAGCCGCTCGCCAAGGACCAGCCAACCCAGGCCCGCCGCGCTGAACGGGATCAGAAAGGTGACCAGCGAAATCGCCACTGCCCCGGCGCGCGCCAGGATGCGGAAGAAGATCAAGTACGCCACAGCCGAGGACAGCACCGCCAGCGCCACCACCGCCAGCACCGGCGTCCAGCCGGGGACGGCCTGCGCCCAAGGCCGGTCGACCACCAGCCACACCGGCGTCAGGATCACAGTGCTGCAGATCAGCACCCCCGCCGCCGTCTGCAACGGCGCAAGCCCCGCCGCCTTGAACCGCCGCCCCCAGACCCCTGCCAGCCCATAGGACAGGGCCGCCCCGAGGCAGGCAAGGATCGCCAGAAGCTCACCCCCCAGGTCCTCGCCCAGCATCATGGCAAGAACGCCCGCAAAGCCCAGACCCACGCCTGCGGCCTTGCCCGGCGTCAACCGCTCGTCCTGCGTGGCTAGATGCGCCACCAGCACGGTGAACAGCGGAGTCGTCGCGTTCAGAACGCTTGCCAGCGCCCCGGTGATCTGGCCCTGCGCCAGAACGAACAGCGTGAAGGGCACCAGGTTGTTCAAGACCCCCATCACCGCCAACGCGGGCCAGACCGCCCGCACAGGCATCCCCTGCCCCGATGCCTTGACGACCAGCGCCAGCACCACTGCCGCCAGCGCCACCCGGCCCCAGACGATGCTGACCACGGGCAGCCCGGTCAGCGCCAGTTCGTTGAAAAGAAAGGACCCACCCCACAGCAGGGAGAGGGTCCACAGAAGGATCCAGTCGCTCGGTTTCATGCCGCCTTCCTGCCCGACGCTGCGGGCAAAGGCGACCCGGAACGCGCTACTTCACCCGTTTCCAGGTGCCGCCGTCGCGACAGATGCCCAGCACGCAGCCCCGGACCGACAGGTTGTTCCCGGCCAGAGTCATGTCGCCGTTGTAGGTCTTGTCGCGGTCTGGCGAATAGATCTGCCCGTCGTCGTACAGCCCATCGGCATAGGGCACCATGTCCCAGACGATCTGCCGCCCGACATTCGGGCTTTCGATCTCTTTCCCTTCGCCGTTGAACGCCTTGATCAATGTGCCGCAGAAGGCCGGACCGCAGGCCTTGATCTGCACATGACCATAGTTGCCGTTGTCATCCTTCCTGGTCTGCCAGATGCCTTCCACCGGATCGGCAAAAGCGCCTGTCCCGAACACGGCCAGCGCCGCGGCAATCGCGAAAACCTTCATCTTGCGCTCCTCCTCCGCAATCTCCCTGTCCGCGACATTGCTCTCCTCGCAAATCCGATCAAGCGTGACGTGGGGTCGCTTTTGCCCGCTTTTCATTCCGGCGCCTCCGTGCCAAAGACCGCCCGACCAGACCGGGAGCCAGCAATGATCCTTTACCCCGCCATCGACCTGAAGGACGGCCATTGCGTCCGCCTGTTGCGCGGCGAGATGTCAGAGGCCACCGTCTTCGGCGATGACCCCGCCGCCCAGGCGCTGAAGTTCCAGGCCGCCGGGTGTGAATGGCTCCACCTCGTCGACCTAAACGGCGCTTTCGCGGGCCAACCCGTGAACGCTGCCGCCGTTGATGCCATCCTGAAGGCCGTCACCGTCCCCGCCCAGCTTGGCGGCGGCATCCGCGACATGGCCACTATCGCGATGTGGCTGGAAAAGGGCCTCTCCCGCGTCATCCTTGGCACCGTCGCCGTCGAAAACCCAGCCCTTGTGCGTCAGGCCGCGAAAGCCTTCCCCGGCCGCGTCGCCGTCGGCATCGACGCCCGCAAGGGCCGCGTCGCGACCAAGGGCTGGGCGACGGAAACCGACGTCATGGCCACCGATCTTGCCCGGTCGTTCGAGGACGCGGGCGTGGCCGCGATCATCTACACCGACATCGACCGCGACGGCGCCATGCAGGGCCCGAACATCGAGGCGACCGAGGCGCTGGCCCGCGCCGTGACGATCCCCGTCATCGCCTCGGGCGGCGTCTCCCGGATGGAGGACCTCATCGCGCTCCGCGACACTGGCGTCATCGCTGGGGCAATCTCCGGCCGCGCGCTTTATGACGGGGCCATCGACCTGGCGCAGGCGCTGAAGGCGCTAAAGGCATAGCTCCTCGTGCGCCTTCGGCTTCTCGTCGCCGGAGCGCAGCGAGGAGGGACGAAGTCACCGACGAGCGGCCCGCCACACTAGCCGCCCCAGCCAGAACACCGACCCGAGGACCGACAGCACCGCCACGATCCAGTTCGCCTCCAGCGTCCCCCAGCCCTGCGCCCAAGCTAAGGGGGCCAATAGGACCACGACCGCAGGCGCGATCAGGAACAGCCCGTGCTGCCAGACCGGCACCGGCACCCCCAGACTGACGGGCCGCGACCGGTCCCCCAGCCGCCACATCACCCACAGGATCAGCGCCAGGATCAACGGCAAAACCACCCGCATCGGGTTCGGGTCGGCCACCGATTGCAGAACCCAGACTGCCGCCGCAATCCCCGGCGCAATCCACAAGACCCAGCGCGACGGGCGCGGCAGGCTGCCCATTCGGTCCATCACAACATGCGCCAGCACCACCACCAACCCGCAGCCAACCAGATAGACCGCAAGCCGCAGCCCCCCCACCAGATCCGACCGCTCGGACACCCAGTACTGCGCCCAGAACGCCCCGAACAGCCCATAGGCCCCCCAGACCAACGCCATCCGCCAAGGCCCCAGCCGCGCCCCCGCCCGCCCCAGTCCCAGGGCCACCCCGCCCGTGATCAGCGCGTGCCAGGCCAAGGGCGTCCAGACCAGATAGAACAGCGGCGGGCTTGGCTGGTAGATCGTGCCCACGATCACCCCTTCCGACATGTAGCCGACAAGCGCCGCCCCCAGGAACACACCGGGCCAACCGCCGACCCCGGCCCATATCACCGCCGACAGCGCCACCGCCGAGGCGGTGCTGTAGGCGACCACCGTCAGCACCCATTGCAGCGGCGTCAGGTCCGCCGAGGGCATCGACCAGAACAGATTCTCCGACCCCCAGACGGTCAGCCCGCCCAGACAGAGGGACAGGCCCAGATACCGCAGCGCTTCCATGACCCACCCTTATGTAAACATACTTAACATAAAGGCACATCAAACGCCCGGTCAATCCCCACGCCCACCGCCACAGCAAAGTGCCTCCCCTCCCCCTCAATTGGGAGGAGAGGGGGGTGGGGGGCCGCCACTCAAAAAGCGCTCACTCCCACGGTGCAGCACCATTTAGCGCCACCTGCCCAAAGACATTCTCCCGATGCCAGCGCAGGTTATCCGGATGCGGCCAGTTGCGCTTGTCAACAGGCAAGACCAGCCGCCCTGAGCCCACGATCAACCGATCCGACACCTCACGCGGAACCTTGTTGCGCGACACCAGGATCGAATGGTCGTCCGCGACCGAGATCAGCCCCCGGTCGAACATCCAGTGCAGCGTCCCCGACAAGGCCAGGCCATTGCGGACGGAATCACTGCCCTGCCGCTCCACCGGACGGATATGCGCGGCATTGACCTCGGGCCGCCCGCCCCCGTTCCGCAGCCGCAGACCCGACATCGCGCAGCGAAAGTCATAGGCCGCGCGCACTTTCCGCCGGAACGCCACGTCGCGATATGGGCGGCTCACCAGCCGTTCAATGACCGGGCGTTCGAAGGGAACGACCGGCTCGGCCAGCCCCGGCCCGTAGAGGTTGGCCTCCTGCCGCTCCAGATCATCGGGCAGCCCCGCCCGAACGATCGCGGTGAACTCCGCCTCCGGCAAACGCCGCACCGCCAACTGCTGCGCCCCACCGGACTTTGGCAGCCCGTCCGCATCCATCAGCGCGGCCTCCCAGGGTCGACCGCCTTCCAGCCTGGGGACATCCCGGTCGAACTCCAGATAGCTCCCCGGCTCCATCAGCGCCAGGAACCGACCCTCCACCCGCGAATTCGGGATCACTTGCGCAATCTTCGCCACCGCGAAATAGCCACGCGGGCCCGCTTTCACCGGCTCATAGTAGACCGCCCAATCGCCCACTCCCGCCTCGACCGCCTTCAGATAGGCGCGCGGGAAATCGTAACGTTCATCCGGCACGTCCTCGTAGATCGAATCCGCGCGGTGCAAGAGAACCAGCTTGGTCATGCGCGGAAGGAAAGCATCGGGGGGCCTGCGACGCAACGCTCCTCGTTCGACTTCGTCTCCTCGTCGCAAATCCCCTTTGCCGCAGCGAGGAGGGACGAAGTCCACCGACGAGCGGTCCCTGCGACCTCCCGCCTCATGTCCATTTCCCAGGCAAGGGCGCACCCTCTCCCAATGGTCCGCACCGACACCCTTCCCCGCGCCTCCTCGCTCTGGTCCTTGCACGAGCCCGGCGACTTCCTCGACTGCTACTCGGTCCCCTCCACCCTCACCCCGCGTGAGGCCGCAGACCGAGGCCTCGCCCTCCCCGGCTGGGCCGACGCCCTCCTGCGCGTGCGCAACAGTCTGGTCCGGCCCTTCGGCCTCAAGACCGGCACCGCCGAAGAGCCGATCTTCCCGACCTGCCTTGAGACCGAGGACGAGCTGATCCTCGGCACCGACGACAAGCACCTGAACTTCCGTATCGGTGTGATCCGACAGGACGGGCGGCTCTACATGTCAACCTGGGTCCATCCGCACAATGTCTGGGGCCGCGCCTACCTGCGTCTCGTCATGCCCTTCCACATCCTGATCTCGCGCGGGGCGGTGGCAAGGATGGCGACCCCCGGTTAACCATCGGGTTTCCAAACGGTAAACGCCCACGTGCAAGACGCTGATTCCAAAATGGAATCCGGAAGTGTCCACCGTGGACAGCCCCCGATTCAAACCCGCTTGCTTTTCTGCCCCCCGCGCGGCATTCCTGCCCCCATGCTCAAGACCCGCATCATCCCCTGCCTCGACGTGGCCGACGGCCGCGTGGTGAAGGGTGTGAACTTCGTCGATCTGGTGGATGCCGGCGACCCGGTCGAGGCCGCGAAGGCCTACGATGCCGCCGGCGCGGACGAGCTTTGCTTTCTCGACATCATGGCGACCGAGGACAACCGGTCCACCATGTACGACCTCGTCACCCGCACCGCCGAACAGTGCTTCATGCCCCTCACCGTCGGCGGCGGCGTGCGGACGCCCGAGGACGTCCGGAAGCTCCTCCTCGCCGGGGCCGACAAGGTCAGCTTCAACTCCGCCGCCGTGGCTCGCCCCGATGGTGGTGGCCGAAGCCGCCGACCGCTTCGGCAGCCAGTGCATCGTCGTCGCCATCGACGCCAAGACCGTCGAACCCGGCCGGTGGGAGATCTTCACCCACGGCGGCCGCCGCGCCACCGGCATCGACGCCATAGGCTTCGCCCGCACCGTCGCCGCCAAAGGGGCCGGGGAAATCCTCCTCACCTCCATGGACCGGGACGGCACCCGGGCAGGGTTCAACTTGCCCCTCACCCGAGCCATCGCAGATGCCGTCGACATCCCCGTGATCGCCAGCGGTGGCGTCGGCACGCTCGACCACCTGGTCGAAGGAATCACCGAAGGCCACGCCTCCGCCGTCCTCGCCGCCTCGATCTTCCACTTCGGCACCTTTACCATCGGCCAGGCCAAGGCCCATATGGCCGCTGCGGGCATCCCCGTGAGGCTGACATGACGCTTGACCGCCTTGCCGCCACCATCGCCGCCCGCAAGGCGGCCGATCCAGAGACCTCCTGGACCGCAAAACTCCTCGCCAAAGGGCCGGAGAAATGCGCCGAGAAGTTCGGCGAAGAGGCCATCGAGGCGATCATCGAAGCCGTTAAGGGCGACCGCGCCCGGCTGACCTTGGAGGCCGCGGATGTCCTTTACCACCTGCTCGTCATGCTCGCCGCCCGGGACGTGACGCTTGACGATGTGCTGGCCGAACTGGAGCGTCGCGAAGGAACTTCGGGCATAGCCGAAAAAGCCGCGCGCTGATCGGTTTCTTCAAAGAAACAGGACCGGAGCCTTCAAAGGCTCCAAGCCGGAATTTTTGAACATTCCGGCGCTTACAGCCCCAGATGCGGGATCTCGATCGCAGGGCAGCGGTTCATCACCACTTTCAGCCCGGCATTCCGCGCGCGCGAGGCGGCGGCCTCGTCCACCACGCCAATCTGCATCCAGACAACCTTGACACCCAGGCGGACCGCCTCATCGGCGACGGCCCCCGCCTCCTCGCTTCGGCGAAAGATGTCGACCATGTCCACCGGCCCTGCTTCGGCCAGCGTCGCCACCACGGTCTCGCCCAGGGCTGTCTGCCCCGCATGGCCAGGGTTCACCGGGATCACCCGATAGCCTTTTCGCTTGAGAAATTCGGCCACCCGGTGGCTCGGGCGATCCGGCTTCGGCGACCACCCCACCAGCGCGATCGTCTTCACCGATGTCAGGATGTCACGGATATCAGCGTCGCTTGGCATGGGACCTCCGAAAAGAAAATGGCGCCCAAGAAAACCTCAGGCGCCAAGTCGCGGAACGAGGGACAGTGAAGTCAAGGACGGGGTTCCGGCCCGTGCCTCCACTACTTGATTTAGAAAGCTGGACGCCCCGTTAAAGACCTGTCGCAGAGTCGTGATCATCGGGCCAGCGCCCCGCTTGCGGCATAAAGCGACACGGCCGCCGCGTTCGACACGTTAAGGCTGCCGAAGGCCCCGGCAAAGGGGATGCGCGCCAGCACATCGCAAGTTTCGCGCGTCTTTTCCCGCAGGCCCGGACCTTCCGCCCCTAGGACAAGCCCTATGGGTCGCCCGCCAACGCCCGCCACCGCCTGATCCAGCGCCACCGGGGCCTCGCCGTCCAGCCCGATCAGGGTAAAGCCCATCGCCTTCAGCTCTTCCATCGCTTCGGCCAGGTTGGTGACCTTGAGATAGGGCTGCCGCTCCAGCGCGCCGCTCGCCGTCTTAGCCAAAGCCCCGGTTTCGGGCGCGGAATGATGCTTCGGCGCGATCACCGCGCGGGCCCCGAACACTTCGGCCGAGCGCAGAATCGCACCCACATTGTGCGGATCGGTCACCCGGTCCAGAAGCACGACCAGTGGCAGCCCCTCGCCCGCAGCACAGACGTCGGCAAAGCGGCCCCAGTTCAGCGCCTTGACCTCGACCGCCGCGCCCTGGTGGACCGACCCCGGATCGATCGGCACATCAAAGCGGCGTGGCTCAACCACCTCGGGCGCAAGGCCCGAGACCGCGACCGCCTCTTCCAGCTTGTCGAGCGCATTCTTCGTCACCACCAGCCGCAGCTTGTCGCGGCGGGGATTGACCAGCGCATCGCGCACGGCGTGCAGCCCGAAAAGCCACACGGTTTCCCGCGCCTCGCGCTTTTCGCCGCGTTCCTTGTCCACGACCCAGGCCGGCTTCTTTCCACCCGCTCTCATGCGCCCGCTTTCATGCATAGTCCCGGAAAAACCAGACCGGACCTTTGCGCGGCGGACCGGCCCGATGCAAGCCGAAATCTTCCGCGATCCACCCTTGACGCCCCTCTGACCCTTGAGTACACGACCCCCCGGCGGGCGACGAGCTGCAAGGTGCGGCAGGGGACTGTAACTCCCCCGGGGCGACCCATGCCTGGTTCGATTCCAGGGTCGCCCACCATCTCGCCCTTCTGGCGCGGCCTCTCCACCATGATCTGGGTGTGTTTCTGGCCCGTCTGCTGTTGTGAAGTGGCACAGCTTTTCACATAACCATGTAGTCAACCCTTATTTTCCGCATCCCTTTACTGAGCCTCGGCCTTTGCGCCGCTTTCTGTTCCAGTGACGGGCTAACCCCTCGCCTCTCATCGAACAAGCCTTTCTCCAGGCAGGGCCGCCGCCTCATGCTCGTCTCAGCGGTGCGAGATGGTCCCTAGAGTTGGCGCGTTGCACCATCCCTTTCCGCCTATCTTGTCGCTGTGACAGGCAAGAGCGGAAGACCGCTTCTGGTCCCAGTCCTCTGGATCGGAGATTTCAATTGGACCCCGGTGGCCCGGACCCGGGTCGGACCTTGCCGTGTCGGGCAGGGGCGTGGTTCTTCAGGCTGCCCCCGCGCGCGGCGCTCCTCCCTGCCCCTGACCGCTGCCGCGGCGGCCTTCCGGGATTCGCTCTCGCCCTGGGGCTAAAGCTTCCTTCCGACGCGCGAGAGCAGCTCCACCGGCGCGCGGCCAGTCCGTCCCGGCCTGCCGCCTTTTGCGCGGCAACTGGCAGTCGTCCCCGACCCGACCGATTGGGACCGCTGGCGCGTCCTGGTGGGTGCCATGGGTACTGGCGCCTCTCTGCCGCTGCGCAATGGCCCTGAAAAAAACGCTCGCCAGACGACGCGACTCATGCAATGTTAATACCATTAACAACCACAGGAGCCGCCGATGGACCGCCGCAGCTTCACCCTTGGATCGATGGGCCTTGCCGCCAGTCTGGCAGCACCCCTGCCTGCCTTGTCCCAGACGTCCTACAAGGGGCCGAATGTCATCCTGGTTCGCTTTGGCGGCGGGGTCCGGCGGGCCGAAACGATAGACGAGGCAGCAACCTGGGCTCCCTACCTGCGCCACACGCTTGCGCCGCGCGGCACCTTCATCCCGGACCTGCGCATCGACAAGCTGGAAGGTGTGAACACATCCCACGCCGAGGGCACGCTGAATCTTCTGACCGGGCGTTACCTAGCCTACCGCGAGCTGTCCGCCGTCTTCAACGACCGGCTGGAGCCGACCGAACCCACGCTCTTCGAATACCTCCGCCGCGCTTTCGACATTCCTTCGCACCAGGTCCTTCTGGTCAATGGCGAGGACCGCCCGCAGGAAGAGTTCTTCACCGTCGGCACCGGCGATCACTACGGCATCGAGTTCCGGTCCGAGATGCTGAGCCTTCACCGCTACAAGCTTTACCGCACGAAGATGCAGTTGGCCGAGGGCAAGCTGCCAGAAGATCGGCTGTTGCAGATCCAGGCGGAACGCGAGGAGCTTTTGGCCAAGGACGCGCGCGGCGCAACCCCCGACCCCTCGCCCGAGGTCGAGGCCTTCTGGGCGCGCTGGCGCCAGGCCTATGGCGATACCGGGTTGAAGAACCCGCGCGGCGACCGGCTACTGACAGAGCTTTCGGTCCGCGCCATGGCAGAACTGAAGCCGCGTTTCCTGATGGTGAACTATCAGGACCCCGACTATGTCCACTGGGGCAACCCCAGCCACTACACCCGCGCCATCGCGATCATCGATGAAGGCCTGCAGCGGCTGGTGGCAGCGGCGGATGCCGACCCGTTCTACCGCGACAACACCGTGTTCGTGATCACACCCGACTGTGGCCGCGACGCCAACCCCCTGGCCGATGTGCCGTTCCAGCACCATTTTAACTCACGCTCCGCGCATGAGACCTGGGCAGTCATCTTCGGCCCCGGCATCGGGCGCGGCGTGATCGATCGCCCTGTCGACCAGTCCGCCATCGCCCCCACCATCGCCGCCGCCATGGGATTCAGGGCCGATCGTGCTGAGGGCATCGCCATCGAGGGAGCATTCCTATGACCCGCGAGCGCCTTGGATTCATTTGCGAAGGATTACCTGCTGCACGTCCAGATCTTTCGCAGAAAGACCGCCCCTTTTGCGAGAACCGCCAATGACCGCCCTCACCCGACCCGCCTATGGCCCCGGACGCCTTGCCCGGCTGGGGCATCTGGTCCTGAATGCCGGGATCGGCACACTCCTCTGCACCGGCCCGGTGACCGCCATCATTGCGCTTGGCTGGCTGACCCGCCGCTCCGGCCACCGCGCCCGCTCTGCCTTTGGTGCCGCCGAGGAAGCCCCCGGTTGGATTCTTGGCCCGCGTGAGGCAAACGCCCGACCAACCGGTCGCATTGCCCGTGCGCTCGGGGGCCTGGCCGCCAACATCCGCAGCGGGATCATGGCGCTGACCGCGCTTCTGGCCTGGACGCTGCCCTTCACGCTTCTCTGGCTGGGCGCCTGGTGGGCGGGATGGGAAAACTCGTTCAACAAAGGGTATGAGCAGGCCTTCGTCGGCCCCTCGGTCTTCCTGTTCGGGGCCCTTCTCGCGGCCCTGATCCTGCCCGCCTTGCCCCTGATGCTGGCCCATCTTGGCACAGAGGACCGCCTCTCTGCCGCCTTCGACCTCCGCCGCCTGCGTGGCCTTATCGCCCAATCCGGCTGGCGAATTCCGGCACTATCGCTGGTCACCCTGATCTTCGCCGTCCCCTTCTTCGGTGCGCGCGGGCTGATCACCACCTCCACCGCCTGGGCGCCGGGGATCGAGGACCTGACGGCCGAAGAACTGGCCGATCTTCAAGGCCAGATCACCCTTGCCCTTGCCGCGCTCGCCTTCGTCACAGTCTGGATCACCCGGGCGCTTGCCACCCGCATCTACCTGCGCGCAGCCCCCCGCGCCGCTGCGCTAAAGCCCGGGCTCTGGGACGGCACCCAGGCATCAGAGGCCGCAACCCCAGCCCAGACCCGGTCTCGCATCCTGACACTGCTCTGGTATGCACTGGCCATGGCCTTCACCCTGGCAATGGCCTTCCTGATCCTTGCCGGACAGTTCCTGGACCATGCCTGGTGGCGCTGGGTCTTCCATCCCGCGCTGACGCTGCCCTGGGCCGGGTGACCAGGCCTCAGCCCGGCCGCGTGACGATCAGCGCGCCGCGGTCGGTTGCCACCACGGTATGCTCATACTGTACCGCCAGCGCCCTTGGTTCGGCGTAAAGCGTCCAGCCGTCGCGGCCCGCCCGCTCCACCGTCAAGACCAGCCCGCGATGGATGCGCCGCCGGTCGCGGTTCGGCCAGGTCGCCACCTCTTCGGGGTATTCGTGCAACGCGCGGCCAACCCCATGGCTGGCCAGGTTGCGGATCAGCGTATAGCCGCGACTGGCCGCAAACCGCCCGACCGCCTTCCCGATCCCCGACAGCGGCCGCCCGTGCCCGACCGCGGCAATACCCGCCTCCATCGCGCGCCGCCCGTCCCGGCACAGCCGCGCCACCCGGGGCATCACCTCCCCCAGGGGAAAGCTGGCCCCGGTATCGGCAAAGAACCCGTCCTTTACCGCCGAGACATCGATGTTCACCAGATCGCCCGCCTGCAGCACCCGGTCGCCCGGAATGCCATGCGCGATCTCTTCGTTCACACTGATGCAGGTCGCCCCCGGAAAGTCATAGGTCACCTCTGGCGCCGAATACGCGCCCACAGCCTCCAGCATCGCCCGGCCGATCCCGTCAAGCTCGCCCGTCGTCATCCCCGGCTCCATCGCCTGCGCCATGCCCTGCAGGGTGTTGGCGACGATCCGGCCAATGGCCTTCAGCCCGTCAAGCTCGGCCTCATGTGTGATCGTCATCGCGTACGGCTCTCCGGGATCGGCACGGCCAGATCATAGGCCCAATTGAAGACAAAGGCATAGACCAGGTAGAACCCGGCCAGTGAGACATCCATCACGAAAGCCTGCACCAGCGGCACTGCCAGATACCAGGCGATGAACGGGACCAGGACCGCCAGCAGCCCGGCCTCGAACAGAAGGGCATGAACGATCCGCACCCGCAGCGTTTTCTTCAAGGAATGGCCCTGCCGGACCAAAGCGTGGTCGAACCCCAGATTGTAGAGATAGTTCCACACCATGGCGATCGTCGTGCTGACCACCGCCACCACCCCGAACTGGCCAATCCCCACGCCGAAGACCAGCCCGCCCAAAGGCGCGACCAGAAGCAGAGCGACCATTTCGAAAAGAACCGCATGGCGGATGCGGTCGCCGGTCTGTCGCATGCTTCGAAGGTCCCCTGCCCGAACGCGTCGACCTCAGACGGCGCCGCCCAAGGCTATCCCTCGCAGCCCCCGGCGCAAGGGGCAGGGTGACAGCCAGCGGAAAAGCCGCTAGCCTCACACAGCGCAACAGCCCTCGGGATCTCATCTTGCCGTCGTAACGCCGGTCTCGCCTGCACTGCCCGAACCCCGGGGCTCCGGACGGCCATTGCCTGGTCCGGCCCCGCATCTGTTCGCAGCGGCGCACGGGTCGAGACCGGATCGGCGTCGCCCCCCGCGCTTTGCCTGTGCGTCCTGAAGGTTCCCGCCTGTCCGGCCCCATGACGGGGTCTCTCTGCCGTCCCGCTGGCGAACTTCCGTCTGGAAGGTCCCTGGCCCATGACCGGCATCCTCTCATGTCTTTGGCACATCGAACCCCTCTGCCCGCCCGAACCCTGGCATCCTTGCGCCCACTGCGGCACACCCCGCGCCTTCCGTCCCACGGGCAAGGTCCGGCTCAATGCGAACGGGCGGCGGCTCGACGCCTGGCTGATCTACAACTGCACCCGCTGCGCGGCGACCTGGAACCTGCCGCTTGTCGACCGCGTCCCCGTGGCCGCCATCGCGCCTGCCGACCTGCAGGCGATGACCCACAGCGACCCGTACTGGGTTCGCCGGCATCTCTTCGATCTTGCGAGTCTCAAGCGGCATGCGACCCGCATCGACCAACCCTCCGGCGTCAGGGCCCGCTGTACCCCGGCCCTGCCCCTCGATTGGTCTGACCTCAGCGTCACCCTTTGCGTTCCACACCCAGTGGGCGACCGGCTCGACCGGTGCCTCTCCGGGTTTCTAGGCCTGTCGCGCAGCGGCGTCGCCACCCTTTGCAGGACCGGTGGCCTCAGCCTTCTCTCAGGCGCGCTGAACCGCCCTATCCGGCACGGCACGTCGCTGCATCTTAAGGCCGACGCCCTGATCACCGACCAGCGCAACAGCCTGGCCACCGCGCTGTCATTGGAAACTTGACCCAGCCCGAGCCTCTCTTGCGTCCTTCACGCAAGAGAGGCGAGACAAAAGGCTTGCGCGTCAGCGCTCATTTTGAAAACCGTCCCCACCCACGCAGCGCCCGCCCCTTGCATGCACGCAAACGGAATGCGACACCCGTTCCAGACCCAGACGAGCACGGCCCCATGTCCTTTTCCACCCATTTCACCCATGCGATCACCCGCCGCCCGGCCCCCAGCATCACCAAGGGCCTGCGCGCGGTGGACACCGGCAACCCCGATCTGGCGCTGATGCTGGCGCATCACGAGGCTTATATCGCCACGCTGAAGGAAACCGGCGCGACCGTTGTCGAACTGTCCCCGCTCGACGCCTATCCGGACAGCGTTTTCGTCGAGGACACCGCCCTTTGCCTGCCGCAAGGCGCCGTCGTCATGCGCCCCGGCGCGCCTTCACGGCTGGGTGAAGCCGCCGAAATGGCCCCCCACCTTCGCGCACTCTACACCCATGTCGTCACGATAACCGGTGCGGACAGCTTCATCGAAGGCGGCGACATCCTCGTCACCGAACGCGAGATCCTGGTCGGCCGCTCTGCCCGCACCAATGCCGCCGGTATCGCCGAACTGACCCGCCTTGTCGCCCCCTGGGGCCACAAAGTGCGTGAGGTGCACACGCCCCCCGGCGTCCTCCATTTCAAGACCGACTGCTCGCTCCTCGACGCCGAAACGATCCTTTCCACCACCCGCCTCTCAGCCTCGGGCTGCTTTGCCGGCTACCGGGTGATCGACATCCCGGATGGCGAGGAAGCCGCCGCCAACACCATCCGCTTCAACGACCTGGTCCTGATGCCCGCGGGCTTCCCCCGCACCCGCGACGTCCTCGCCGCCGCGGGCTTCATAGTGCGCGAGATCGGCAACTCCGAATGCGCCAAGCTGGACGGCGGCATGTCTTGCCTCTCGCTCCGCTTTTCGCCCTCATGACCTTCAACATCCTCGCCGTCGGCCAGTCCGGCCGCCTTGAGTACGAGGCGGTCCTCCTGGCCGCCTCGCTCCGCCACTCCGACCCCGGATTCACCGGCACGCTCTTCATCGCCGAGCCGCAGCCGGGCGGCAAATGGCCGGACGATCCGCGCATGGCTCCCCGGACCCGCGCGCTTTTGCAGGACCTCGGCGCCACCATCCTGCCCTTCGAGGCGCGCTTTTTCGGGAAGGACTACCCGAACGGCAACAAGATCGAGGCGCTCTCGGCCCTTCCCGACGCGCCCTTCCTTTTCCTCGACACCGACACGCTGATCACCGGGCCGCTGTCCGCCATCCCCTTCGATTTCGCCAGACCCTCCGCCTCGATGAAGCGGGAAAACACCTGGCCCAAGATCGAACTTTACGGCCCCAGCCTGCACCTGACCTGGAAATCGCTTTACGACCGCTTTGGCCTCGACATCGAAACCTCGCTCGACCTGTCGCAGCCCGACGACTACTGGCAGCGCTTCCTCTATTTCAACGCGGGCTGGTTCTTTCACGAAAGCCCGGCAAAATTCGGCAACCGCTTCCTCGCCTGGGCCAAGGACATCCGCGACAACCCGCCCGAGGAGCTGGTCTGTCAGGACCTGTTCCCCTGGCTCGACCAGATCACCCTGCCACTGGTCATCCACTCCTTTGGCGGAGGCCGCCCGGGCCCGGATCTCGCCGCGCTGGATGGTGCGGCCACCTGCCACTACCGGGCCCTGCCACTTCTATACGCGACCGAAAGCGACCATACAGTTGCCGTGCTGGAAGCGGTCGCCAAGGACAAGGCCGTTCGCCCGGTCCTGCGCGACTGGCCCGCCTTGAAGGCAATGGTCTACCAGAACCAGGGTCGTAAGGCGCGCGCCCTCTTCGACCGCGACCGGCTGCCCTACCGCGAACAGGTCATCCGCAACACGCTGAAACGCGAAGGCCTCTGGACCCGGTAGGTAGGGTGGGCAGATATGCCCACCCTACGCATCACAGCTTCAGCGTCACCACCGGCCATAGCGACAGCACCAGAAGGCCCGCCATCGTCCAGTTGAAGGCCGCCAGCCGCCCGGGACCCTCTAGCCACCGACGCAGACCCTGCCCCGCCCCGGCCCAGACCGCGACCGAGGGCAGGTTCACGCAAGCAAAGACCCCCGCCACCGCCGCATAGGCCCAGACCGAGGGCGTGGTCACATAGGCCGAGACCGCCCCCAGCGCCATCGCCCAGGCCTTGGGGTTCACCCACTGGAACGCCGCCGCCTGCAGGAAGGTCATCGGCTCTGGCTTCACCCGCCCCTCACCCGGCGCGCCCGCATGGGCGATTTTCCAGGCCAGCCACAGCATGTAAGCGACCGACGCGACCTTCAGCACCGTCAGCGCCGGCGGCCAGGCCTTGAACACCCCGGCCAGACCCAGGCCCACCAGAAACACCATCAGCGCATGGCCCAGGCTGATCCCCAGCATATGCGGCACCGTCCGGCGGAACCCGAAGTTCACCCCGCTGGCCAGCAGCATCATGTTGTTCGGCCCCGGCGTGACCGACGTGACGAAGGCAAACCCCAGCAGGGCGATCAGAAGTTCATATGTCATGCACGCAATCCTGCATCGGTCCGGGCGCTGAAGGATTGCAAATATTCTGCCTGATCCGATATGCATGCAACAAATGACCAAACTTGACGACATAGACCACCGGATATTGCGTGAGCTTTCGCGCGACGCCCGCCAGCCCAACCTGGCCCTGGCCGAGCGTGTGGGCCTGTCCCCCTCCGCTTGCCTCCGCCGGGTCCAGGCGCTGGAAAAGGCGGATGTCATCAAGGGCTACCGCGCTGTCCTTGACCCGGAAAAGCTGGGCATCGGCTTTGTCGCCTATGTCACCGTGGGCCTGAACGCCCACACCAAAGCCGCGCAGGAAAGCTTTGAACGCGCCGTCGCCCGCGCGCCCCAGGTCCGCGAATGCCACAACATCACCGGCACGGTGGAATACCTCCTCCGGATCGAAACCCCCGACCTTGCCGCGTACAAGCACTGGCACACCGAGGTCCTGGGCGTCCTGCCGCAAGTCCAGTCGATCACGACGTTCGTGGTTATGGGCAGCCCGAAGGATGAGCGGGCTTAAGGCAAGCCCGGCCTAATCGGCCTCCTCGGGCGCACTGCAGCGCACCGGAGCTGCCATCGGCGCAAGGTTACTGCTCACTCAGATTCAATCCGAATTCTTCTGCCCATCACGCCGCATTCGGCAGGTCCCAGACGGTCGTCCCCTGGTTCAGGGCACAGTCAGAGATCAAGCCGATGGCCCTGGGGATCTTCGACAGGAAGGCAAACATCACCTGCAGTTCTTCCCATGTACGGATTTCGCACTTCCCCTTTGCCCGCCAAGTGATTGTGGCAGGCTCATCGCCCCAAGATGCCGATATTCCGTCTAGTCCGTGGCACACCCCATTACGAACCTCCAGCGGTTCGAGAAGTTGCGCATGGAGATTCAATGCTAGACGGGCCGCTGCGGAATTATCTTGCACCTTGGACTGGATCATCCTTACCCAGGCGGCAAGCACCGCGCCGGCGCCCCGAGCGTTCTTTGTTAGGGCCTGTCCGCCACCGCGATCAGTTTCAATTCTGGCAGCAGTCTCAATGGTTGCCCAGAGAAGCAGCAGCGACCCGATAGCGCCTTTCATCCGTTCGTAAGTAACCGTTTCTTTCATGGCTGGACTTTTGGCGAATGGCCCATTCGACGAGGCCGGTCTGGGTCGCACCGCTGCTTAGTCCAGCAAGGGCAAACATTCCGCCTCACCCCTTGAACACCGCATCCATATCCGCAAACCCCTTCACCTCGATCGGATTGCCGCTGGGGTCGCGGAAGAACATCGTCCATTGCTCGCCCGGCTGGCCCTGAAACCGCAACTGTGGCGGCAGGACAAACGCGACACCTGTCGCGGTCAGCCGGTCGGCCAGCGCACGCCAGTCGGGCAGGTGCAGGACCAGGCCCAGATGCGGCATCGGGACCATGTGGTCGCCGACCTTTCCCGTATTCGTCGTGGCGAAGGGCGTGCCCAGATGCAGGCTGATCTGGTGGCCGAAGAAATCGAAGTCGACCCAAGTCTCGGTGGACCGCCCCTCTCGGCAGCCCAGAATCCCGCCGTAGAACGCCCGCGCCTCGTCCAGGCTGGTGACATGATAGGCCAAATGGAAGGGGGTCAGCATCGCGAAAGCTCCAGGCCGTGGCGATTGATCCAACCATGAAAGCCCCCGCAGCCGCAACGATCCTTCTCCGGAAAGGCGGTGAGAGGGATGGATCTTCCGTAAACGTCCACGCCCAAGTCATTGATGTTCTTGTCTTGTCTTACAATGTCCACGCGTGGACAGCGCACCGTTGCCTCGGGGGCCAAAGCCTCCTACCCTCGCCCGCAAACCATGGGAGGACAACATGACCGACAGACCCCTCGGCTTCGAGACGCTTGCCATCCACGCGGGCACCGCCCCCGACCCCGCCACCGGTGCCCGGCAGGTCCCGATCTACCAGACCACAGCTTACGTTTTCCGCGACGCCGACCACGCGGCCAAGCTCTTCAACCTGCAGGAAGTGGGCTACATCTACTCCCGCCTGACCAACCCCACCGTGTCCGCGCTGGCAAACCGGGTGGTCGCGCTGGAAGGTGGCGCGGGCGGTATCGCCTGTTCGTCTGGGCACGCAGCACAAATCATGGCGCTGTTCCCGATCATGGCGCCGGGCCGCAACATCGTCGCCTCGACCAAGCTTTACGGCGGCACGATCCAGCAGTTTTCCAACACGATCCGCAAGTTCGGCTGGTCGGCGAAGTTCGTCGATTTCGATGATCCGAAAGCCATTGAGAAAGCCATCGACGCC
>JALOTD010000114.1 GCA_025458105.1 Tabrizicola sp. | reverse complement strand
AGGACGGTAGGCGAGAGGAGGCCGAGGGCGACCCAGGCGGCGGCATAGGCGAGGCCCACGATCCAGCGGCGGTCGCGGTCGGGGTGGACATCGGGGCCAAGGCAGATCGCGGCGGTGATCGCGGCCATGGAGACGGTGTGCGCGCCGAACGGGGCGGTCAGGGCCGAGATCAGGCCGGTCACGGTCAGGGCGGGGGCGACGGGCGGCTCATAGCCTGCCGCGCGGAGGGTGGCGAAGCCGGGGAGGTTCTGGCTGGCCATTGTGACGAGGTAAAGCGGCAGGGCGAGGCCAAGGAGGACGGACAGGCGGAACTCTGGCACGACGGGTTCGAGAATGGGCGCGGTCAGGGCAAGGGTACCGAGGTCGGTTCCGGTGAAGAGCGCAAGGACGATCCCGGTGGCAAAGGCAGCGAGGACGGCCATGGCGGGGTTCACGAGGCGGACGGCCAGGAAGACGGCGATCATGGGCAGGACGATGGCCGGCAGCGCCTCGGCAGCGCCTGCACCTTTCAGGCAGAAGGGCAGAAGGACCCCGGCGAGCATGGCGGCGGCGATGCCGTCGGGGATCCTGGCGACCAGCGCGCCAAGCGGGCGGATCAGGCCGGTGGCGGCGATGAGGAGGCCGGTGACAAGGAAGGCCCCGACGCCTTCGGCCAGCGTGATGCCGGAGGTCGCGGCGATCAGGGCCGCGCCGGGTGTGGACCAGGCCAGAACGACGGGTACGCGGGAGTGCCAGGAGAGTAGGGCCGAGCCTGCGGCCTTGCCAAGCGAGACGGCGAGCAACCAGCTTGCGGCTTGCGTCTCGGTCGCGCCCAGGGCGGTCGCGGCGGCCAGCACGATGGCGACACTGGCGGCATATCCCACAAGCGCGGCCACGGTTGCCGCTGAAATCACGGAAAGTCGCATCCTGCCCCTCGTCTTCCGCGGACTATCCGGCGCTGCGTGAAGATGTGCAAGGGAGGAAGGATGCGGCGACCCCAAGGGAGGAGGAGAGGGCACCCAATGGCGCTGGGCCGGAACCACCCGAGGAGGTGCGGCGGTGCCTGGGAGGAGGAAGGGCACCGCCGCAGTATGAGACGCCCAGGGAGGAGGAGAGGGCGCTCAATCAGATGGGCCTTGCGGCCCTGGCAAGGACGCGGCGACCCCTGGGAGGAGGAGCGGGGCCGCCGCTGGATCAGGCACCCAGGGAGGAGGAGAGGGTGCCCAACGCCGTTGGACCCGAAGGTCCGAGTGGTTTTTGCGGCGGCCCCGCGGGAGGAGGAGAGGGGCCGCCGCTGTCAGATGACCCAAGGGAGGAGGAGGGGGCCACCAAAGGAAGATGGGACGTTCAGCCCCGATGTAAAGGGGCGGCGATGTCAGGGAGGAGGACGACATCGCCGCTGATCGCAAAGGTCCCAGGGAGGAGGAGAGGGACCTCACGAAAACTCATTTGCCGTAGGCTGCCTCGCGGGCGATATCGGCAATGGCCAGACGGCTGATGCCGAGATCGGACAGTTCACGGTCGGTCAGGGCGTTGAGCTCTGCCACGGTCCGCGTATAGACACGACGGGTCTGGATGGCGGTGGTGATCGTCTCTTTCAGAAGAACCACACGGTCCAGGAGGCCCTTGCGGGCGATGCGGGTGCTGTTGACGTATGCCATAGTGCTACAAGCCTCTTTCAGTTAGTCGGCAACGTTCTGTCGCGCTGTTAGGGATAACATGGCGCACATGCTGCAACTGCACAATACCGCCAGACCGCAATGCTGCCATGCAGCATCCGCATGGCTGCAGTCACGAAATTGTCATGACTTATTAAGCCCTTCGCCGGATTTTTGAGCAGTTGGTAAACGTCCCTTGCCCTTCTGCGCAAAGATCACGACTTTAGAGAAAATTCTGTGCGACGGGGGAAACGATGGCGGTCGATCGCGAGGCAGTGATGCGGGTCTTGGCAGGGGTGGCGCATCCCGGCGGAGGGGATCTGGTCAGCCGTGACCTGATTCGCGCGCTAGCCGTCGACGGCGATGTCGTGCGCTTTGTGATTGAGGCTGCGACGCCGGATGAGGCGCGCGCGCTGGGCCCGGCGCAGGCCGAGGCGGAGGCAAAGCTGCGCGCGCTGCCGGGGGTTTCTTCAGTGCAGGTGGTGATGACGGCACATGGGCCTGCCGCCAAGGCGGCTCCGCCGACGTTGAAGATCGGCCAGCATCCGACGCCGCAACAGGGCGGGCCGCAGAGGATCTCGGGGATCGACCGGATCATTGCGGTGGCCTCGGGCAAGGGCGGGGTGGGGAAATCCACTGTCGCGTCAAACCTTGCGGTGGCCTTGGCGCGGCGGGGGCGGCGCGTCGGGCTTCTGGACGCCGATATCTATGGGCCGAGCCAGCCGAAGATGATGGGGGTGTCGCAGCGGCCCTCGTCCCCCGATGGCAAGTCCATCGAGCCCTTGGTCGCGCATGGGGTCACGATGATGTCGATCGGGCTGATGCTGAAGGAAGACGAGGCGGTCGTCTGGCGCGGGCCGATGCTGATGGGGGCGTTGCAGCAACTGCTGGGGCAGGTGGCATGGGGCAAGCTCGATGTCCTTATCATCGACCTGCCGCCGGGGACGGGGGATGTGCAGCTGACCCTGTGCCAGCGGACGCAGCTCACGGGGGCCATCGTGGTCAGCACGCCGCAGGACGTGGCTCTGCTGGATGCGCGGAAGGCCTTGGACATGTTCGGCAAGCTGAAGACCCCGGTGCTGGGGCTGATCGAAAACATGTCGACCTTCTGCTGCCCGAACTGCGGGTATGTGACCCCGATCTTCGGCCATGGCGGCGTGGCGGCCGAAGCCGCAAAGCTGGACCTGCCGTTCCTGGGTGAGTTGCCTCTGGCCTTGGATGTCCGGGTCGCGGGCGACAGCGGCACGCCGATTGCCGCGACCGACAGCCCCTTGGCTGCACCCTACCTGGCCCTGGCCGACCGGCTGATCGCGGGCGGGATGAGCTGAAACCGTTCGCTTCGCCGATTTCTTCAAAGAAATCGGACCGGAGCCTTTAAAGGCTCCGCATCGGAAATTTTGAAATTTCCGGCGTCCACGAACTGGCGTGTGGGCAGGTATGGCTTGTCGGGTTGACCACATACCAACTGGTCGGTATATTATAGTGACTAGCTGCGAGTCGCCCGGACGGCTCGCCCAATCGGGAGGACGAGACCGTGGCCCATTCCATCCGCACCTGCCTGTGGTTCCGCGACGGTCGCGGACCCGAGGCCGCGGCGTTCTACTGCAGCCTGATCCCCGGCAGCCGGGTCGAGCGGACCTTTTCGGCCGACGTCGGCATGGGAACGTTTTCGGTGACCGACTTCTCGCTGGGCGGCGCGCCCTATCAGATCCTGGACGCCGGGCCGCATTTCCAGCTGACCGAGGCCGTGTCGATCAGCGTCGAGACGGACGACCAGGCGGAAAGCGACCGGCTATGGTACGCGCTGATTGCGGATGGCGGGCAGGAAAGCATGTGCGGCTGGCTGAAGGACCGTTACGGCGTGTCCTGGCAGGTCTTCCCGCGCCGTTTGACCGAGCTGACGATGCACCCGGATGGGAAGATCGCGGTGGCGGCCTCGGCCGAGATGATGAAGCAAAAGAAGATCGACATTGCGGCCATCGAAGCGGCAGTCGCCGCAGCCAAGGCCTCGTAGGGCCATGCGGACCATCCGGATCATCGAACATGTCTCGCTGGATGGGGTGATCCAGGCGCCTGGCGGGCCGGAGGAGGACCAGGAAAACGGGTTCGACCATGGCGGCTGGGCGTTTCCGCATGCCTCGGAAGAAGGCGGAAAGGCCATCGCCAACGCGCATGGCACCGGGTTCGACCTGCTTCTGGGCCGCAAGACCTATGACATCTTCGCGGGCTACTGGCCAAGGCAGCAGGGCCCGATGGCCGATAGCCTGAACGGCGCGAAGAAGTTCGTGGCGACACATCGGCCGGACAGCCTGGGCTGGTGGCCGGTGGAAAGCCTGGGCACTGATATCGCGGCAGGGATCGCCGGGGTGAAGGCTGCGGGCGGGCCGGACCTGATCGTCTGGGGCAGTTCCACGCTGACGCCGCTTCTGATCGCCGGGGGTCTGGCGGATGAAGTGGTTCTGCTTGTCATTCCGGTGATGATCGGACGCGGCAAGCGTCTATTCTCGGATGCGGTCGCGCCCAGGCAACTGAGCTTGATCGACAGCCAGACAACACCAACGGGCGTTGTCATCTCGACGTACAAACCCTCTGGTGCCATGCGCACCGGCAGCTACTGAGCGGGAGGACGAAATGAACGACATTCCAGCCGACCAACGCTATCGCCCCGAAGACCGGATCATGCAGGGCGTCATCCCCTATTTCGCGATGCCCGGCAAAGCAGGAGAGGCGGCGGATTACTACATGAAAGCCTTCGGGGCGAAGGATATCGGGCGGATGCCCTATCCGGACAAGCCGGGCTTCATGCATATACAAGTCGAGATCAACGGCGGAGCGTTGATGCTGACCGACGAGGGCGGCATGTCCAGCGTGGATGCGACGGGCAACCCGATGCCGCAGGGCCATCTGCAGCTGGTGGTGCCGGACGGACAGAGGTGGTGGGACCGGGCGGTGGCGGCAGGGTGTTCGATCGTCGCGCCCTACGAGAAGCAGTTCTGGGGTGATACCTGGGGGCTGCTGGTCGATCCGTTCGGGATGAAATGGGCGGTGTTGACACCTGATCCCGCTCTTTGGGACAAAGGCGCATGAGTTTCGCGGTGCCAGATTGAACCAGACGACCCGGGTCCCCAGGGGCGAAGCGCGCGCGCGGCTGATCGAGGCCGCGCGAATTCTTGTCCGTCGCAAGGGCTTTGCTGCGACCTCGCTTGATGACCTGTGCGCGGCGGCGGGGGTGACAAAGGGGGCGTTCTTCCATCATTTCGCCAGCAAGGAAGCGCTGGGCGTCGCGCTGATCGACGACTGGACCGAAACCACCGGCGCGATGTTCGCGGCGCATCCTTACAACAGCCTGCCGGATCCCGTTGATCGGCTGTTCGGCTATCTGGAGCTGCGGCGCCAGATCCTGGGTCAGCCGATTGCCGATTTCTCTTGTGTGGCGGGAACCACGGTACAAGAGGCGTTCGAAACCTCTGTCAGCATGCGCGCTGCCGCTGAACGCAGCATCCTGTCGGGCAACGACCACGTGCGAAGCCATCTTGTCGAAGCTCTGGCGGCGCATCCGCTGCCGGGCATCACCGCCGAAAGTCTGGCGCACCTGTTCCAGGTTGCGGTGCAGGGCGGAATTGTCCTGGCCAAAGCCAAAGGCGATGCCTCCCCCGCGCACGAGGCGTTCGATCATCTGGAACGCTACCTTCGGCTTTTGTTCAACCGACCCGCCTGAGGCACGCCAGGGTTCCTGACCCCGCGAGGGTCAGCCTCATGTGCGGATTTCGAATCACATGGCATGGGAAAACGTGGGAGACAGCAGTTTGCCCTGTCTCTTGCGGGCAAAAGCGGGCAGTTTCATGCCTGCAGCGCCCAAGATGGCCCAATGGTAGCGAGGTCTTTGGAAGTTTATGGGAAATCACGGGACTGTCATGGATGGTGATCTGATCACTATATTTAGGGGCGACTAGGGGCTTTCTTACCTACAAATAGAAAGCATGGGGTCGGATGGGCCACAAGATGCTGCTTCCCAGCCCCGCCGCGCACAAGATGCAGTCCATCTCGCCCCAATTTTTCACTTGCTATCCCATGAAATCCCATGCACCTTCTGATCACTCCGATGAGAGTGGCAGTGAATGGCAGGGGCGGCTCAAGACCCCGAACAAGGCGGAGCGAGCAGACATCTCCCCCAGGTGGCGCGCGTAGCTGGACGCCCAGCGATGGGACAGCGGCGGATCGGGTAGTGGCAGCAACCCGATCCGCCTTTTTATTTCCATCGCCTCGGGCTCGTGTGGGTTTTGAAAAGGCCGAAAGGCGATGGCAGAGGCGTTCAGAGGCGAGTTCTACCAGAAGGTAGATGCCAAGGCCCGGGTTTCGATCCCGGCCGCCTTCCGTGCCATCCTGCTGGCCGACGATCCCCTGGCTTCAAACAGTCAGCGCCCCCGGCTCTACATGGTCTACGGCGGCAAGTCTCGGACCTTCGTCGAATGCTATTCAAAAGCTGGGGCCGACCAGCTGGCCGAGGATATCGAGACGATGGAACTGGGCTCGAAAGAGCGTATCCGGGCCGAGCGTGACCTGATCAGCCGATCGGTGATGGTCGAGGTCGATGGGGAGGGGCGCATCGTTCTGCCGCCGCAAGTGCGCGAGAAAATGGGATTTCATGGGGATGACCTGGCCGGGGGTGGCGAGGCGGCCTTTGCCGGGTTCACCAACCGTTTCCGCCTCTACCGCCGCGAAGTCTATGAGGCCGAGATGGCCGAGGACGACGAGGACGACATCGATCCGCTGACCCTTGTCGGGCGGCACAAGCGGACGGGGTAGCGCCATGCAAGGCCCGCTGCCAGGCCAGCCCTCAGACACGCCCCATGTTCCTGTCCTGATTGACGCCATCCTGCGAGATTGTGCGCCCATTCGTGGGGTCTGGCTGGACGGAACGCTGGGGGCGGGCGGCTACACACGCGCGCTGTTGCAAGCCGGGGCTGACCGAGTGATCGGCATCGACCGCGATCCCTTGGCGCTGGATATGGCAAGAGGCTGGGCCGCGGATTTTGGCGACCGCGTGCGGCTGGTCGAAGGCACATTCTCGGACCTCGACCGGCTGGCGGGAGAGGCGCTTGACGGCGTTGTCCTCGACCTTGGGGTCAGTTCCATGCAGCTGGACCTGCCCGAGCGCGGGTTTTCCTTCATGAAGGACGGCCCCCTGGACATGCGGATGAGCCAGTCCGGGCCTTCAGCGGCCGATCTGGTGAACTCGGCTGATGAGGGCGTACTGGCCGATATCCTGTATCATTATGGCGAAGAGCGCGCCTCACGCCGGATCGCCCATGCAATCGTCGGTGCGCGGACGGTGGAGCCGATTGTCAACACCGCACGGCTGGCCGAGATCGTCAGCCGGTGCCTGCCGCGGCCAAAGCCCGGGCAAAGCCACCCGGCCACCCGCAGTTTCCAGGCGATCCGCATTGCAGTGAATGCGGAATTTTCCGAACTGGCCGAGGGGCTTGCCGCCGCCGAGCGCGCGCTGAAGCCGGGCGGGCTGCTGGCGGTCGTGACCTTTCACAGCCTGGAGGACCGGATCGTGAAGCGGTTCTTCCAGCTTGCCAGCGGACAAGAGGCGAACGCGAACCGCTATGCCCCCGCCAAGGCCGACACGACGGCGCGGTTCCAGATGGTCACGCGCAAGGCCGTGGCCCCCGATGAGGCAGAAGTGGCCCGCAACCCGCGCGCACGGTCGGCAAAGCTGCGGATCGGGCGGCGCACCGCGGCCGCAGCCCTGGCGCTTTCGGCGGCTGATCTGGGTCTGCCTGAACTTCGCAAGAGAGGTCGCTGATGCGCGCCGTCCTATATGTCCTTAGTTTTCTTGCGGTGATTGCCCTGGGCTTCTGGGCCTACCGCGAGAATTATGCGACCCAGGCCGCGCTGAAAGAGGTCGAGGCCCTACAGCGCCAGATCGTCGGCCTGCGTGAGGCGCTGTCAGTGCATCGCGCGGAATGGGCTTATCTGAACCGCCCGGACCGGCTGCGTGATCTGGCCACCGCCAATTTCGACCGGCTGGGCCTTTTGCCGATGGAACCGGGGCAGTTCGGCAATGCGGCGCAGGTCGCCTATCCGCGTCAGGGGCTGCCCGAGATCGACTTCCCGGTCGACATCCAGGCTGACCAGCCTGTTGAGGAGGGTCTTTGATGCGCACGCCGCTTCGTCCGCTGGCCCGGATCCTGCAGGCCCGCGAAGACGGGTTGAACCCCGACCAGATCGAAAAGGAAAACCTGCGCTTGCGGCACGAGGCGATGCGCGACAAGGCGCGCGGCCGAGCCGAAGTGCGGCTTTTGATCCTGTGCATCGCCTTTGTTGGCGCCTTTGGGGCGATCGGGGCGCGGATGGGGCTGATGGCCGCGACCCAGCCGGTGGAACCGCGCGCCTCTGCGCCGGGTGCGGAAATCATCGCTCAGCGGGCCGACATCACCGACCGGAACGGGCGGATTCTTGCGACGAACATGACGACGCATGCGCTCTACGCCCACCCCAAGGTCATGGTCGACCCGAAGAGTGTGGCCACGAAACTGGCAGCGATTTTCCCGGACCTTGATGCCAAGGCGCTGGAGCGCCGGTTCACCGACGGGCGCAGCTTTGTCTGGATCCGCCGGGTCCTGAGCCCCGAACAGATGCAGCTGGTGCACGAGATCGGCGATCCCGGCCTTCTGTTCGGCCCGCGCGAGATGCGGCTTTACCCCAACGGCACGCTGGCCGCGCATGTGCTGGGCGGGTCGTCCTTTGGGGCCGAGGGCGTGCATTCGGCGGAAGTGATCGGCACGGCGGGGATCGAAAAGGCGCTGGATGCGCGGCTGCGTGACCCGGCGCAGGCGGGCACGCCGCTGACACTGTCCATCGACCTGTCGCTGCAGGCCACGGTCGAAGAGGTCTTGGGCGCCGGCATGACCATGCTGAACGCCAAGGGCGCGGCGGCGATCCTGATGGACGTGCGCACGGGCGAGATTCTTGCGCTGGCCAGCCTGCCGACCTTTGACCCGAACGACCGCCCTAATCCTCTGGTCGACCCCAAGGCCGAACCCGGCGACAGCCCCCTTTTCAACCGCGCGGTGCAGGGGGTCTACGAACTTGGCTCGACCTTCAAGATCTTTGCCACCGCACAGGCGATGGAGCTGGGGCTGGTCACGCCCGAGACCATGGTCGATGCCAATGCGCCGATGACCTGGGGCAAGCACAAGATCAAGGAATTCGAGAACAAGAACTACGGGCCCCTCCTGTCGGTGACCGATGTCATCGCCAAGTCGTCGAACGTAGGCACCGCGCATATCGCGCTGATGATCGGGCCATTGCGGCAGCAGGCATTCCTGAAGGCGCTGGGCTTCTTCGAACCGACGCCGGTGGAACTGGTCGAGGCCCCGGGCGCGCGGCCCCTGATCCCCAAGCGCTGGCCCGAGATCGTGACTATCACCACGTCCTATGGCCATGGTATGTCGGCCAGCCCGATGCACCTGGCCGCCGCCTATGCCGCGATTGCCAATGGTGGTGTGATGATCAAGCCAACGCTTCTGAAGCGCGAAGGCCCCACGACCGGCGTCCGGGTGATGAGCGAGAAGACCGCGATGGACTCGGTCGCCATGTTGCGCCGTGTGGTGACCGAAGGCACTGCCTCCTTGGGCGAAGTGCCGGGCTATGAGGTCGCGGGCAAGACCGGGACAGCGGACAAGCCGAGGAAATCGGGCGGCTACTACGACGACAAGGTCATCAATACCTTTGCGTCGGTCTTCCCGGCCTCGAACCCGCAATATGTGCTGATCGTGACGCTGGACGAGCCGATGGATACCACGCTCTCCGAGCCGCGCCGGACGGCGGGCTGGACGGCGGTTCCCGTCGCGTCCGAGATCATTCGGCGCGTGGCCCCGCTGATGGGTTTGAGACCCAAGCTTGAACCTCCCGCCACGGATGCGGTAACAGCCGCGAGCAACTGACGGGGGACCCTGCATGACGGCGCGCGCGATAAGGGCTTCGGACCTCGGGCTGACGGCCCGGGCCGGACGCGACCCTGCGCTGTCGGGCCTGACGGCGGACAGCCGGGCCGTGCGGGCGGGGATGCTGTTCGCGGCCCTTCCGGGCACCGCTACCCACGGGGCACACTTCATCCCGGCGGCGCTGGAGCAGGGTGCGGCGGCGATCCTGACCGACGCAGCCGGCGCGCGGCTGGTGGCCGAGGCGCTGGCCGATAGCGACGTGGCGCTGATCGTGGCCGAAGACCCGCGCGCGGCACTGGCCTGCGCGGCGGCGCTGTGGTTCGGGGCGCAGCCTGAAACGATGGTCGCGGTCACCGGCACGAACGGCAAGACCTCTGTCGCGACGTTCACCCGCCAGATCTGGATGGCTTTGGGCCATGCCGCAATCAACATTGGCACGACCGGCATCGAAGGCGCGTGGGAGGCACCCTCCAGCCACACCACGCCCGATGCGATCACCTTGCAGAAGCTTCTGGCTGCAGCCGCGCAAGGAGGGGTGACCCACGCGGCGATGGAGGCCTCCAGTCACGGGATCGACCAACGGCGGCTGGACGGCGTGCGGCTGAAGGCGGCAGGTTTCACCAACCTGACGCAGGATCACCTGGACTATCACGGCACGATGGAGGCCTATTTCGACGCGAAGGCGCAGCTCTTCACCCGTTTGCTGCCCGATGATGGGGTGGCGGTGGTGAACCTCGACGGTGCGCGCGGGTCGGATATGGCAGAGCTGGCGCTGAACCGCGGCCTGCGCGTCCTGACCGTGGGCAAGGGGCAAGGGGCGGATCTGCAGATCGCCGCGACCCGGCCCGACGCGACCGGGCAGGAGGTGCGCTATCTGTGGCAGGGCCGGGCCTTCCAGACGCGTTTGAACCTGATTGGGGCGTTCCAGGCCGAGAATGTGGCCGTGGCCGCGGGCCTGTCGATTGCGGCCGGAGAGGCGCCCGAGGCCGTGCTGACCGTCCTACCGCGCCTATCCGGCGTGCGGGGCCGGATGCAACTGGCAGCGACCCGGCGGAACGGGGCAGCGGTCTATGTCGACTATGCCCATACGCCCGACGCCATAGAGACCGCGCTAAAGGCACTTCGCCCGCATGTGATGGGCCGGATCGTCATTGTCTTCGGCGCGGGCGGCGACCGCGACCGGACGAAACGCCCGCTCATGGGGGCGGCGGCCAAGGCCCATGCCGATGTGCTCTATGTCACCGACGACAACCCCCGGACCGAAGACCCAGCCGCGATCCGCCGCGCCATCCTTGCGGCCTGCCCCGAGGCGAACGAAGTCGCCGACCGGGCCGAGGCGATCCTGCGCGCGGTCGATGCGTTGCAACCGGGCGATGCGCTGCTGATTGCCGGGAAGGGACACGAAGCCGGCCAGATCGTCGGCACCGACATCTATCCCTTCGACGACGTGGAACAGGCCAGCGTCGCGGTGGCCGCGCTGGATGGGGTGATCTGATGCTCTGGACCTCGCAAGATGCCGTACAGGCCACAGGCGGACGCTCGACCCGTGACTGGCAGGCTGCAGGCGTGTCGATCGACACCCGCACCTTGCAGCCGGGCGACCTGTTCGTCGCCCTGAAGGATATGCGCGACGGGCACGATTTCGTGGCCCAGGCGCTGGAGAAAGGGGCCGCAGCGGCCCTGGTCAGCCGTATGCCCGAGGGCGTGGCCCTTGAGGCGCCCCTTCTGATCGTGCCGGATGTGCTGAAGGCGCTGGCCGATCTGGGCGCAGCGGCCCGGGCGCGGACCAAGGCTCGGGTCGTGGGCGTCACCGGATCGGTCGGCAAGACCTCGACCAAGGAAATGCTGCGCGCCATCCTGTCGGGACAGGGCAAGACCCATGCGGCGGAAGCCAGCTACAACAACCATTGGGGCGTGCCCCTGACGCTGGCGCGGATGCCCGCCGACGCGGACTTTGCCGTGATCGAGATCGGCATGAACCACCCCGGCGAAATCGCGCCGCTGGCACGCCTTGCCCGGCTGGACGTGGCGATGGTCACCACAGTCGCCCCTGCGCATCTGGAGGCCTTCGACAGTATCGACGGCATTGCACATGAAAAGGCCTCGATCTTCGACGGCCTGCATCCGGGCGGCACGGCGATCTACAATGCCGACATCGCCACCACCCCGATCCTGCGGGCGAAAGCGCTGAAGGTGGGGGCGAAGTCCGTCAGCTTCGGCCAGACGGCAGGGGCCGATTACCGGCTGACCGAAACCCGCCCGACCGAGGATTGTACTGTTGCCCTGGGCGAACACGCGGGCCAGCCGCTTTTGTTCAAGGTCTCGGCCCCCGGGCGGCATTTCGTGCTGAACGCGCTGGGCGCGCTGGCGGTGGCAAAGGCGTTGGGGGCCGATCCGATGATCGCCGCGCATGATCTGGGTCGCTGGTCCCCCCCGGCAGGGCGGGGCCAACGCGAACGGATCACGCTGGACATTGTCGAGGAAACCTTCTTCGACCTGATCGACGATGCCTTCAACGCCAACCCCGCCTCGATGGCGGCGGCGCTGGACGTGCTGATTGCGGCACGGCCAACCGATGGCATTGGCCGTGTCGGTGGGGGGAGGCGGATCGCCATTCTGGGTGACATGCTGGAACTGGGGCCGACCGAGGCCGACCTCCACGCGGCCATCGCCCGCCATCCCGGCCTTGCTGCGATCCACGTCATCCACTGCGTTGGTCCACGAATGCGGGCGTTGCATGCGACCCTGCCTCGTGCGCAAAAGGGCGAGTGGGTGGAAACCGCAGCCGAGCTTGCGCCGCGTGCGCGGCACCTCCTGGACGCCGGGGATATCCTGCTGGTGAAGGGGTCCAAAGGCTCGAAGGTCAGCTTGATCGTGGATGCGTTGCGAAAAATGGGGCAGGGCGGAAGCCCGAAAGAAGGAACCGTCTGAATGTTTTACTGGCTGGCCGAATTCTCGGATGGTGGCGGCATCTTCAACCTGTTCCGCTACATCACGGTCCGCGCCGGGGGGGCCTTTGCCACCGCACTGATCTTCGGATTTCTGTTCGGTCGCCCCCTGATCGACCTTCTGCGCCGCAAGCAGGGCAAGGGCCAGCCGATCCGCGATGATGGCCCGCAAAGTCACTTGTCTAAGGCCGGGACGCCGACGATGGGTGGCCTTCTGATCCTGTCGGCCTTGATGGTTTCGACGCTTCTCTGGGCGCGGCTGGACAACCCCTTTGTCTGGATCGTGATCCTTGTGACGCTGGCCTTCGGCCTGATCGGCTTTGCCGACGACTATGCCAAGGTCACCAAGCAGAACACCAAGGGCGTGTCCGGCAAGGTCCGGATGGGTCTTGGGCTGGTGATCGCGGCGCTCGCGGCCTATGCGGCGTCGATGTTCCATCCGCCCGAGCTGACCAACCAGCTGGCCTTCCCCTTCTTCAAGGACGCGCTTCTGAACCTTGGCCTTTTCTTCGTGCCATTCGGGATGATCGTCATCGTCGGTGCCGCCAATGCCGTGAACCTGACCGATGGGCTGGACGGACTGGCAATCATGCCAGTGATGATCGCGGCCGGCACGCTGGGGATCATCGCCTATGCCGTGGGGCGCGTGGACTTTACGCAATACCTTGACGTGCACTACGTCCCTGGCACCTCGGAATTGGTTATCTTTGCCGCTGCCCTGTTCGGCGGGGGCCTTGGGTTCCTGTGGTACAACGCCCCCCCCGCAGCGGTGTTCATGGGCGACACCGGCTCGCTGGCCTTGGGCGGCGCATTGGGCGCCATCGCCGTCTGCACCAAGCACGAGATCGTCCTGGCGATCGTCGGCGGCCTGTTCGTCGTCGAGGCGCTGAGCGTCATCGTTCAGGTCCTCTACTACAAGCGCACCAAGAAGCGCATCTTCCTGATGGCGCCGATCCACCACCATTTCGAGAAGAAGGGCTGGGCCGAGCCGCAGATCGTGATCCGGTTC
>JALOTD010000113.1 GCA_025458105.1 Tabrizicola sp. | reverse complement strand
GTCAATCAGGCCCAGGATGCGGTCCTTCGACTGCTTGGTAATGACGGGGCCGAAATCTATATCGTTTCCAGCGGTATAGGGGCCGACCTTCAACTTCTCAATCCGCGGAACCAGCCGTTCGATCAGCGCATCCGCCGTCTTTTCACCCACCGGGACGGCCACGGAAATCGCCATGCAGCGTTCACCCGCCGCGCCATAACCCGCACCGACCAGCGCGTCCGCCGCCTTGTCGAGGTCTGCGTCCGGCATGATGATCATATGGTTCTTGGCACCGCCAAAGCACTGCGCGCGCTTTCCGTTCGCGGCGGCGCGGCCATAGATGTACTGCGCGATCGGGGTCGATCCGACGAAGCCCACGCCCTGGATCACCGGGTGGTCCAGAATGCCGTCGACGACGGTCTTGTCGCCGTTCACCACCTGCAACACGCCGTCCGGCAGGCCCGCCTGCTGCAAAAGCTCGGCCAGGAAGAGCGAGGTCGAGGGCACCCGCTCGGACGGTTTCAGGATCATCGCGTTGCCCGAAGAACGGCGTGATTCCGGCAACGACGCCAAGGGGTTGCCGCATGGCGTAAAGGTCGATGCCGGGGCCGGCCGAATCCATCGCCTCGCCCTTCAGCATGGCGGGGGCACCCATGCAGACCTCGATCACCTCAAGCCCGCGCTGCACGTCGCCCTTGGCGTCGGGGATGGTCTTGCCATGCTCGCGGCTGACCATCTCGGCGAGCTTCTCCATGTTCTGGTTGATGAGCGCGCCAAAGGCCATCATCACCCGCGCGCGGCGCTGCGGGTTGGTCGCGGCCCAGGCCACCTGGGCCTTTGCGGCCTCCTGGATGGCGTGATCAAGTTCACCCAGCGTCGCCAGCGCGACCCGCGCCTGCACTTCACCCGTGGCCGGGTTCATGACATCGGCGAAGCGGCCCGAGGTGCCTTTCACCATCTTGCCGTTGATCCAGTGTCCGATCTCTTGCATGGAATCCTCCCGTTGCGTTGGTGCATGTTAAATCTTGCACAAACGCCAGACAAAGCGGCAATGTACCAAAAGGGTTTTGCAGGAATGCAAAGTAGGGTGGGCGTGTCGCCCACCCTACGAGGAGTTCAGATGGACTGGGACGACCTGCGCGTGTTCCTTGCCGTGGCGCGGACGGAAAGCCTTTCGGCGGCGGGCAAGCGGCTGAAGATCGACCCGGCCACCGTGGGCCGCCGGATTGCCAGGCTGGAAGAGGCGACGGCAGCGCGGCTCTTCACCAAATCTCCGCAGGGCTATGCCTTGACCGAGGAAGGCGCGCGCCTCATCCCGCATGCCGAACAGGCCGAACGCGCGGCCTTAGGGGCAGAGGAAAGCCTGTCCGGCCCCGGCGGCCTGACAGGGCTGATCCGCCTCGGCGCGCCCGACGGCTGTGCAAACTACCTGCTGCCGCAGGTCCTGGCGCGCATCTGCGACGCCAACCCGGGGCTGGAGGTGCAGATCGTGGCTCTCCCCCGTGTCTTCAACCTGTCGAAGCGCGAGGCGGATATGGCCATCGGCGTCTCCCGCCCGGAAGCGGGCCGCCTGACCGTGCAAAAGCTGACCGACTACCGCCTGCATCTTGCCGCGAGCCGGGACTACTTGGCGAAGGCCCCGCCGATCCGCATGGCCCAGGACCTGAAGGCGCACCGCATCGTCGGCTACATCCCGGATATGATTTTCGACAAGGAGCTCGACTACCTGGCCGAGATCGGAATCGGCCCGGCGACGCTGACTTCGAACTCGGTATCGGTGCAGTTGAACTGGCTAAGGACCGGGGCAGGGGTCGGCGTCGTCCATGACTTCGCCCTCCCCGCCGCGCCGGGGCTGACGCGCATCCTGACCGACCGCATCAGCCTGATCCGCGCCTTCTGGCTGATCCGGCACGAAGGCGACGCGCGGCTGGACCGGCTGAACCGATTTGCCGACCAGCTGACCCGCGAGGCCCGCGCCGAAATGGCCCGTCTGGAGGCTGCTCTCCTACAAGGTGAACAGATCGCTTGACAGAATCCCCTGTGCGACCCGACCCTTGACCTCCGGTCAGGAGGAGGGGCCGTCCCATGCTCGTTCAGCAGATCCTCAAGTCCAAGGGCGATGACGGTGTGGTCACCGTGGCGCCCGGAACATCCGTCCAGAAAACCGCCGAACTTCTGTCGTCCCGCAAGATCGGGGCCGTGATCGTGTCAGAGGATGGCAAGCGCGCCCAAGGCATCGTGTCCGAACGCGACATCGTGCGTGAGATCGGGCGGCGCGGGCCAGCCTGCCTGTCCGATCCGGTCGAAAGCCTGATGACGGCAAAGATCGTTGCCTGCGGGCGCAATGAAAGCACCGACGAAGTGTTGGGGCGCATGACGGATGGCCGCTTTCGCCACATGCCGGTGCTTGAAGGCGGCGACATGGTCGGCCTGATCTCGATCGGCGATGTGGTCAAGGCTCGCCTGATGGAACTTGCGGCCGAGAAGGACGCGCTGGAAGGCATGATCAAGGGCTTCTGAGGCCTGCAGTTTGCGCTTGCAGCGGCCTGCGCAATAATGTTGCGTGCGCTGGCAGGCCACGTGGGGGTTGTCCATGCGCATCGGGCTTTATCCGGGAACCTTCGACCCGATCACGCTGGGTCATGTTGACATCATCCAGCGGGCCATGGCCCTGGTTGATCGTCTGGTCATCGGCGTGGCGATCAACCGCGACAAGGGCCCGCTCTTCACTCTGGAAGAGCGGGTGGCGATGGTCGAGGCCGAATGCCGGATGATCACGCCACGCACAGGCGGAGAGATCGTCGTTCACCCGTTCGAGAACCTGCTGATCGACTGTGCCCGTGATGTCGGGGCGAGCCTCATCATTCGCGGGCTGCGCGCGGTGGCCGACTTCGAATACGAATTCCAGATGGTCGGCATGAACCGGGCCCTCGACGCGAGTATCGAGACGGTATTCATGATGGCTGATGCGCGCCGGCAGGCCATTGCCTCGAAACTGGTCAAGGAAATCGCGCGGCTTGGCGGAGATGTGTCGAAATTCGTCACGCCACCGGTGGTCGAGGCCTTGCGCATGCGTCTTGGCTGAAACGCTCTTGCCCCGGTTCGGAAGGTGCGACAGATTGCCTCAAACCTGCGACCATCGGCGGAAGACACGACGTGACATCGGTGCTTAAGGCTGTTGCGCGCTGGGACCCGGAAAAGTTGTCTGTCGCGCTGCGCGTCCTGGGGGCCGTGGTCGGCATTGTTGTGGCCATTGGCCTGCGCCTCTTGTTGGACGGTGAGCTTCCGCCGGGCTTCCCCTATCTGACGATCTTTCCGGTCGTGCTGCTGGCCACTTTCCTTCTTGGCACGCTTGCCGGGGTTGCGGTTGCAGTCGTCTGCGGCTTTGCCGCGTGGTATCTGTTCATTCCGCCGCTGTACAGTTTTGCGCTGACAGGCGCGTCTTCGGTTGCCCTGGCCTTCTATGTGTTCATCGTTGCGACCGAGATTGTGCTTATCCACTTGATGCGGCAGGCCCTGCGGGCGCTTGAGGTCGAGCGTCAGGCCAATGCTCTTCTGGCCGAGCAGCGCAAACTGATGTTCCACGAACTGCAGCATCGGGTGTCGAACAATCTGGCCACGGTATCGGGCTTGCTTAAGCTGCAGCGGCGCATAGTGGCAGACGATGCCGCCGGGCTGGCGCTGGACGATTCCGTCCGCCGGATCGATCTGGTCGCACGGCTGATGCGGCGCCTGCACGATCCGCAGGGGCAAGCCGTGGACATGGCGCGCTTTCTGACCGATGCTGGCCAAGACATGCTGGAATCTGGGGGCGCAAAGGATCGTGTGACGCTGAAGGTTCGGTCTGCCCCATTGGTCGTGGGGCCAGAAGTGTCAGTTCCGCTGGGACTGATAGCAACGGAACTGGTCGCCAACACGCTGGAGCACGGCTTTCCCGGCGACCGGCGCGGCATAATCGAGGTCTCGCTTGATACGCTCGGATCGGGGCGGGCAAAGCTGAGGATCGCTGATGACGGGCGAGGGGTGCCCGACGGTTTTGATATCGCCCGGACGAAAAGTCTGGGACTGTCCATTGCCCGGCAGTTCGCACGGCAATTGGGGGGCACGCTAGAAATCCTTGCCCGCCCGGAAGGCGGGACCGAGGCCCGCCTTGAGTTCACCTATTAGACGGCCTTAGGCCGCTTTGCCGTAGACCGCTTCGCGCGCGATACGTTCGGCGTCACCGGGGTAGATCCCCAGGTCCAGCGCCACGTCTAGCGGCAGATTTGCGATCTCGTCGCGCGTCTGACGATAGCGCGCATAGTTCGCAGCGGCAGTCTTCAGCATGTCGATCACGGTAATCATCTTGGTATCCTTTCGTGCGGGGGTCTGCTTATCCTCCTCGCATGATCAGGATATGGTGGGCATGTTAGCGCCAACAATGTCCAATGCTGCGGTGCGGCTATGCATTCGATGCATATCTTTGCCAACGAAAAAGGGCGCCAGAAGGCGCCCTCTCTGTTCCGTTTCAACAAGTTCAGATCAGCTTGCCCATCGCGACAGCGGTATCGGCCATGCGGTTCGAGAAGCCCCATTCGTTGTCATACCACGACAGGATCGACACAAAGGTTCCGTCCATGACTTTGGTCTGATCCATATGGAAAACGCTGGAATGCGGGTCGTGGTTGAAGTCGGACGACACCAGTTTTTCGTTCGTATAGCCAAGGATCCCTTTCAGCGGACCATCGGCGGCGGCCTTGATTGCGGCATTCACTTCTTCAACCGTCGTCGCGCGCTTGGCGATAAACTTCAGGTCGACGACTGACACGTTCGGCGTCGGCACACGCATGGCAAAGCCGTCCAGCTTGCCCTTCAACTCGGGCAGGACCAGCCCCACGGCCTTGGCCGCCCCGGTCGAGGTCGGGATCATCGACAGCGCCGCAGCCCGCGCGCGGTAGAGGTCCTTGTGCATCGTGTCCAGCGTCGGCTGGTCGCCGGTGTAGCTGTGGATCGTGGTCATCATGCCCTTTTCGATCCCGATGGCGTTGTTCAGCACATAGGCCACGGGCGACAGGCAGTTGGTGGTGCAAGAGGCGTTCGAGACGACGATGTCATCTTTGGTGAGCGTCCCATGGTTCACGCCGTAGACGATGGTCTTGTCCGCACCGTCCCCGGGGGCGCTGATCAGCACGCGCTTGGACCCGTTCTCAAGGTGCGGCAGGCATTTTTCCTTGGACGTGAAGATGCCGGTGCATTCCATCACGATGTCGACATCGCTCCACGGCAGGTCGGCCGGGTTCTTCAGCGCCGTCACCCGCATCGGGCCACGGCCCACGTCGATGGTATCCGGCCCCGTGGTCACGGTGACCGGGAATTTACCATGCACCGAATCATAGCGCAGCAAGTGCGCATTGGTCTCGACCGGGCCCAGATCGTTGATCGCCACGACCTCAATGTCGGTGCGCCCTGATTCAATGATGGCCCGCAGTACGTTGCGGCCAATGCGGCCGAACCCGTTGATGGCGACTTTAACGGTCATGCTACTTCCTCCGTCCGATGCGACTCACGTCGCCTGTTAGCGATAACATGAGCAGTTATCGCGCAATTACAACCGCAGTTTGACGCTGCTAGCGCCAGAAGGAAACCCATTCGACCAGGTCCAGGAACTTGCGGGTCAGAAAGTACAGCGCCGCGCCGTCGTTGGCGAAGTAATCCGTGGCCATGCCCATCAGAAGGACAATGCCGATGATCAGGGCAACCGTATTTGTCACGGGCCGCCCCTGATGAAGGGCGCGATATCGGGCCAGGCTTTGGGCGGGGCAGGGAACGGCATCAGGCGCTCGTTGCAATCAGGACGGGTCTGTCATAGGCGATCCGGCGCGGCGATGCGAGAGCCAGTTGCACATGGCCACTCCCGCATTCTGCCTTGCCGTGACAATGGCGCAGGCTACGATGACCGAATGAAAGCTAGGATCAGACCATGAGCGGACTTCTCGCCCTGCTTGACGACGTGGCAGCCATCGCCAAAGTGGCAGCGGCCTCGGTCGACGACATCGCCGCGGCCGCCGCCAAGGCCGGAGCCAAGGCGGCCGGCGTGGTCATCGACGACGCTGCCGTCACGCCGAAATACGTCCACGGCTTTTCCGCCGACCGCGAGCTGCCGATCATCTGGCGCATTGCGCTGGGGTCGGTGAAGAACAAGCTCTTGATCCTTCTGCCCGGCCTGCTTGCGCTGGACCATTTCGCGCCCTGGATCATCACGCCGCTTCTGATGCTGGGCGGGGCCTATCTCTGCTTTGAAGGGGCCGAAAAGCTGGTCCACATGTTCGCGCCCCATGCCGATCATGAGGTTGAGGCGGATTTCGACACCAAGGACCCCGCGCATCTGGAAGAGGAAAAGGTCGCCGGTGCGATCAAGACCGATTTCATTCTCTCGGCCGAGATCATGACTATCGCTCTGGCCACCATCGAAAGCCCCAGCTTCTGGCTGCAGGCCATCACGCTGGCCGTGGTGGGCATTTTCATCACCGTCGCGGTCTATGGGGCCGTTGCGCTGATCGTGAAGATGGACGACGTGGGTCTGCACATGGCCGCGACCGGGCGCACTAGCGGGGGCAGGGCGCTTGGGCGGGGGCTGGTGCTGGCCATGCCGAAGCTGATGGCCTTCCTGTCCACCGTCGGTACCGCCGCGATGCTCTGGGTCGGCGGTAACATCGTCATTCACGGGCTTGAGGTAACCCATGTCTGGGAATGGCCCTACCAGACCATCCACCATGCGGCCGAGGTCGTGGCCAATGCGGTGCCCGTTGCAAAGGGTTTCGTCGAGTGGCTAGTGACTGCCGCGCTGGACGGTGTCTTCGGGCTTATCCTCGGGGTACTGCTGATCCCAGTGGCGACCCGCGTCATCGGTCCCCTCTGGCGGGCGGTCACGGGCAAGAAGGCCGCCGCGCACTAGGCCTCGGCGGTCCGGCGGTTCCGGCGGTTCTGCCGCCGCCGCTGGCGGGGGATAAGGAACAGGATGATCCCTGACAGGCCGAAGACCACCATCGCGGCGGCGGTGATGTCGGCCAGCCAGGTCCCGAAGGTCGATGTCACCCAGCCCCGGACATGCAGCCGCTTGAAGATGCCTTCCCAATAGGTCCGCGTTTCCAGCACCGTCCCGTCCGGCGCATGGGTGACGCGCGAGGTATCGGTCTTTACCCAATAGTGCCCGGTTTGCAGCGCCACGATCACCTGGGTCCCGCCCGCCTCGAAGATCGCCGCCTCGCGCCCATGATAGCGCGTGTCTTCGCCCCGGGTCAGGGCCTCGCCGGGCAAGACGCGTTCGGCCAGGACCTGCGCTGCCGCGATGCTGACGGGCTGCACCCCCGGCCAGGCGTCGAACTGCGCCTCGTCATAGCTCTCGCCCTCCAGCCAGCGCATCACCAGCCGTTCATGGTTCAGGAACAGGCCGGTGAGCCCGATGATGATGACCCAAGGCAGGACGATCACGCCCAGCCAGCCGTGCACGGTCTTTAGAAGTCGCATCCCGGTCCTCCTGTCGGACCAGAGCCTAGCCAGCCACGCCCTTCGGGTCAGCCCAAAAGCAAGCGGCGGCCCTAAGCCGCCGCTTAAATGCATTCCCTAAACCAAAGGCTCAGAGCAGTGCTTTGGCCGCCGCGACCGTGGCCTCGGCTGTGATGCCGAATTCGGCGTACAGCCGCTCCATCGGGGCCGAGGCGCCGAACGTCGACATTCCAACAAAGCCTGCCTTCGCCTCACGTCCCCGCTCGCCCAGAAGCCAGCGGTCCCAGCCCATGCGCACACCCGCCTCGACAGCGACCCGCACCGGACCGGGCGGCAGGACCTTGCGGCGCCAGGCCTCATCCTGGGCCGCAAACAGCTCCATCGAGGGCATCGAGACGACGCGTGTGCCGATGCCCTGGGTCTCTAGCTGGTCGCGGGCCTTGAGCGCGATTTCCACCTCGGAGCCCGTCGCCATCAGGATGACCTGCCGCTTGCCCGTGGCTTCGGCCAGCACATAGGCGCCCTTGGCGACCATGTTCTGGTTGGTATGGGTCTTGCGGACCGCCGGCAGGTTCTGGCGGCTCAGCGCCAGCACGGTGGGGCGGGTCGTCTCGGTCAGCGCGATTTCCCAGGCCTCTGCCACCTCGACCAGGTCGGCGGGGCGGATCACCAGCGTGTTCGGCGTCGCGCGGCTGATCGCCAGGTGTGTCATGCGTCATCACATAGACCACCGGCACGCCCATCAGCGCCGACAGCCGCATCGAGGGGCGGGCATAGTCGGTAAAGCACATGAAGGTCCCGCCATAGGGCCGGACGCCGCCGTGCAAAGCCATCCCGTTCATCGCCGCGGCCATGCCATGCTCTCGGATGCCGAAATAGACATAGCGGCCCTTGCGGTCTTCCGGAGTGAACACTCCCAGATCCGACGTCTTGGTGTTGTTCGACCCCGTCAGGTCAGCCGAGCCGCCGATGGTCTCGGGCAGGACCGGGTTCACCGCCGCCAGCACCTTTTCCGACGCCGCACGAGTGGCAAGCTTCGGCAGGTCGGCCACCGCCTGCTTCTTCACCGCACGAATGGCCGACGCAAGTTTCGCCGGGGCCCCCAGCGCGAAGATGCGGGCGAATTCGGCTTGCTTGGCGGGGGACAGGGCGGCGAGACGCGCTTCCCACTCGGCCCGGGCCTTCGCCCCACGCGCCCCAAGCGATTCCCACCATGCCTTTATGTCGGTGGGAACCTCGAACGGGCCACCCGGCCAGCCGTACCCATCCTTCGCCGCCTGCAGCTGCGCCTTGTCGGTCAGCGCGCCGTGGCCTTTGGAGGTGTCCTGCGCCGCATGGCCGAGCGCGATATGCGTCTTGCAGGCGACCATCGCGGGGCGGGGACTGGCCTTGGCCGCCGTCAGCGCCCGGTCGATGTCCACGGGGTCATGACCGTCACACTCGAATACATCCCAGCCCGAGGCCGCAAAGCGCGCCTTCTGGTCGGTCACGTCAGCGATGGAGACCTTGCCGTCGATGGTGATCCCGTTGTTGTCCCACAGCACGATCAGCCGCGACAGCTGCTGCTTGCCCGCCAGACCAATCGCCTCCTGGCTCACACCCTCCATCAGGCAGCCATCGCCCGCGATGACCCAGGTGTAATGGTCCTGAATCTTCGCCCCCCAGCGCGCGCGGAGGTTCTCCTCGGCCATCGCGAACCCGACCGCGTTGGCGATCCCCTGGCCCAGCGGCCCTGTGGTCGTCTCCACCCCCGCGACATGGCCGTATTCTGGATGCCCCGCCGTGATCGCGCCCCATTGGCGGAAGGCCTTGATCTGGTCGAGCGTCATGTCGGCATAGCCGGTCAGATACAGCAGGCTGTAGATCAGCATCGACCCATGGCCCGCCGACAGGATAAACCGGTCACGGTCCGGCCAGCGCGGAGCCTTCGGGTCAAACTTCAGATGCTTTTCAAACAGCACCGTCGCCACATCGGCCATGCCCATCGGCATCCCGGAATGCCCCGAATTCGCCGCCGCCACCGCATCCAGCGCCAGCGCGCGGATCGCGGTTGCGCGCATCCAGTGGTCGGGGTTCTTCTGGCGGAGGGTCTGGATGTCCAAGACGGCATTCCTTTGCAAATGAAGGACGGGCTCTCGCCCCGCGTCGTAACGAGGCCGACCGGCAAGATCAAGCTTGGACCCCAAGGCCTTGGGAAGAAAGGCCGGTCGCCTTTCCCGGGTTTCCGGCTAAGATCATGTCAGGACGGGCCGCGCCGATTCGCGCCGAACCCGTCATTTTTGGGACGTGACCGGCTTGCCAGAAGGCATGGGGTGGGGGATGCAGGAAATAACCGAACTCGAACGGCGGATTACCGCTGCGCTGGAGCGGATCGGCGCGGGCGTCGATCGTATGGCCAGGCAACCGCGGGCATTCACTGGCGCAGCCCCTGCGGCAGACACGGCCCTGCGTGCCCAGTTGGAGGAAGAAAAGTCACTGACAGCCCAGCTGCAGGCCCGCCTTCGCATGGTCAAGGACCGTGAACCGAAGGGCGACCTGCAGGAAAAGATCGACCGTCTGACCCAGCAGCTGGATGTCCAGGGTCTGGAACTGCAGCGCATGCGGCGCACGGCCGCTGCCTTGCGCGAACAGCTGGCGGCCTTGCGTGACGCTCAGGCCGCCGGTGTGACCGAACCTCAGTTGATCAACAAGGCGATGGCCGCCGAACTGGACGCGCTGCGTGCCCTGCGGTTGACCGAAGTGGCCGAGATGGATGAGATTCTCGCCGCCCTTGAACCCCATGTGACGGAGGCCAGCCATGCCCGAGCTTGAAGTGATGATCGGCGGCAAGGGCTTTCAGGTGTCCTGCCAGCCGGGGGAAGAACATTTCCTGCGCTCTGCCGCCGCGATGCTGGATGCCGAGGCCGCGCCCCTGATCGCGCAGATGGGCCGCTTGCCGGATGCCAAGCTTCTCTTGATGGCGGGCCTGATGCTGGCCGACAAGACAGCCGCAGTCGAGGATGAACTGCGCAGCTTGCGCGCCCGGGTGACCGAGCTTGAGGCGCGCCCCGTGGCTACCCGCGACGTGCCCGTGATCCCGCCGCAGATCGCCGAGACCCTGGCCGAAATCGCCGCGCGTGCCGAGGCCATGGCCGCCCGCGTTGAGGAACAGGCCAAGGTCTGACCGGCATCCGGCAAGATGGGCCGCACGGCCCATCCAGCCGACAGCGTCAGGCGTTTGCTTCGCGGATCTTGTCGGCGGCCGCCTTGTCGAAGGTGACGCCCTTGGCCTCCAGAAGCTGGTCCAGCTCGCCCGATAGCGTCATTTCGGTGACGATATCGCAGCCGCCGACGAATTCGCCCTTAACGTACAGCTGCGGGATGGTCGGCCAGTCGCTGAAATCCTTGATCCCTTGCCGGATCTCCGGGTCGGCCAGCACGTTCACGTCCTGGAACTCCACCCCCATGAAGTTCAAGACACCCGCCACCCGGGACGAAAACCCGCACTGCGGCATCATCTTGGTGCCCTTCATGAACAGAACGACATCGTTCTTCTCGATCGTCTCGCGGATCTGTGCCTCGGCGCTCATCATCTTCTCCTGTTCGGGCCCGGTCCCGCATATGGGGGCCAACGGACCAATCCTCAACGGGTCACGCCCGTTCCTTGCCTCTATCATCGCGCGCCGTCGCGCGACTGTCCATATCCCCAGCCTGACGCAGCCCGCGTCAGGGCCGATGGTCCTGCGAGTTCTTCGGGGGACTGGCCGCGCCCACCTCGGTCCAGCTGGCTTGTCCGGCCCCAGCGCCGGTCTTGCGCGCCAGGGCGGCGTTGCGACCCAGAATGCCCTGCACCGAGGCGAGGTCGGTTGCTTCCATCCCCAGCTCTGGCCGGTGCGATGTGGGATCAAAGCGCGGGGCAAGGGGGCGATGGCGTCCCCTTTGCAGACGGCTTGCCACGACAACCAGCGTGACCAGCGCAACGACCACCGCCAGAACGACCAGCTTCCAGTTCTCCAAGGTGGCCTAGTCCCCGCTGTCCTGCCAAGACCTGCTATCCCGGCTGGCCAGGTATGAGGCCATCCGCCGTTCCGCCTCCAGCGTTGCGGCGCGTCTGGTTTCAAAGTCCACATCGCGCACTTCGGTGCCCCGACGCCGTCGCGCACGGGCGCGCAGAATGGTGAAGATGCCCACCAGCGTCATTGCGGCGGGAATCAGCGCGGTTAATCCGCCTCCCGTGGCCATGCCCGTTGCTCCTTCTCAGACCATGTCCAGATCCACGCCCACGACATAGGCAGCGGCGGCAATGCCCACAAGGATCATCAAAGTGAAGGGGGTGCGCAGTCCCGGCCGGTCGGCTGTCGTCTTGGGCAGGCGGACCAGAGAGAACAGCAGCAGGATCAGTACTGCGCTGTGCAACACAAGGTTGAACGTCACGTACCAATCCGGGTCGGCCTCGACGAAGTCCCCCGGTCCGGGGCGACCCAGCCATTCCATCCCCGCAATCAGGACGGACCCCACCGACATCACAACCGCCGCCACGCGCTCCTGCCTCGCCTGCGCTTCGTTCATCGGTCAGTCCTTCCTGTCGGGGGGGGACGAAGATTTCGGCAAAGGCTTTGGGATCCGACGTCACCGGATAGGCTCGGACACCGTGGTTTAACTCTCCATCAGGTCCGATTTCCAAAATGATAATCTGCGGTTGCCCATTCGGTTCGACACCCCGTCGCTGGGTGGGCCGATTGCGTTTGGCCCGCTCGCACCGGAAGATCAGTGCTAGGCCAACCGCAAAGACCACGGCAAAGGCCACCCAATACGCGGGTGACCCAAGCGCGTTCACTCCGGTGCCTTGGTCGTCAGCGCCAGGGCATGCAACTCGCTCGTTGCGCCATCCATCCGGCCCTTCAGCGCCGCATAGACCGCACGCTGCTGCTGGACGCGGTTCAGGCCGCGGAAGGACTCGTCGATCACTTCCGCCGCAAAGTGCCGCCCATCGTCGCCTTGCACGCTGATCTTCGCATTGGGAAAGCTTTCCCGGATCAGGGCTTCGATGTCGCGGGCGTCGATGGGCATGGGCGTCTCCTTTGTCTTGAAGCTAAGCCTGTGCGGGAAGGGGTTCAAGAGCCTCCCATTCCGCCCGCAGCATCCCGTAGAGAAGCATGTCGACCGTCCGCCCAAGGATCGGGCGGTACCAGTGCTGGCGAAGGCGCCCTTCCAGCGTGAACCCGGCGCGCGCATAGGTCGCCTGCGCGCGCAGGTTCTCGCCCGAGGCATCCAGCCAAACCCGTTTCGCCGCAAGACTTAGGAACCCATAGTCCACCAGTTTCCGGACAAAGACCTGCCCCAGACCGCGCCCTGTCACATCCAGGGCCAGCCGCCGCAACTCTACCGCGCCCGAAGGCCCACCGATCTCGCAGAAAAGCGCATAGCCTGCCCGATGCCCCTCCGGTTCCCAGATCAAGAGGCGGGCCGTCGGGTCGGCCAGATAGGCGGCAAGCGCTGCCTCATCCTCATCGGTGATGAAGGGCGCATTCTCTAGCCGGCTGGCCAGCGAACGGATAAAGGGAAAGTCGTCCGGCTTAGCCGGGCGCAGGGTCATGGCTGCCACTCTCGCTGCAAAAGGCCCAGCATCAGGCAATCCACCCAACGCCCGTCCGGGCGCAGCCAGCATTCGCGGATCAGCCCTTCGCGCTGAAAGCCCAGACGTTCGTATAGCCGTAGCGCCCGACTATTGTCGGCGGTCACGTCAAACCCGATCCGGTGGCCGCCCCTTGGCCCGAAGACCTCTGCCAAAAGGGCGCGCAGGAAAGGTTCGCCCTGGCCCCGTTGCGTCACCGCCAGCGCACCAAGGCCATAGACCTGCGGCACCCAGGTGATAAGGGTCGCAAAGCCCGTGACCGTGCCGTCCAGATCCCACACGTAGGCGTCGCCCTGCGCCACCACCTCGTCGATCTCGCCATCTTCGGGCGGCTCGATCCACATGGCATTCGCGGGCGCGTTCCACAGTCGTTCGATCAATCCGGCCTCGTCCACGCGCGCCGGGCGCAGCATCAGACCCCGACCATTGCGGCAAAGGCCGTGCGGTACAGCCGCGACAGGTCGGACAGAGGTGCAGTATCGCCGCCCAACGTGACCTCGGCCCCGCCGAGCGTCCCGACCTGAGCCAAAGGTACTCCCGCCGCCTTCGCCGCCGCCTGCAGGTCTGCCAGGTCCCCCGGAGCCACCGCCAGCAGGTAGCGCGCCTGATCTTCACCAAACAGGGCAGGGGTGCCCGTGACCTCCAGTGCAACACCCAGACCCGCGCCCTCCGCCATCTCGAACGCCGCCAGCGCGAGGCCCCCGTCCGACAGGTCGGTGCAGGCCCGGACCAGCCCGCGGTTCGCCCGCACGAACTCCCCGTTCCGTTTCTCCGCTGCCAGGTCAACGGGCGGGGCGTCCCCGGCCTCGATCCCGAAGGCCTCGGCCAACAGCGCCGATTGGCCCAGATGGCCCTTCGTCTCGCCAACCACGACCGCCAGGTCGCCCGAGAGGGGCTTGCCCGCGATCAGCTCGTCCATGGTCCGCAGGATGCCCACCGCGCCAATCGTGGGCGTGGGCAGGATGCCCTTGCCATCCGTCTCGTTGTAAAGGCTCACGTTGCCCGAAACGATGGGCATGTCCAAAGCCTTGACCGCCTCGCCGATCCCCTGCAGGGCGCCGACGAACTGGCCCATGATCTCGGGCTTTTCCGGGTTGCCGAAGTTCAGGTTGTCCGTCGTCGCAAGCGGCAGGGCCCCAACAGCGGTCAGGTTCCGGTAGGCTTCCGCCACCGCCTGCTTTCCCCCTTCAACCGGGTTCGCCTTTACATAGCGCGGCGTCACGTCTGGCAGGCCTGGCGTCACCAGCGTGTCTGCCCCCACCTGGCTGTCATACTGCTCGAACACCCAGCCCTTGTGCGCATAGGTGGGCGAGCCGATCAGCGCCTTCAGCCCGGCAATCGCGCCAATTGCAGGCACCTCACCCAAGGGCGCCGCCGCAGGGGTAGGCACCCAGGGCCGGTCATATTCCGGCGCGCTGGACGACAGCTTCGACAGCGGAATATCCGCCTTCACCTCATTGCCATGCAGGATCAGGAACCGATCCTCAGCAATCGTCTCGCCGACAATCGCGAAATCCAGGTCCCATTTGCGGAAGATCGCCCGCGCCTCGGCCTCACGCTCGGGCATCAGCACCATCAGCATCCGCTCTTGAGACTCGGACAGCATCATCTCATAGGCCGTCATCCCCGTCTCGCGCTGGGGCACGTCGTCAAGCTGCAGCTTGATGCCAAGGCCGCCCTTGTCCCCCATTTCGACTGCCGAGCAGGTCAGCCCCGCCGCGCCCATGTCCTGGATGGAGATCACGGCACCCGAGGCCATCAGTTCCAGACAGGCCTCCAGAAGCCGCTTTTCGGTAAACGGGTCGCCCACTTGCACCGTCGGGCGCTTCTCTTCAATCGTGTCGTCGAACTCCGCGCTGGCCATCGTGGCCCCGCCAACGCCATCGCGCCCTGTCTTCGCACCAAGATAAACCACCGGCATCCCCACACCGCTGGCTGCCGAGTAGAAGATCCTGTCCGCATCCGCGAGGCCAGCCGCAAAGGCGTTCACCAGACAGTTGCCGTTATAGGCCGCATGGAACCGCACTTCGCCGCCCACGGTCGGCACCCCGAACGCATTGCCGTAGGACCCGATGCCTTCCACCACACCCTTGACCAGATGCGCGGTCTTGGGGTGCGAGGGCAGGCCGAACGACAGCGCATTCATCGCCGCAATCGGCCGCGCGCCCATGGTGAAGACGTCGCGCAGGATGCCCCCCACGCCCGTCGCGGCCCCCTGATGCGGCTCGATGTAGGACGGGTGGTTGTGGCTCTCCATCTTGAAGATCACCGCCTGGCCGTCGCCGATATCGACGACGCCTGCATTCTCCCCCGGTCCGCAAATGACCTGCGGCCCGGTGGTCGGCAGCTTCTTCAGATGGATTTTCGACGACTTGTAGGAACAATGCTCGTTCCACATCGCCGAGAAGATGCCAAGCTCCGTGAACGAAGGTGTCCGGCCCAGAATGGCCAAAAGCCGTTCCCATTCGTCCGGCTTGATCCCGTGGGCTGCCACGACATCGGCGGTGATCTGCGGTTCGGTCATCGCGGTCCTTCCGATCTTCCTTGCGTCACGGGCTTCCTAATCCAAGCTGCGCGGGGCGGAAAGGGGCCTTCCCGTAGACGGCCGCGCTGTGCTACGCCTTTGCCAGGGAGAGGATACGGAATGAGACTGTCGCGCTCTGTCGTGCTGATGGTTCTGGCAGGTCGGACCAGGCCTGTGGTGGCGGCACTCTTGGCACCCTTTTGGCCCGGACACGACCAATCCCAGGCCGAGGCGCGCCTGGCCAGACTGTCGCCGCGCGACGAAGGCATGATTTCCGCCGCTGTGCTGGCGCTGCTTTTTCTTTTGGCTGTGTTTGCAGCTCAATTCGGCCTTCTCGGTATGGCGGCCTACTTCCTCGCGATCATCCTGATCGTTCGTTAGTATGCGACGGCATACGGTATCCAGCCGTATACAATTGAAATCACATGACTTTTTTCGCATGGACGGCGCAATTGGTTTTCTGACCTTCGGCACGCTCGGCTTCGTAGCGGCCTTTGCCTTTATCTCGGCCCGCGCAACGGAAAAGCGGCGGCTTGAGGGCGGGGCCAAGTCGGCCCTTGCTCGCGGCAAATACGCCAAGATCGAGGAAGAAATGGCTGCCCGCCGCGCCTGACCGCTTGGGCGAGGGGAACAGATCAGCGGCCTGGCACCGGGTGGTGCCAGGCCGCTTCTTGTTGCAGGGCAGTCTCACCTTTTGCGGCCTCTGCAAAAAAGTTGAAGATTTTTTCGCTGCATGTCGAAATCGGCAACCATGGTGCGTCCTTGGGTCACGAAACCCAAAACGCAAAGGAAAATGCCACCATGTCCTTCCCGATTACCACGCTGTACG
>JALOTD010000112.1 GCA_025458105.1 Tabrizicola sp. | reverse complement strand
TGGTCCTCCGCCGGGGACGGTGTGCACTGCATACACCCGGATGGGCACTTGATGGGCAAGATCCTGGTCCCCGAGATCGTGTCGAACATCTGTTTCGGGGGCCGGGCCAAGCACCGGCTCTTCATCACCGCGACGACGGGCCTGTATTCCGTCGTCCTGAACCGCAAGGGCGTGCAATGGCCATGAAACCTCAGGTGGGCCTGATTGGCCTTGGCACGATGGGCGCTGCCCTGGCGCTGAACATCGCCGAGAAGGGCTTTCCCATCGCCGTCTGGAATCGCACCGCCAGCGTGACGCGCGACTTTCACGCCGGAGCGGGTGACCTCGCTGCCCGCATCACGCCCACCGAAACCCTGGCCGATCTCGTCGCCGCCATGGAGCCGCCCCGCGCCATCATCCTCATGGTCCCAGCAGGCCCAGCAGTCGATGACCAACTGGCTGCGCTGTCACCGCATCTGGGACCCGACGATCTGGTAATCGATGCGGGCAATGCGAACTTCCACGACACCAACCGCCGCGCCGCACAGGGCCTGCCGTTTCATTTCATGGGCATCGGCGTATCCGGCGGCGAGGATGGCGCACGCAACGGCCCCGCGATCATGGCAGGCGGCACTGCAGCTGATTGGGCCCGCATGGCCCCCGTCTTTCACGCCATCGCCGCCAAGGCCGAAGACGGCACGCCTTGCGCCGATCATATGGGAGAAACCGGCGCAGGCCACTTCGTCAAGACTGTCCACAACGGCATCGAATACGCCGACATGCAGATGATCGCGGAAACCTACGGCGTTATGCGTGACGGACTGGGGATGACTGCCTCGCGAATCGCGCCCGTCTTCGCCCGCTGGAATGACGGCCCGCTGCGATCCTACCTGGTCGAGATCTCCGCTGCGGTCACCTCTGCCTCCGACCCCATCGCCAAAGGCGCGCTTTTGGACATGATCGTCGACGCGGCAGGGCAGAAGGGTACCGGGCGCTGGACCGCCATCGAGGCGCTGAGCCTTGGAACGCCGGTCCCCGTGATCGACGCCGCCGTCATGGCACGCAACGTTTCGTCCCGGCGCGACGAACGCGCGGCCGGACAGGCGCTCTACGGCCCCGCCCCTAGCCGTACCGAGGTGCCGCTGGATGACCTGGAGCAGGCGCTCATCGCTGGCAAGATCCTGTGTTACGCGCAGGGGTTCGCGATGATGTCCGCAGCGGCGGACGAATTCGGCTGGTCCCTCGACATGCCTGCCATTGCCCGTGTCTGGCGCGCGGGCTGCATCATCCGCTCGGCGATGCTGAACGATATGGCATTGGCTCTGGCCGAAGACCCGTCGCGCAACCTGATCCTCGCCCCGTTCTTTGCCGACCTGCTGCAGCGCACCCTTCCGGCTCTCCGCCGTGTCGTGGCAGCAGGCGCGCTGCATGGCCTTGGTCTGCCCGCCCTGTCCGGTGGCCTTGCATGGTTCGACCTGATGCGCACCGCCCGTGGCACCGCAAATCTGATCCAGGCCCAGCGCGACTATTTCGGCCTGCACGGCTACCAGCGGCTGGACGGCCTGCCGCACCCGCACGGACCATGGGCAAACGACTGATTGGGAAGTGGTGGCCACTCGGGAACCCGAATGGGGCCGAGAGCCTTTGGCGTGCTGGGAAAGGCGGTGCGGCGCTTAGGGCGGCTGTGTCGGCCAATGGAGCTGCGTCCGCTGCGAACTTGGCGCCGGTTCTGGCGGATATCCAGGCAGAGGGGCACACGTCGCTCAGGGCGATTGCAGTGGAATTGACGGCGCGCGGGATCAAGATACAGCGCGGGGGAACTTCGGGAGTGGGTAAGGTCAAGGGCGACCTGACTACTCTTTATGGACAAAGCCAGTGAAGCGGCTCTGGCCAAGCGCACTGAGATCGCCGCGGCGCGGCCTTCTCTCCGACTGAAGCACAAGCGGGGTTGGCGCCCCAAAAAATGGTTCGCTCTTGTCTGACAGCGCCGGGGACCGCACTGCAGCCAGGGCCGCATTCACAAAGGCGGACCGATCAACTGAAATCTCTGGCATCAAGCCGGTACCCATAATTCCTGATAGTCGCAATCATGGCAGCCTTGTCAAAAAGTTTGCGTCGAATGCGACTGATCGTGACATCGACGACATTGGTGAGCGGGTCAGCCTCCAGACCCCAGACCGAGTTCAGCAGGCGTTCCCGAGCCAGCACGCGCCCCGGGTTCTTCATCAGCACCACAAGCACCTCGCGCTCTTTCGATGACAGGTCGAGTTCGACGCCATCGCAATACACGCGCATAGATTCGGTGTCGTAGCTTAGCGGACCGACCGTGACGGCACTTTCCTGCTGTACCATTCCCTTAGCCCGGCGGCGGTGCAGGGCGTCGATCCTGGCCACCAGCTCGTCGAACTCAAACGGTTTCGGCAAATAATCGTCTGCCCCGGTGCGCAACCCCTTCACGCGGTCGTCGGTCGACCCCAGCGCGCTGAGCATGAGGATCGGCACATCGTTGCGGATGCTGCGCAAGTGGCGGCACATCTCGTCTCCGGCCATGCCGGGCAGCATCACGTCCAAGAGCACGACGTCGTAGCTTTCCATCTTCAGGCGCTCCAGCCCGTCTTCGGCGCTGGACACGATGTCGACCATCCAGCCTTCCGGCCGCAAGCCGCGGCGTACGAAATCTGCCACGCGCGGCTCGTCCTCGATCATCAGGATCTGCATCGTCGACCTCGTCCCTGGTTCTGTCTGTGGGCCTCGGACGTCGATCATCAGATGATGAACGACGGTCCGGTCCTGCCGGAGTGTCATCTTGCTGACATAAACGGCTGGAGTTCCGGTCTATTCCGCCCGACGGGCAGGAATTTCTTCTGTCGGCGGCTGGACGCTGCGCAAGGCCGTTGAAAAGCGCAAGCGAACAACCAGTCCGCCGCCTTCACGATCCGACAGATCGACGCTGCCGCCATGTGCCGCCATGATCGACCGGACGATGGGAAGGCCGAGACCCGTGCCTTCGACCCCGCTGCTTTGTGCACCCGATCCACGAAAGAAGCGGACAAAGGCCTGGTCCTTTTCCGCATCGCTCATCCCCGGTCCATCGTCCTCGACCAGGATGTCGAAACCGTCGGGGCCGCGTTCCACCCAGGCCCTGACCGTTCGCCCGCCGTAGCGCAGCGCGTTGTTCATCACGGCCAGCAGGCATTGCCGCAACCGGACCGGATCGACCCTGGCCGGGGCCGGTCGGCCCAGCCGCAGGACGTCGACCTTCGCCAGGGCCAGTCCGGCCGCATCGGCAAGGGCCGCGTCCAGATCAACGTTGCGCAGGTCTAGGCGGAGCTGCCCCGCCTCTTCCCGCGCAACCAGGAGAAGGTCTTCCACGATCCGGTTGGAGTGGCGCGCGGCATCGCGGATGCGCGAAAAGGATTCAGATACCGACAGCGGATCGACCTGCCCGCCGCGCAGGGCAATGTCGGCCTCGCCCTGGATGATGGTCAGGGGGGTGCGCAGCTCGTGACTGACATCCGCCATCATCTGGCGGCGGCTGGCCTCGACCTGTTCGAACCGCGTCAGGATCGTCTGCAACTCGGCCGTCCGCTCACCCACCCGGCTTTCCAGTTGCCGCGCCTCACCGCGCAGGTCGCGTTCGCGCGCCGCGATCTCGGCTGCCATATCGTTCAGCGTCGTGGCCAGATGCCGGAACTCTGTCGCCCCGGCCGCAGGGATAGGCGTGTCATAGGCCCCCCGTCGATAGGCCCCGGCGCCCTTAACCAGATCGGCCAGAGGCCGGGCCACGGTCCGACGGTAGAGCAGCACGACCGACAACGTGGTCATCACCATCGCCCCCAGGACACCTGCGGCCAGCATTGCCACCAGCTGCCGGAACCTGGCCGCACCTTGCAGCGCCTCGCTCACCTCTTCGCGCTCACCCGCAAGGGCGACGTCGATCATGTCGGACAGCGTCCGATCGATATCGCGGTCCAGGAGTTCGGCCAGGTTCTCCCGGCCCGAGGCATTGGGGCTGGCAAGGTCCTGCAGAACCGTTTCGTAGCGTTGCACGACATCCTTGATGCTGCGGTCCAGCGCCGACAGAAGCTGCAGCTCTTCCAGCTCTTCTTCGCCGTCGATCTCGATCTCGCGGGCGATGATGCGCTGGATTTCCAGCAGGTTCGCTTCGATCTTGCCCTTTACCTCGGTTTCCAGGGCCGACCGGTCCCGATCCCCGATCAGAAGCGCGTCGGCCTTTTCCTTGAAAAGCTGGTAAAGGTTCGACTGCAGCGCCTGGTGTTCGGCGTAGGACGCATGGGCCAGCGCAATGCGGTCCTCGATAGCCGAACTTCGCAGGACGACCCAGAACGTCAGCCCGGCGCAGGCGACAGCCCCGGCCACAAGCACGGCAGAGACCAGCGACAAGAGCAGGGACAGGCGCATCTTCGACGGACCCGAGTCCTCCGGAAGCGAGGACAGAGAAACAGCCACTTCAAACCTCGTCCGTAAAGCGGAACCGTGACAGCAGGGTGACAGGCTGACGACACGGCGTCCGGATTTCAACCATGTTGACCGGCGGCGATCCCGTACGCCACCGGCCAACACCCTTTGCCAAGGGTCCCTCTCCCCAGTCAGGGCCCCGGCGCGGGATCGACAACCCTCAGGCGGCGGCCAGTTGCAGGGGCACGGCCCGGGTCGGTGCCAGGGCCACCGCTTCACCCAGCCGCAGCTTGCGCATCGCCGGAAGAAAACGGTTGTGCCGGTCGACAAGGCCAAGCGCCGCCATGCCGACACAGTATTTCGAGCAGTTCTTGGTCGGGTGCAGGTGTTCAGACCGCAGAATCTTGTCAGCGATGCCATTGCCTTTGGCCGACTTGGTTTCAAGGATGAACATGTCCGGCCCGGCCTCGCGTTCAATGTTTGCGGCGCGGAAGGCAAGCCCGGTGTCGATGGTCATCCTCTCCCCGCCTTCGCGCGCGACCAGGGTAATACGTTCGTACTCCATGCCGATCACCGGCAGCAGTGGCCTGCCAAGCGGGGTGCCATAGAGCTCGGAATGGCAGGCGTCGATGAAGGCCAGGCTTTCCGTGCAAAGGTTGTGCGAGGGCCGCGCCAGTTTCAGCCGCTTCTTCACGGTGGCGTCGCGCACATCCTTCAGCTTCACCTCAAGATAGCTGAAGCCCGCATCGATATAGTTCCTTATCCGCACCTTGCAGCGCTTGCGGCGGCCTTGATGGTGGTCGTAGTAGCCCTGCGCCTGCGGGTCGTCGAAATACTCGGTGGCATAAGTGAAGGCGCGCTTGCCGCCGATCTCCAGCACATCGAAAAGGTCGACGAAGGCCGCAAAGGCGGGCAACAGGCGGTCGGCCGGCACGATGTACTTGTTGTCCAGCCGCTCCAGCATGGCGGCCTTGCTGTTCAGACCGTCCAGCGAAATCGTGCCGAAGCGGGACAGGCTTTCTGCGATGCGATCATCCATGGTCATTCCTTTCGGGGCCAATGTGAGGGGAGGGGGCTATTCAAGGCGCAGCAGGGCAAAGACCGACCGGACGCGCCCGTCGATCTTGTCGTCGCTGACGATCAGAAGGTGGCCGTCCGGTAGCAGGGCCAGCCCTTCAAAGTCGGCGTCGCTGATGTCGGGCACCGGAATCGGCGTGGACTTTCCGGTGCAGGACGCTAAAGCCAGGCAGGCCGCAAGATCTGCACGGCGCAGGTAAGGGTAAAGTGCATCAGAGGCATCGTCGCGCGTCCGCTCCAGGATCAAGAGCGTGTTGCCTGCGATTTCCATGCCTTTGATGCTGATGGATTCCGTACCCGGCAGGTCCATGGCGATGACGCCCGCCTGCGTGCTGTGCAGCCGGTGGTCGTTGCGTGGCTCGCCCATCGCGGGTTCCTCCAGCATGGCCAGGAAACCGGTCGCCTCGGTCCAGGCCAGGGCCTCGATGCCATCCTTGGGACTGGACTGGCGCGTGGCGTCCTGCAGGTCGGCGGGAAGCTTTTCCTGGCGCAGCCACGCCCCGGACCGGTCGAATACCGGGGTTGAAATCCGCATCGCGAACCGGGTTGCCCTCGGGGCCGGTCAGAACCTGAAGTGTCTCCGGAAGGGTCAGGGAAAGACGGCCGCCGTCGGTGGAAACGCCGATCCTGGCCAGGTAACCCCGGTCGGACACGGCGATGACGCTCCCTCCGGCAGGATCGGCCACAAGGGCCGAGAATTCGCCGAACTTCTCGCCATCGACCCGCAGATTCTCGACCACCGCAACATCGACAAGGCTCAGGCCCTGCCCAAGGGCCGCGTGGCCGGTCATGGTGGGGGCCGCCAGGGCAAGGCTGGCCAGGGCGATGCGGCTGTTCCGCACAGGTCGGCAAGGACGAGACATGGGCGCGCTCATTTGCGGTAGAACACGCTGATCTGCGCCATGTCGGTGATGTAGTTCAGCGCGACGATCTGATAGCTCATCACGTTCACCCCAAGTCGCGACGACAGGGCGTTGCGCATCTTGTCGGGGTCGGACAGCGCGTCGGGGTCGATCTTGTCCAGCGTGACCTTGATCCCGTCGACTGATTTCAGGATGCGCGGGTGGTCGAAGACATAGGCACCCAGAAGCACCAGCCCGATCACGAAGCCCACGAAGGGCAGCGTCGTGCCCTGGATCGAACAGATGACGGCGATGGAGATCGAGCCGAAGAAATAGGTGATCTCGATCTTGGAGATCTGTTCGGACCGCAGTGTGAACAGCGCGAGGATCGCAAAGAGACCAAAACCCGCAGCCAAGGAGAATTCGACCGTTCCCAGGATCGACAGCACCCCGAAGGCAAAGATGTTGAACAGCGACGCCGCGGTGACCAGTTCCTTGTCACGATAGCGCGGGTAGAACAGGCCGAAGACCAGCAGCGTCATCGCAACGATGTTGATCGCAAAGCGCAGGATCAGGTCGGGGTTCAGAAGATCGGTCAGCATGATGGTCCTCGCATGAACGGCCCGGGTTTGGACCGGGGATGCAAGAAACCTAGGCAGCCAGAATGGGGGCGGACTTGCCGGTTCATTACAGTTTCATGACGGAACGATGAAGTTTTCCCATCAACGGGCGCTGCCGGATCACCCAGAGGGCAGAGCCCCTGCGGGAATACTTCCCCTCCTGCCGCGTATCCTTCGCAGTCAGTCAGGAGACACCAGATGAGCTTCTTTCGAAAACCGGCGCCGATCCTTCAGTTCCTGTGCGAACCGAAAGATGAGGGCGTCATCGCCCCTCCGGTTCCGGCCAAGGCCTACTTGCCGGACTGGTTCCGCAAGCTGCCTGCCGTCGATGACGGCAAGCTGTCGCAGACCGACACCGGGCTGACGGTCAAGCGCTGCATGCCCTTTCTGGATGCGATGACCACCGGCTGGATCATCCCGCTTGCGGCCACCGTCCGGATGGAGATCAAGGAGCGTGGCGCAGTGGTGGAGGCCGGATGGGATTTCGACCGCACGATGGTCTCGAACCACGGGATGCATCAGGTGAAGGGAAACCCCTGGGGCAACCGCCCGCCGCGCAAGTTCCACAATTACTGGACGATCACCACACCCCCGGGCTGGAGCTGCCTGTTCATCAATCCGATGAACCGCCCGAACGGGATCTTCGAGATCATCTCGGGCATTGTCGACACCGACACCTACCGGTCGCCGATCCATTTTCCGTTCTTCGCAACCGGACCGGACGGCCTGCACGTGATCGAAAAGGGCTCGCCCATCGTGCAGGTCATCCCGTTCCGTCGCGATGCCGCCGAGATCCCTGTGGAAATCCGGGCCGAGACCAAGGCCGAAGCCGACACCCGAACCAAGGTCTTGCGGCTGACGCAGGCCGCAACGGGTTGGTACCGGACCGAGGCGCGCGCCAAGCGCTGAGCACCCCAAGTTTGGCACATTCAAGGGGCCAGAGCAGCCGCTCTGGCCCGTTTTCTTTTGCATCGCCCGTCACAGGCCGACCCCTCAAAAGCGAAACGCCGACCCAGTTGGGCCGGCGTCCGACAGGGAGAATGTCGCGGCGCTTAGTCGTCGTCGCCGTCGTCACTGTCACTGTCGCTGTCGCTGTCCGAGTTCGAGTTGCTGTTGCTGTTGCTGTTGCTGTTGGAATTCGAGTTCGAATTCGAATTGCTGTTGGAATTCGAATTCGAATTGCTGTTGGAGTTCGAGTTGGAATTCGAGTTCGAGTCGCTGTTCGAATTCGAATTGCTTTCCGACCCGCAGGTCGCTCCGGTCTGCACGGCCTCGTCAGTGTCGCAGTCGTCGTCGGCGGTGACGGGGGCCGCCAGAAAAGATGTAGCCATGAAGGCAACGGTCGCAACTTTGGCGAAGGTTTTCATCGGTGGTTTCCTTCTTTACGAAAAGCAGCCATCGGTGACTGCACAAGGATAACGGACGGAAGCCTGATCTATTCCGAAAAAAATGCCGCGCGGCGCAATTCATGCCTGCCGAAAAGAAAACCCCCGCGTAGGGCGGGGGTTGGAAGGCCTACGGACAGTTTTGACTATCGCAGGTCTGCCAAGGCGGCGGCTTCCTCTTCATCCGACAAGGGGGCGCCCGCGTCGATCGCCGACAGCCAGGCGTCCAGCGTGTCCAGGGAAGAGGCCGGGACATACCCGGTCTCGTCGCTGGCTGCGGATGCGACCGCAAAGCGAACCGACCAGGCCTCATCGCCGCGGCAGGCAACGGCAACCACAGAAGCGTCTCCGACCCGGTCCTGTTCGAACTCGCGGCAAAACTGGCCCTCGCCATCTCGGAAGCTTGCAATCGCGGTGAAGGCGACACCGGGACCGATCTCGGCGCTCTCGCCCGACTTGGCGGTCGTCAGGGCTTCGACAAGGGCGGGCTCCTTGATGACCGCGACTGCAATGCCAGCCGGCTTGTCCGCCCGCTGACTTACGACCCAACCGCCAAGCACACCGACAGCCAGCGCCACGGATGCGGCGATCGGCAGCTGCCAGAAGGGGACCGTCCGACGGCGTGAGGCAAGATCGATGACCTGCGTGGATCCTGTGGGCGCCTGCCGCCGTGCGGCATCAGCTTCGGCCATCGCGCGGATCGTCGCGGCCAGCGTGTCGGAAACCGGCGGGGCCGCTCCCAGCGCTCGCTTGGCCATTGTCCGGCTGTCGGCAAATGCTGCGACCTTTGCGGCAAGGGCCTCGTCTTCGGCGATCGCGCGTTCTACTTCGGCCGCTTCGTCTGGCGACAGTGCGCCATCTGCATAGGCCATCAGCCGTTCGTCATCGATTGCCATCGGAGCCACCCTTTTCTTCATGTGCAGGGCATAACGCACGGTGCATCACTTTATTCCCATCTTGGCTGCAACCGCGAGACGCGCCCGGGCCAGGCGGCTCATCACAGTGCCGATCGGAACTCCGATCACCTCGGCGGCCTCGCGGTAACTCAGCTCGTCAACGCAAACCAGCACCATCACCTCGCGCTGATCGTCAGGCAATTCCGCAATCGCGGCCTCGGCCTTGCGCAGGGTCAGGATAGCCTCCATGTCGCGGACACCGTCGACGACGACGGCATCCGGTGCATCGGAAATCTCGATCGTCACGCCTTGCGTGGTCGTGCGCCGCGTATGGTCAATCCAGGCATTGCGCAGGATGCGGAACAACCAGGCATCCAGCCGCGTCGTCGGGTCGAACCGGTCGCGGGCCGCAAAGGCACGTTCGGCAGTGATCTGCACAAGGTCGTCGGCCAGATCTCCCCGGCGGCACAGCGAGAGCGCGAAACGCCTGAGATTGGGCAAGAGCGCAATCAACTCTTCGCTGAACCTGTCGGGCATGACTTCTTTCTGCTCAGGATTATCTTCAGGGCGCAGGAATAGGCTTTGGGGGTCATCCGTAATGCCAATGCTTGGAATTCGCCACCCCCATAACCCGTCAGGACACCGGACAGACCCATGCCAGACAAGTTTCTACTAGGATCGGTTGCAGCGATTGTGTGCATCGGCCTGACCTTCGGGGACACGGCCGTTTTGAACACGAATGTCGCCTGGGCGCAGGAGGGTGGCGACGACGACGATGACGATGACGACGACGATGACGATGACGGTGGCGATGACGGTGGCGATGACGGTGGCGATGCTAACGACGATGACGGGGAAAGTCAGGAGGCGGATGGAGCAGCGCCCGGTCAGGGTGCCGACGGCCAGCAGCCTCGACGCGCTACAGTTGCGGAACAGAAGCGACAACTGGACCCATTTGTTGCGGGCGAGATCGTGACGCTGAAACTGACTGATGCTGACCTGACCGCCCTTCTGGACCAAGGTTTCCGCGTTCTGGAGGAGCGCCCGGTGCCGGAAATCGGCATTGTGGCCCGGCGACTTGCCATACCTCAAGGCATCACCCTTGAAGCCGCCCGCGATCAGGTCCGCGCGCTGTCGTCAGGCACCGATGCCGATTTCAACCACTACTACCGGACCGAAGAGTCGCATGCCTCTGTGACCGACCCTGCCGTGTGCGAGGGTGCGCATTGTGCCACCCTGGAACAGATCGGCTGGCAGATCCTGCCAACTTCGGTGGCCTGCGCGACCAATGTGGTGATCGGTGTGATCGACACCGGAATCAACCCGGACCATGCCGCCTTTGCCGCTGCGAGGCTGGATGTCCACAAGCTTGCGCCAGACAACCTTGACCCGTCGCGAGCCATTCACGGTACGGCGGTCCTGTCGCTTTTGATAGGCAGCCCCAACAGCCGCTCTCCGGGGCTTTTGCCGGATGCGCAGGTGGTTGCGGTCGATGCCTTCCACACCGAAGACGGGGATGAACGGGCGGATGTCTACACTTTGGCCGCCGGCATGGATTTTCTGGCCGACCGTGGGGTCCGCGTGATCAACATGAGCCTTGCCGGACCTCCGAACAGCGTGCTGGAAGCCGCGACTGCGGCCTTGGTCGAACGCGGGATCATCGTTGTCGCTGCCGTAGGCAATGGCGGGCCAAGGGCCGACCCAAGCTATCCCGCAGCCTATCCGGGCGTGATTGCAGTTACCGCCGTCGATGCTGCCGATAGGGTCTATCGTCGGGCGGGTCAGGGTCCTCACGTTGACTTGGCAGCACCAGGGGTCGAGGTCTGGACGGCTGCTTCAGTCAGCGGGGCGAAGCCAAAGACCGGAACGTCGTTTGCCGCGCCCTTCGTGACCGCAGCCGCAGCCGCCGCACTGGAGCTTCGTCCCGAACTCAATGCGCAAACACTAACCGCCGAGCTTGCGGCCGCCGCGCGCGATCTGGGCGACCCTGGCCAGGATGATGTCTATGGGTTCGGTCTGGTGCAGGCGCAGCGGCCCTGCGGGCAGCAAGAGCCAAGCCAAGGGAAGGCCGACACGGTGACCGCAACACCCTGAAGTACGCGGTACACCAGTCTCTTATAGTGGGTTCGGCGTGTCTGCTCGGAATTGGCTTGCTTCGGGGTATCAGGTGGCATGGCCTTGTGACACTTGCGTGTAACGGGTTTCCCACATCTCGATTCTCCCGCCGCCAATGTAACCGCGTGTTCGTCCTTTGCCTCAATCTTCCTTTGCCTCAATCAGAGTACCCCAACCGCCGCCGTGACATGAGATCAACGGGTTAGAGGGCAGCGACGGTTGGATTTCAGGCCGATCCCCCCCACTTGCCCCTGCGAAAGCGTTCTACCGATCCGGCCGCGGCCGGATTTTCTCGTTGTATGCGAGGGTTATGCAGGAGGGGCTCAGCACTGGCACCGGCGCAAGGGGGCTCGGAAGCGGTTTCTCAGGACCGATATTCTCCGGACCTCCTGACTGCCACATTCCAGTGTCGAGCATTTATGCATTTGACTTCCACGAAGTTTCCGACGATCCGCCTGAACACTTCGATTTCGGAGCCATTCGCGAGATGGAACAGAAATCGTAAGTGGCGGGGCACTTGTTTGCGTTCATGTCTCTGGACTGTGGCACCGGTCGTACACGGCAGTCGAAGGTCTGCGCCTTAGCACGGTCGCCATTCAAGGTCCTATGGCGGCAACAGCGCCCGTTCAACTGATGCGAGCGCATCGATCTGCGCTTTGCCGAGTTGGCGACAACCGGCAAGTTCTGCCAGAAACCGTACCCCTGATACGCCTGCCGTGACTGGCGGCCTGATGGCTGGGATCACGCTCATATCGTACATCCGCATGGACGCAGTCGCACGGGCCACGTACCCCTCGAAGGCCGAACGAGTGTCAGCTTCGAGCCAAATGCGACAGATCCCTAAATGCTTGCGTTTGTAGCCAAAAAATCGCGCCCTCTGTTGAACGGTGTCGGCGTTCCCTACCCCAACACCGCAGGGCATATATGTGACTGTCAGACAGTCCGCCGTAAAGCCTCGATCGACGGCTTGCCCACCGACCAAGATCCAACCCTCGGAGTTGCGCCAAGTGATTTCTGGCGTTCGCGGGCGGTCATTCGTGTTGAATTCGACAATGGTGGTCTGCCGGAGTGCCCTAGGCATCTTGCCAAGGACATCCTCGAACGACGGGAGATGCGCGTCTGTAGTCGCTAGTGGTCGTATGAGGCGCGGAAATCCGCGACAAGTTCAATCCTGTCAGGTTCCACTTCCTTAAAATTGAGTACAGTTAGCCAAGCCGACTTGGCCTCGGTTAGGGATCAGTTAGTTCTGAATTGCGTTGTTGAGAGCTTCCAGCGTCCGTCTCACTTCGATCGAGTCGAAGCCAGCGAAACTGTCGACGCTAGGCAGGAATTCGATCAACATGCACACTGCGGACCTGAGTGATACAACTTCAATTTCTGACAAATCCAACAAATCGATGCAGGCCCCGCCTCCATCGAAACGCAAGAGAAGTTGATCCCAGACTTCAGTCGAGTGTCACTGGCTAACAGCATGGCTTGCCATCGCCCGCAAAAGTCTGCGCGGAAAAGGAACTTCAACTCTGTCTGAGATTGCGATGATGCCCATTCTTAGTCCAACACTATGGTGTCAACACGATCCCTATCTTCCTTTGGCTTGCCGTTGAGATTGTCGCGGAGGGAAGCTTTTTGTTGGGTAGATAAATCCGTACCATCAACGGAGACCCGATCAACAGCCTTCCCAAGGTGACGAGCAAGAGAACGTGAAACGGAACCAATGGAGAAGTGATCAGCCGGGGAAGGACCCATCGCGTCCACAGTTTGGCCTGTTCCAGATATCACAAAATCTGAACCAACGTGCGTGCTCCGCTCGAGCCTTACGCCAAAAGTGTCCTGGTATCGAGCCCCATGAACAGCCTCCATAGGGTCAAAATCCTTTATTGGATCGCTTCCTAGACTGGAGATGTCTTCCCGTGACGCTTCAATCCCAGCTGCAGCAAGGGCAACCAACACGCCGCCTACCTTATCATCGCCGGGCGGTAAAGGGTCAGGATCGAGAGGTGGACTCCGTTATGTCTGATCCCAGGGCTGACTGAATCAGCGATGACTTTGCTCGTTGTAGCAAGCGCACCATTTCCATTGTTTTTTCGTTGATTGCATCCGTGGCTACTTTTGCCGAAACAACGATGGCACCTGCGACGAAGAAGGCAGCTACAGCTTCACTGCCACCAAGAGCGCAGACGCCCGCTACGACGACCGGGACTATGTTACCGTTCGGGTCACTCAGATTAACGGGGTCATTGAAGCAGTAGCTGAACCTGTTGGTCCCGACGCCTGCCTTGGTGACCTCGAACCAGTCGGGCTGGAGGAACAGGCTCAGTTCCGGATCGTAGTACCTCGCGGTGTGGTGCCGTTCAGGAGTTTGACGGAGGGGTGGGGGTGGGTCGGGACCTGTTCGGCCACGGTGGTCGGTCAGGGCGCGACGGGCGGGGTGGGAGGCTTTTGCGGCCGCGAGGGGGTGGCACGGGCGGTGGGGGGCCGCAAGGGGGTCGGCCCTCTGTCCACGCGTGGACAGGGGGGCGAGTGCCAGGGATTTCAAGGGGTTGGCTGTGGGCGTTAGGGGGGTGTTAAGAGGTTGGGGGTGTGCGAAGTCAGGAGTGTTGCGGTTCTTGGGCCGATGGAAGTGGTAGGTTGTCATCCGCCCTACGACTCGCTCTAGCTAGTGCCTTCAAACTCCAAATCAGTGTACTCCCAGTGAAAGTACTGCGAAAGCAAGACGGCCCAATTCTCTTCGTCATCGAAAGCAACTCTACACAGAATGCTGTTCAACAAAATGCGTACAAGATCCTTGTAGAATACTGGAAGCACAATTATCTTCCCATCGGGGGCTCTATTGTATCCCTCGTGAAATCGGTCTGCACTACAAATCACTGTTTGGTAGCTCGTGGATCGTGAGTCAATTTCGCGCTCTACAACAAATACACAACCCAAACAAAAGGAAGTCTCTCCCTCTAGGGAATCCAAACTCCCTTCCGAAAGGAAGTCAATATCTACTAGGCAAAGCGTCATTCCAAGATGTCCAGATGAACGTTTGATACCCTGGTGCTTCCATTCATAGTCTCGAAGTTCACTTGCACTCCTGTTCGCGAGTAAGCCTCTCCGCTAACCGGATGCGCTGACTGCTTAAAGGCAGGTCCACGATATATTTTTTGGCCGTCTGCAGATATATACTTCAGATATTTGCCTTGTTCAACCGTTCTAAATCCTGGACCAACAAATAACCGGCCCAAACGGTCTGCTTGCGCAGCGCTCACCGTGCCTGTTAGCTGCTTGTTACCCTTAAGTCCAATTTGCTTGAATATCTTTTCTAGAAGTGCCTTCTCATCTCTCGTTGCAACTGGAACGTATCCCTCTGCACCAGCTTTTCCAGAGGGTCTACCCCAGTTGGGTCCTTGTGGTTTAGGAGTTTTGACGCCAGTGGCACCGCCAGAACCGGCAACAGGTCCGCCTCCACCCCGTGCGCCACTGCCTGAAACACTACAGCCTTCTCGAATTGCTCCGCAAACTGCGTTTCCTTCGTATAGGTATGGACCATCTTGAGCGAGCTTTATCTGCTGAGCAGCTTCGTCTCTTTCTTGCTTAGTCCTATCTTCTTCCTCTCTTTCCCGATCAACTTCTTCAGGATCTTTCGAGTAGTTCCCCCCCGGATCGAACTTGTTCACCGGGTCATTGAAGCTGTAGCTGAACCTGTTGGTTCCCACGCCCGCCTTGGTGACCTCGAACCAATCCGGCTGCAGGAAGAGGCTCAGCTCCGGGTCGTAGTACCTCGCGTTCAGGTATTGCAGGCCTGCGTCGGCGTCGTAGCGTTCGCCGATCCAGCCTTTGGTCTCGGGGGCGGCATTCCCCGGCAGGACCCATTCGGATTGCTCGCCGAAGGGTTTGTAGAGGGCGGCCTCGATCTTCGCCCCGGCGGGGTTGGTGATGGCCCGCACCGAGGACAGCCCGTCGCGGTGGAGGGTGGTGGCCGCCGCAGGGGTGGTGCCGTTGAGGAGTTTGACGGCCGGGTGGGGGTAGGTCAGGACCTGCTCTCCGGCCTGGAGCCAGTTCCGCACCTCGACCGCGCCGAAGTAGACCGTGGTCGCGGCAGTGGCGGGCAGCGCGGTGCAGTCCTGGGTGGGGGCGAGGCCCTCGACCTTCTTCAGGCGCTTGCCGTCGACGCCGTAGACGTAACAGGTGCGCTTGCCCAAGTGGGTG
>JALOTD010000111.1 GCA_025458105.1 Tabrizicola sp. | reverse complement strand
TGCGGCGGCGCATGCGGCGGGGCAGGATGTGGCGCGGCTGCATTCCGGCGACCTGTCGGTCTGGTCGGCGATGGGAGAGCAGCTGCGACGCCTGCGCGAACTGGGTATCCCCTATGACGTGACCCCGGGCGTTCCGTCCTTCGCGGCAGCAGCGGCCGCGCTGGGGGTGGAGCTGACGCTGCCGGGCCTCGCGCAGTCGGTGGTCCTGACGCGGACAGAAGGCCGCGCCACCCAGATGCCGTCGCGCGAAACCCTCCCCGCCTTCGCCGCGACGGGGGCCACTCTGGCCCTGCACCTGTCGATCCACCTGATCGACAAGCTCACCGCCGAACTCATCCCGCATTACGGCGCCGACTGCCCCGTTGCCGTCGTCTGGCGCGCCTCCTGGCCCGATCAGCGGATCATCCGGGCGACGCTTGCCACCCTGAAATCCGCGGTCCCCGAGGAGGTCGAACGCACCGCCCTGATCCTCGTCGGCCCCGCGCTGGCGCAGGAGGGGTTCGAGGAAAGCCGCCTTTACGCCGGCGACTACGACCGCCGCTACCGGCCCGTGGGCACCCATCCACGCTTTCCCGGGACCGGCAGATGATCCCCGGCCTCCTTATCGCAGCGCCAGCCTCGGGCACCGGCAAGACCACGGTCATGCTGGGGCTTCTGGCCGCGCTGCGTCAGAGGGGGCTGCAGGTCCAGCCCTTCAAGAACGGGCCGGACTATATCGACCCGGCCTTCCACCGGGCGGCCTCGGGGCGGGAGAGCTTCAACCTGGATACGTGGGCCATGCCGGGGGCGATGCTGGACGGGATGCTTGTCGCGGCCACTGGCGCGGATCTGGTGCTGGCCGAAGGTTCCATGGGTCTGTTCGATGGCGTCGCGGCGCCGGGGGCCACCGGGAACGGAGCTTCGGCGGACCTGGCCGCGCGGATGGGCTGGCCGGTGGTTTCCGGCCCGGTGTCCGGGTGGCCGGCGTGATCCTGAACCGCATCGCCTCGCCCCGGCACGAGGCCCTGATCCGCAACGGGATGGAGGAGGCGGGCCTTCCTGTCCTGGGCGTCCTGCCCAAACACGCCGCAATCGCGATGCCGGAACGTCACCTGGGGCTGGTGCAGGCCGAGGAGCAGCCCGCACTGCAGGCGCTCATTTCCCAAGCTGCCCAGCTGATGCGCGACGGCGTGGACCTCGATGCCCTGATCGCCGCCGCCGGGGCGACCGCCGCGACCAATACGCCTGCAGGGATCACCCCGCCCGGCCACCGCATCGCGCTCGCCCGCGACGCAGCGTTCAGCTTCGTCTACCCGCACCTCCTGCACGGCTGGCGCGCTGCCGGGGCCGAAGTCCTGCCCTTCTCCCCCCTTGCCGATGAAGCCCCAGACCCGAGCGCCGACACCTGCTGGTTGCCCGGCGGCTATCCGGAACTCCACGGTGGAACACTGGCCCGTGCCGACCGCTTCCGCAGCGGCCTCCGCGCCTTCGCCGAGACAAAACCCGTCCACGGCGAGTGCGGCGGCTACATGGCAATGGGCGAGGCGATCATCGACAAGGATGGCGCGCGGCATCAGATGGCGGGGCTCCTTGGCCTCGTCACCAGTTTCGAAAAGCGGAAAATGCACCTCGGCTACCGGCTGGCCCACCTCTTCCAACCGATCCCCGGCCATGGCGCTGGCAACAAGCTGCGCGGACATGAGTTCCACTACTCCACCATCCTGCTGCAACCCGACGCACCCTTGGCCCAAGTCACCGACGCCACCGGAGCCGCCGTCGCGGAAACCGGCTCCACTCGACTCCAGAGCGGAGGCGGGCTATCGACCGGCACCTTCTTCCACCTGATCGCGCCCGCGCCATGACCCACGCTGTCCAAACCGCGCCCGGAGTTTTCGAAAACTCCGGTTCGGAGCCTTCAAAGGCTCCGGTCCGATTTCTTCGAAGAAATCGGGGGCAGGGATGACCGGCTTCGTCACTTTCGTCTCTGCCGGTCCCGGCGACCCGGACCTGCTGACCGTCAAGGCGGTGAAGGCCCTTGAGCGTGCGGATGCCGTCCTGTTCGACGACCTCTCCTCTGGCCCGATCCTCGCGCTGGCCAAACCCGGGGCCGACATGGTCGGCGTCGGCAAGCGGGCTGGACGCGCCTCGCCCAAGCAGGACCACGTAAGCCGCCTTCTGGTCGACTATGCCCTGACCGGCGCCCATGTCGTCCGCCTGAAATCCGGCGATTCCGGCATTTTCGGGCGGCTGGAGGAGGAACTGACCGCCGTCCGCGCGGCAGGCATCCCGTGCGAAATCATCCCCGGCGTGACCTCTGCCTCGGCCGCAGCCGCAGCGGCCGGCATCCCGCTGACCCGCCGCCAACATGCCCAACGGGTCCAGTTCATCACCGCCGCCGACGTGACCGGGAACTTGCCGCCGGGGCTGAACCTGCCCGCGCTGGCCGACCCGCAAGCCACCACCGTCATCTACATGGGCAAACGCACTTTCCCCGCCCTGGCAGAGGCACTGATCGCCCACGGCCTGCCGCCCGAGACCCCCGCGCTCCTCGCTGAATCCGTCTCGACACCCGAGCAGGTGCTCCACCGCTCCACCGTCGCCGACCTGGCCGCCCGGCTGGCCGAGGACCGCTCGGCTTTGCCCGGCCTGATCCTGGTCGGCAACCTGGCCGAGGGGACGGAATGACCACCCTCTGGCTGATCGGAATCGGGACTGGGAACCCCGATCACGTCACGGGCGAGGCCATCAAGGCGCTGAACGGGGCGGACCTGATCCTGATCCCGCGGAAGGGCAGCACGAAGTCCGACCTGGCCGAAGTGCGCGAATTGATCCTGTCCCGGGTGCTGACCGCACCCGTCTCCATCGCCGGTTACGATGTGCCGCAACGGGCTGACCAGGACGACTACCTTGGCGCCGTCAACGACTGGCACGACGCGATCGCGCAGGTCTGGGCCGACACCATCGCCACCCACCGCCCCAACGCCCGGAACGTCGCGCTGATGGTCTGGGGCGACCCCTCGCTGTACGACAGCACACTGCGCATAGCCGCGCGCCTTCCGGGCCTTTCCGTCAAGGTCGTCCCCGGCATCACCAGTCTGCAGGCCCTCACCGCAGCGCATGCCATCCCGCTGAACACCCTCGCCGCGCCCGTGACCATCACCACCGGCCGCCAGTTGCGCGACCACGGCTGGCCCGAGGGTGCTACCACCCTGGCCGTGATGCTGGACAAGGGCGGTGCCTTCACCACCCTGCCGCCCGACACCGAAATCTGGTGGGGCGCCTATGTCGGCATGCCAGAGGAGACGCTGATCAACGGCCCCCTGGCCCAGGTCTCCGACCACATCCTCGCCACTCGCGCACGCCTGCGGGACGAACACGGCTGGATCATGGACATCTACCTCCTCCGCCGGGGCGGCGATGTCTGACCTGATCGCCCGGGCCTTGCCCGCCTACGGCCTGCCGCTGGACACCCCGCTCACCCTGCTCAACCGGTCGGAAAACGAGACCTGGCGCGCCGGGGACCTGGTCGTCCGCCTTCATCGCCAAGGCTACCACACCAAGCCCGAGATCGCCTCCGAACTCGCCTGGCTCACCGCCTTGCAGGACCTTCCCGGCCTCAACGCCGTCCGCCCCATCCCCGGCGCACAGGGGCTCGTCACCGAACTCGATGGCCGCTTCCTCGTCGCCTTCGCTCCCATCGCGGGCCAGGAACTGCAACCCGGCGACGATCTCTCCCGCTGGTTCGCGCCGTTGGGAGAGATCACCGCCCGCCTGCATCTGCAGTCCCGCCAATGGACCCCGCCCAAGGGCTTCACTCGCAAACGCTGGGACGTGGGCACCATCCTCGGCCCCGAGCCGCACTGGGGCCACTGGCGGCAGGCGCAGGGCCTCGATCCGCGGGGCGAAACTCTCCTGGCCCGCGCCACCGAAGCGCTTGCCACCAAACTCCACGGCTACGGTACAGGCGCTGACACTTTTGGCCTGATCCACGCGGACCTACGTCTTGCGAACCTTATGGTGGACGGCAACTGCCTGACCGCCATCGACTTCGACGACTGCGGCTTCGGCTGGTGGACCTACGACCTCGCCTCAGCCCTGTCCTTCATCGAGACCGACCCGCGCCTGCCCGACCTGATCGCGGCCTGGGTCCAGGGCTATACCCGCGTCGCCCCCCTTGGTACCGAGGATCGCGCGATGATCCCGGCGCTGATCTTCCTGCGTCGGGTGCTCTTGACGGCCTGGCTAGCGACCCGCGCCGACAGCGATACCGCTCAGGCGCTGGGCGGTCCTGCCTATACTCTGGGCACCCTCGCCTTGGCCGAGCGCTTCCTGACCGACGGTTTGGCCCAATTCCGACCCTGATTCGCGATTTCAAGGGTCCGCGGCGGAATGTCGCGGTTGAGCCGGAATCCGACCCTGTGATAGCCTGCAAGAGACGCGGCAGACCCGCGTCTTCGGGCCGCTATCCTGCCGCCCGGCGATGCCAGACCCGTCGGTCACCTCCATGCGCGCCCTTGTCGTATTCTGCCATCCTTGCACCGAAAGCTTCAACGCCGCGGTGCGGGATCTCGTCCTTGCAAAACTGACCGCAGCCGGGGCCGAGGTCCGCCTGCACGATCTTTACCGCCGTGAGTTCCGCCCTCACCTGACCTGGGGCGAATGGAAAGGCTATCTTGCCTGTCCAGACAACCAGAGAGGTGTGGAGGACGAGGTGGCCGATGTCCGCTGGTGCGACACGCTGATCTTTGTCTACCCGACCTGGTGGTACGGCCTTCCAGCGATGCTGAAGGGCTGGCTCGACCGGGTCCTGCTGCCCGATGTGGCGTTTCTAATGCCGGACGGGCAGAACCGTACGATCCGGCCGGCACTGCGGCATATCGAACGGCTGGGAGTGTTCACAACCTGCGGGGCCAGCTGGCTGGTGACGCAGATCGTTGGGGCTCCCGGCAAGCGGACGCTTCTGCGGGGAGTGGGATTTCTGTGCAAGCGGGGCAAGCGCACGGCCTTTGCGGCGCACTATCTGATGGACAGTTCGACCGGCGACAGTCGCGCAAGGCACCTGATGCGCGTTTCCCGGCAGATGGACAGGCTGATCGGCCGTCCAATTCCGGTGCCGCTGCCGGAACCGCGCACGGCAGTGGTCGCGGCCGAGTGATCAGTCGCCGGTGACGCCATCGCACGGGGCGGACTGGTCGTTGCAGAATCCCCTGACCCAGGCGTTGACCGACGCGCCGCCAGACCCGAGGATCAGGATCTTGCCCCAATCGTCCTTGCACTCCACCAGGGCCTCTGCTTTCGGCCAATCCTGGCCTTCCCAGACCACCTTCGAGGCGGCACTTGCCACTGCGAAGCCGCGAGTCGTTTGCGGCTGGACAACAATGTTGACGGCACCGATCCAGCCGTCAGGGCCCTGGACTGTTCCTGACCAGTCAGTGACACCTGTCACATAGGCCCATCCAGCGCGCACTTCGGTAACGACAAAGCGGGCTCCGTAAATCGCGCCACTGGCCTCGTCACGATAAGGTGGGGCGATCTCAAGCACATCACTTGTGGCTGACGGCGCTTCGTGGATGGGAACCCTCACGAACTGACCGGCCTTAGCTGAGGCCGAGATGTTGCACGTACCCTGCGCAGAGGCTGGAGTAGCAAAGGCAAGGCAAAGCAAGATCGCATGTCGCATTCAAGTTCCCCCGAAGTCCTGCGCGGGCGCAGGGTGTCCCCAGTACGAAGCGTAACAGGTTTGCTGCGAATACGCCCCCCGGTTGATCAAGATTTTACTGTTCGTCCTTCAGCAACAATAACAAGGCCAGAGCGGTCAGTGCGACACCCATTACGACCAATCCCGGGGGCACCTGGGCATGCAGCGCGATCTCCCAGAGGATCACCCAGCTGGGCACCAGATAGGTGTAGGCCATCACTTTCGCCGCGGGCAGTCGCAGCGTCGCGTATTGCAGCAGAACAAAGGTCATCGCACTTGCCGCAATGGCGACATAGGCCAGAGTGATCCAGACGATAGCGGGCAGGAGTGCCCAGTTGGTTGCCACAAGTGCGGGCCACGCCCAAAGCGTCAACAGTAGCGTACCCGCCAGCATCATGCCGAAGGTAAAGACCACGGCAGGCTCGCCGCGGTTCAGCTTGCGGACCAGTGGCGTATAGGCTGCATGGGCAACGCAGCCCCAGAAATAGATCACCTCGCCCCGACCGATCTCCAGCGCAACAAGCGCGCCAAGATCTGCCCGGAAGATGACCCACAGAGCCCCCGCCGCCCCGATCGCCAATGCCATCAGCATCCTGGCGGTCAGCCGCTGGCGCAGGAACAGCCACCCAAATCCTGCCGCAAGCATCGGGGTCAGGGTGAAAACTGCCGCGGTCGAAACTGGAGCGGCAGTCTTTAGGCCCTCGAACATCAGCACGAAATAGGCCGCCAGAAGCGCGCCCATCAGCAAGTAGCGCCACGGCGCGTGAAAGGCGCTCCGCGGAATGCCGGTTGTTGCCAAGGCTGCCGAACCGACCAAGAGACCCGCAAGGAGGAATCGCAGCACTGTCAGCGCCGCCGGGTCGACATGCGGAGCGGCGAGCGCACCAAGCGAGAACGACCCGGCGACAAGCGCTGAAAAGGCCAGCATTGCCAGATGCCCGCGCTGGGCCTGGGTCACAGGCACCGGCTTGCTCCTCGCGATACCGGTCCCCTGCAACAGCATGGGCTGGAACCTAGTCGCAAAACTTCCACTCTTTCGCAGCCTCCTTCAGGTGGCTGAGAAAGGCTTGCACTTTACGGGTTCGGTGCAAATCGACATGGGTCACGATGCGCAAGGGTGCTTCCCACTCGGCCCGAGGTGGAAGCACCTCGACGATGTTGCTGGACTCTCCAGCACGGAACGAAAGCATAAAGCCAATGCCCGCGCCTTGTCGCACCGCTTCCTCCAGCGCGGCCGGCTCGCTTGCTGAATAGACGATCTGGTCGGGCTGCACTGTCTTTCGCAGCCAGTGATGAAACGGCGCTCGCGTCGTATCGATGTCGGTACAGACAAACCGGTGTCCGGCAAAATCGTCTTCCGAGCTCGGCTTTCCAAACCGCTCAACATAGGATTTGGCGGCATAAAGGGCTGATTTCATGCGCACCAGGGGCTGAACCACGTTGTCCGGTTCTTCCGGCCCGGCACCGGCCCGGATGGCGATATGAGCTTCGCCGTAGTCAAGCCGGAAGACCCGCATGTCGGTCAGGAACCGAACACGCACGTCGGGCCATTTTTCCTGAAACGAAACCATTACCGGTGTCAGCAGGTCGGCCATGCCCGCGATCGAAGTCACCACCAGCTCGCCCGCAACCGTCTCACCCTGGCCCTTAATGCGGCTGGCGAGATGGGCAAACTGTTCTTCGGTGGTCTGTGCAACTGCCAGCAGGTCTCGGCCAGATTCAGTCGGAGTGTAACCCCGGGCGTGGCGCTGAAAAAGCTTGGACCCCAGTCGCTTTTCCAGCGCGTCGATGTGCCGGATCACCGTGGCGTGGTGGACCCCTAGCACTTCGGCCGCGCCGGACACCGTGCCCAACCGGGCCACCTGAAAGGCAGTGCGGATCTCGTCCCAGTTCTCCATGCGGCCTCACCAAAATTGTGCAGGGATGCACAGGGAACCCCACCATGCCGCCCCATGCAACCCCTCGCGTGCAGGGTCCGGCTTGACTCTCGTGGTGCGCAGGCGTATCCGCCGCCCAATCCCCGGAGGCAGCATGCTTCCGGTCCCTTGGCATTGCCCGGGATCGCCATCCGTCAGCGCGTTGCGCCCACGGGTGCTGTTCCGCTTTGCAGTAAGGTCTCGCCGCCCCATATCGGGGCAAACGTCTGAAAGGGTGACGCGATGTTCGAAAGTCTCTCCGAACGCCTTGGCGGCGTCTTCGACCGCCTGACCAAGCAGGGCGCCCTGTCCGAGGCCGATGTCGTCACTGCGCTCCGCGAGGTTCGCGTGGCACTTTTGGAGGCCGACGTTTCGCTGCCGGTCGCCCGCGATTTCATCAAGCGGGTCACCGAAAAGGCCACGGGCGCTGCCGTCACCAAGTCGATCACCCCCGGCCAGATGGTCGTGAAGATCGTCCATGACGAGTTGATCCGCGTGCTGGCGGGCGACGACACGCCCGAGGCGCTCAAGATCGACAACCCGCCCGCGACGATCCTGATGGTCGGTCTGCAGGGCTCCGGTAAGACCACCACGACGGCAAAGCTGGCCAAGCGGCTTAAGGAAAAGAACGGCAAGAAGGTTCTGCTGGCCTCCCTCGACACCAACCGCCCCGCGGCGATGGAGCAGCTGGCGATCCTCGGCACCCAGATCGGCGTCGATTCACTTCCCATCGTGAAGGGCGAAACCGCAGTCCAAATCGCCAAGCGCGCCAAGACGCAAGCCAACCTCGGCGGCTATGACGTCGTCTTCCTCGACACCGCCGGGCGCCTCCACATCGACGAAGTCCTGATGGACGAGGTTCAGGCGGTGCGCGACATCGCCCAGCCGCGCGAGACGCTCCTCGTTGTCGACGGCCTGACCGGCCAGGATGCCGTCAACGTCGCGACCGAGTTCGACGGCAAGGTCGGCATCTCGGGCGTCGTCCTCACCCGGATGGACGGCGACGGTCGCGGCGGCGCTGCCCTGTCGATGCGCGCCATCACCGGCAAGCCGATCCGCTTCGTCGGCCTTGGCGAAAAGATGGACGCCATCGAACCCTTCGAGGCCGAACGCGTCGCGGGCCGCATCCTCGGCATGGGGGACATCGTCGCCCTGGTCGAAAAGGCTCAGGAAACGTTCGAGGCCGAACAGGCCGAACGCATGGCCAAGCGCTTTGCCAAGGGTCTGTTCAACATGAACGACCTGAAGATGCAGCTCGACCAGATGCTGAAGATGGGCGGGATGCAG
>JALOTD010000110.1 GCA_025458105.1 Tabrizicola sp. | reverse complement strand
GCCCCGCCTCTGGCAAAGCGCGCGGGCCAATCTGCCTGATCCTGCCCCAGCACATGCACTGCGTAGTGCGTTGCCGCAGCAAAGAACGGAAAGCGCGACGAAGCTTTTGCGGGCGACCACAAGACCAGCGGCGGGTCCAGCGACAGGCTGGAAAAGCTGTTCGCTGTGAACCCCAACGGTCCTTCTGGCCCCGCGATGGTGATCACCGTCACCCCGGTCGCAAAGCTTGCCAGGGCGTCGCGGAACATCCGAGCGCTTGCCGCGTCCGGCGCAATTTCTTCGGTTGTCCGGCCCCCGTCTGCCATCAAGGCACCTCCTGCCCCTGCGCGAGGGTCAGAAGCTCGAACCAGGTCTGCCGGTCCATCGGCACGCGCCGTGCATCCGCGATCGTGGCGATCCGCGAAAGGGTGTTGGTGCCCAGAACCGGAATGATCCCGGCCGGATGATGCAGAAGCCAGGCCACGGCCACGGCGGTCCAGTCCGTGCCGGCGCCATGGCCGATCTCGTCCAGCCGCGCGCTCAGAGCCGATGTCGCCTCAGCCCGCAAGTGACCTCCGGCCAGCGGGCTCCAGGCCATTGGCGCAATGCCGCGTTCCTGCAGGAAAGCAAGGTCGCCGTTGGTGAAGGGGGCGCGGGCGCCCAGCGACAGCTCGATCTGGTTGGTGACCAAAGGTGTCGTCATGGCCGATTGCAGCAGCGTGAAATCCCAAGGCCGGAAGTTCGACACGCCCACAGCCCGCACCTTGCCGCTGGCCACCAGCGCATCAAGGCAGGGCCCCGTCTCGTGTGGGTCCATCAGCGGGTCAGGCCGGTGGATCAAGAGAAGGTCGATCCGGTCCGTTGCCATCTCGCGCAGGGATGTCTCGACGCTGGCGGTGATATGTTTGGCCGAGGTGTCGTAGTATTTCACGCGCGCGGCAGCGTGCCGACCGACCGGCGCGATGATATCGCACTTTGTCACGATTTCGATCCGGTCGCGCAGGCCTGAAGCCGCCTTCAGGGCCGCGCCGAACAGGCCTTCGGCGGTGTAGCCGCCATAGATATCCGCCTGATCCATGGTGGTGATGCCTTGAGCAAGGCAGGCCTCGACCTTTGCTTGCACATGCGCGGGCGATGTCACCGGGTCGTCGCCCAACCGCCACATGCCATAGACCAGCCGCGACAGGGTGATCGGGCCTAGAGACACACGTTCCATCAGCGGCGTACTCCGGTACCTAGGGGGGTTGACGGTGTTGTAGCGGGCACCCGGCCATAAGCGTGCGGCAAGGAACAGGTCTTCAGCTGCGGCAGCACCTTGGTTCCGAAGTGGTCGCATTCGTCCAGGTGCGGATAGCCTGAGAAGATGAAGGCACGGATACCCATCGCCTGATACTCTTCCAGCTTGGACAAGACCTGATCGACCGATCCGACAAGGGCTGCGCCGCAGCCAGACCGCGCCCGGCCGATCCCGGTCCACAGGTGCGGCTCAACATAGCCGAACTGGTCCGCCAACTCGCGCGCCCGGGCCTGATGTGCGACGCCAAGGCTGATCGAATCGTGCGCCCGCTCGCGGATCATTCGACCGTACTCATCGTCCAGCTTCGACACGATGTAGTCGGCGTAGTCCCGCGCCTCGGCTTCTGTATCCCGCACGATCATGTGGACGCGCAGCCCGTAGTCCAGCGTCCTTCCATGTGCTTCGGCCCTGGCATGGACGTCACGCATCCGCTGGGCCAGAACTTCCATAGTTTCGGGCCACATCAGATAGACGTCGCACTGCGCCCCGCACAGCTCTAGTGCGTCTGGGGAATAGCCGCCGAAATACAAAAGCGGCCCCCCGTTCTGCTGATAGGGCCGCGCCGGGTCGGAGGTCAGCTTGCCGATCCTGTAGACCTCGCCGTCATACTGTATGTGATCCCGGGTCCAGGCCTGGCGCAGGATCTCCACGACCTCGTGGCTGCGCTTGTAACGATGGGTACTGTCGGCGACCTCTCCTGGAAAGTCGCTGGAAATCACGTTCAGCGTCAGGCGGCCTTGCAGCATGTGGTCGAGCGTTGCCACCGTGCGTGCCAGCATCACCGGCTGCATCTCGCCACAGCGGATCGCCGCCAGAAAGTTGATCGAGGTCGTGATCGGCGCACAGCCTGCGACGAAGGACAGAGTGTCCTGACCGACCTGATAAGAGGACGGACAAAGGATGTTGCGGAACCCATGACCCTCGGCCCGCTTCACGATATCCGAACAATGGGCCCAGCTGGATCGGAGGTCGCCGTCCGGCACGCCAAGGAACTGATAGTCGTCAGAACACAGCGCCGCGAACCAGCTGACCTCGCTTGCGTCAAGATCGGGGGAGGTGATCGGAACGACGGTCATTCTACCCAGACTCCGGTCCTGCACTTTTCCCTTGCGTAGCATTCGCTTTGTTGTAGATCAATCCTGTATCAATTTTTCGGGGACGTGTCTTGGCCCATACGGGGTCTTTGCCGCTCTACCAGCAGATCGCCGAGCTTCTGATCCGCGATATTGCGGCAGGGCGGTTGATGGATGGCGAGAAACTGCCCCCCGAACGCGACATGGCAGCAACGCTTGGCATTGCGGTCGGCACCTTGCGGCAGGCGCTTAAGTCCCTGACCGAAAAGGGTCTTCTGGTGCGCGTACAAGGATCAGGCAACTATGTCCGCGCCAAGGCTGATGCCGCGTCGGTCTATGCCCTTTTCCGCCTGGAATTGGTCGAAGGCGGCGGCCTGCCCACCGCCCGCGTCCTGTCGGTCGAACGCTGCGACAAAGATGCGGCCCTGCCGCCCTTTGGCAGCCACGCCCAGGGCCACCGCATCCGGCGCCTGAGATACCTGTCGGGGTGCGTTGCCGCGGTAGAGGAGATCTGGCTCGACGCGGCACATGTGGACCGTATCGCCCCTGCCGATCTGCTCGAGTCGCTGTATCTTTACTACCGCCAACGCTTGGGCCTCTGGATCGCCCGGGCCGAGGATCGCATTGGCCAGGGCCCCGTCCCCGATTGGGCGCCGCCCGCCTTTCCCCATCGCCCCGGCACGCCCTTGCCGCTGATCACGCGCGTCAGCTGGGCACAGGATGGCCAGTCGGTCGAGGCTTCGTTCACCTGGTATGATCCCGAAACCGTGCGCTATGTCGCGCGCCTGAAATAGGACGATCCCATGCTTTCCTACGGCATCATCGGCTGCGGCATGATGGGGCAGGAGCACCTGCGCAACATCGCCCTGCTGGACCAGGCTCGCGTTGCCGCGATTTATGAGCCCGACGCGGGTATGTCCGCTGCCGCCGCTGCCCTGGTACCGGGAGCGCGGATGGTCGGATCAGTGGCCGAGGTGCTGGCCGAACCCGAGGTCAATTGCCTCCTTATAGCCAGCCCCAATTTTCTGCACCTTGGCCAGTTGGAAGAGATCGCCCGTATCCGCCCCCTGCCGACCTTGTGCGAAAAGCCGCTATTTACGGACCCGGCCGATGCCGCCCGTCTGGTGCGGCTCCGCGCTGCCTTTCCCGCGCCGATCTGGGTGGCGATGGAATACCGCTACATGCCGCCCGTCGCGCATCTTTTGCGCGAGGTCCAGGCTGCTACCGGCGGCGTCAGGATGCTGACCATCCGCGAACATCGCTTTCCCTTCCTACAAAAGGTTGGCGACTGGAACCGCTTCAACCGCAACTCGGGCGGAACTTTGGTGGAAAAGTGCTGCCACTTCTTCGACCTGATGCGCCTTATCGCAGGGTGCAACCCGATACGGGTGATGGCCAGTGGCGGCCAGGCGGTGAACCATCTGGATGAGCTTTATGGCGGCGAGCGGTCAGACATCTGGGACCACGCTTATGTCATCGTTGATTTCGAAAGCGGTCTCCGTGCGATGCTGGAACTTTGCATGTTCGCTGAGGGGAGCCGTTATCAGGAGGAGATCAGCGCCATTGGCCCCAAGGGCAAGATAGAATGCAAAGTCCCAGGCCCTGGTCGGTTCTGGCCCGCCCATCTTGGCCCAGCCCCGGTGCCCAAGGTGATCGTCAGCCCCCGCAGTCCGCCCGGGCCGATCGAGCTGGACGTGCCCGTCGACCCCGCGCTTCTTGCGGCAGGGGACCACAATGGTTCGACCTTCTATCAGCACCAGCGCTTTGCAGATGCCGTGCAGGGAAAGCAGGGGGTTGAGGTCAGCCTGCTTGACGGCTGGTGGGCCGCCGCCATTGGCATGGCCGCACAGGAAAGCGCCATCACGGGCAGGGTGGTTGAAATCGGGCAGACGGGCTACACGCCATAGGCGCTGACCGCCCGCGACTTTCGCCGGACGCTGAAGCCGCATCCCCGGCAGCGCCGTCCGAGGGGTTCGATGCCCCGTGGACGGCCGCCCTTTCAGGATCACCGCGCGTCGAACAGGACCGCCTCCGCCCCTTTCCAGCCCATCAGCATCGCCGGGGCATTGGTGTTCCCTGCAATGATGTTGGGGAAGGCGCTGGCATCGATCACCCGCAAGCCGCCGATGCCATGCACCCGCAACCCCGCATCCACTACCGAGGAGACCGCATCCTTCCCCATCCGGCAGGTGCAGCTTGGGTGATAGACGGTCCCTGACCGTGACCGGAAATCATCGATCAACGCTTCATCCGACTGCACCTTTGGCCCTGGTCTCAGCTCTTCCTTGATCAGCCGCGCAAGGGCCGGTTGCTCGGCGATCTTGCGGATGAATTTCACTGCAGCCAGCATTTCTTCGACGTCGGTGTTGGTGGAAAAGGCATTGGCAGTGATCATGGGATGGTCTTCTGGGCGCGTCGTCCGCAGCCTGATGTGTCCTCGGCTGGTCGGGCGGCAGTTCGACAACCCGATCGACATGCCCGACCAGGGGTCCGGCGTCAGCACGGGCCGTTCGCCCTCACGGGGGATCAGGGTGGAGAATGCCTGGAAATACAGCTGCATGTTCGGTCGGTCGAGGTCGGGCCGCGTGCGGAAGAACCCGCCACCATGGTTGATCGACTTGGCCAGCGGCCCACCGCCGCCGATGAAGTACTGCAACCCCGCGCGAACCTTGCCCCACCAGGGGCGCAGCTCGTCATTGTAGGTCGGCACGTTCATCGACCAGGTGTAGTTTATCCCCTGGTGGTCGCTCAGGTGGTCGCCCACATTCGCATTGTCCGAGACCACCGGAATGCCAAGCGACTGCAAGAGCGCCCCCGGCCCGACCCCCGACAGCTGCAACAGCTGCGGCGAGTTGATCGCGCCTCCCGACAGGATGACCTCTGCCTTTGCGCGCAGCACTCGGGTCTCGCTGCCCTGCCGGTACTCCACCCCCACCGCCCGACCGCCCTCGATCAGTACCCGTGTAACCAGCGCCCGGGTGATGACCCGCAGGTTCGCCCGCTTCATCGCCGGGCGCAGGAAGGCGCGCGCCGCCGAGTTGCGGCGCGCGCCCTTGATCGTCATCTGGTAGACGCCCGCACCTTCCTGCACTGCGCCGTTGAAATCCGGGTTCTCTGGCAGTCCAGCGTCACCACAGGCTGCTACATAGGACCTGACCAACGGATGCAGCCCAGACCGGTTGGCCGAGATGAACAAGGGTCCGCCCGTGCCACGCCAGGCATCGCCTCCCGCCTCGTTGTCCTCCATCGCGCGGTAGGCGGCGAGGCACTCCTCCCAACCCCAGCCCGGCGCGGTGCGTCCCCAGTCTTCGTAGTCCGCCCGGTGCCCCCGGATCCAGACCATCGCATTGATGCTGGATGAGCCACCAAGCACCTTGCCGCGTGGCCAGTGATCCCGCGCGCCGTTCAGACCCGGGTCGGGCTCAGTCTTGTACAACCAGTTGACCGCCGGGTCGTAAAACAGCTTGCCATAGCCCAAGGGCAAATGAACATAGAACCGCCGGTCCGACCCGCCCGCCTCCAGCACCGTGACCTTGTGCTTTCCGTTTGCTGTCAGCCGGTCCGCCAGTACACAGCCCGCACTGCCCGCGCCCACGATGATATAATCCGTCTCGTTCATTATGCCCCCCGGCCTGAGCGGCACCCTACCCGGGGGGGCAGTCGGAAGGCGGCCATTTCGCGACAGCGGATGTCGTGAAGCGCTTAGGCCTGGATCTCGAACGTCGGCGCATAGTCGACCGGAAAGCTCACCGACCGCGCGATGAAGCAGACCTCATGGATGCGGTGGTGGATCGCCTCTGCGACTGCCAGGTCCGTTCTCGGCTTTACTGCTACGTGCGGCCGGAGCGTCACCTTGACGAACCGCCCCGCGCCCCGGCGCCCGACCTCGCCCACGCCCACCGGAGCGTCGGAATAGGCGGTGACCACGATACCCGCGTCGCTGGCATAATGCAGATACCACAGCATGTGACAGGCCGAGAGCGCGCTCAGGAGCAAATCCTCCGGGTTCATCTTCGTAGGATCGCCGCCCAGCAGCGGATCGTTCGAGCAATGGACCGGGGGCTTCCCCGGTACCGCAATGTCCCAGGTCCGGTCATAGGCCCGGTAATGCGCCGTCCCCTCGCCCCGGTTTCCGGTCCAGAAGATGCGGGAGGTGTAGTCGTGGGTGGGCATGGGCAGGTTCTCCATGTCTGTTGGCCTCTTGCGGGACTGCGGCGACCCTACTGGCTTGCCGCAAGGAAGGCCTTGATTGCGTCTGCAACCTCGTGCGGTCGGGTCAGGTTCAGGAAGTGCGGGCCCTCTACGGTCACGACATTCCATCCGGCTGCGCGAAAATCCTCTGCGCGGCGGGTCGGTACCAGGGCATCCGCAGAGGCTGCGACAAGCAATCCGGGGACTGCCACGTCCTGCAAAGTCTCTACTACATTTACCCGCAGGACTTCGCGCAGCCGTCCCGCCAGGGTCCGTCGCGGCAGAGGGCGGATGACACTGGCAAAATCCTGCGGAAAGCTCCGTTTTCCCCATTTCCCGACCAGAAGCCAGCGGCTTAGCCAGATAAGCAGTACCGACCGGATGGGAAGAAGGTAGAGGATTGCTGCGAAAAATGGCGGCACAGGGCGTGGCGACCGCGCAAAGCTTGCCACAAGTACGAGCGCTTTCAATCCCGCGGGCCGTTCCTTCGCCAGCATGACCGCAAGAGGTCCAGAGAAGGACTCAGCCACGATACCGTAGTCACTTGTGGGCAGCCGAGGCTTTAGCCATCGCGCGGCGTCCTCATAGCTGACAAGATCGTGCGGATAGCGGATGGCCTCTACATCAAGGGACCCCGCCAACTGGTCGCACAGCGGAGCCGACAGGACCCCGGTGCCGTCAAGACCTGGTAAAACGATCAGGCGCACGTCTTCTCCGTCCGCTGGCTGGCACGACAGCAGCTTATGCGCCGCTCACCGCCCCTTCCAGACCGGATCGCGCTTTTCGGCGAAGGCCTTCGCGCCTTCAATCTGATCTTCGGATGAATACAACTTGTCCACTGTCGGCATCTGCCGCTTGGTGATCCGGTTCAGCGCATCTTGGAACCGCATGTTCTCGGCCTCGCGCACCACTTCCTTGATCGCCGCGTAGACCAGCGGCGGGCCGCTCTCCAGAAGCCGAGCCAACTCCCAGGTCTTGGCTAGCAGCTCTTCGGTCGCGCAGACCTCCTTCACGATCCCCCATCGATGCGCCTCTTCGGCATCGAACCAGCGGCCGGTCAGGAGGAGGTCCATCGCCACATGATAGGGAATGCGTTTGGGGAGTTTGATCGAGGCGGCATCCGCCACCGTCCCCGACCGGATCTCCGGCAGGGCAAAGGTCGCAGTGGTCGAACACAGGATCAGGTCCGCCGACAAGGCCAGCTCCAGCCCCCCGCCGCAGCAGATGCCCTGCACGGCGGCGATGACCGGCTTGTTGAGATTGGGAAGCTCCTGCAACCCGCCAAAGCCCCCCACGCCATAGTCCCCGCCGCGCGCAGGATGCAGACGCGAAGCGAGTCATCATCGCGGAAATCCCGGAAGGCCAGCCCCATCACCCGGCTGGTCGCCAGGCTGATCGCATTGGCCTTGGGCACATCCAGTGTGACCTCCAGGATCGCCCCCTCGCGCCGGGTCTTGATCGGCCCCTCGGTCCGCATCTGCATCTCTGGCATCACACCCTCCTGACCAGCGCATCCACCGCCACGGCGCCAGTTTCGCGCACCATGACCGGATTGATTTCAATCTCTTCCAGGCCTTCGTCGGCCAGCATTAGGGCGCCGAGCCTGACCGCCATCGCCGCAACGGCCTCTGTGTCGGCCTTGGCCCGCCCCCGATAGCCATCAAGGAGAGGCCAGAGGCGCAGGCCCTTCATGGTCTCCAGCACCTGAGCCTCGGTAACCGGCAGCACCAGGGTTGCCGTATCGGCCAGCACTTCCGCCGTCACCCCACCCATGCCCAGCGTCAACGTCACCCCATAGACCGGGTCGCGCCGCAAGCCCAACAGGACCTCGGCCACCGACCCCGTCACCATCTCCTCGACCAGATAGCCCGAGGCGCCCGGCATCTCCGCCTGCCCTTCCAGTGAGGCAAGCCCCAGCCGCACCGCCCCCGCCTCGGTCTTGTGCGCAAAGCCAAGCCCTTTCAGCACATAGGGCGCGCCAAAGCTGACCTTCCCCGCCACCTCGGCAATCGTCGCCCCCGTGACCGATCCCGGGACAGCGACCCCGGCCGTAGCCAGAAGCGCCTTCCCCTCCGCCTCAGTCAGCATCCGCGTCTCCCGCGCAGGGAGTGCCGCGACAGGCCGCCAGCCCGCAACCCCCGCCGGGGTCTGCGCCGCCTTGATCGCCGCTAGCGCCGTCTCGATCCCCAGAAGCGCGCAGACACCCTCTTCCATCATCGCCAGCACGCGCGCCTCGCCAAAGTTCTCGACCATTGAGGCGACGGGCAGGGCGATTTTCCCCGTGGCCTTCTGCGCATCCACAATCGCCTGGAATGCCGGGTCATAGCCCGAGGCATCGCAGCGATCCGCGCGCGGGCTGTCGATGATGTAGATGCCCGCGTCGTAGGCGTCGAGCATCGCGCTGAAGACCTCGGTCGTCTTCGGCCCGTCGCCCCAGATGAAGGTATGGTAATCAAGGGGGTTGCTGATCGTTGGGATCTCCCCCAGCACGGCAAAAAGCCGGTCGTGGGTGGCCTGCGGCACGGGCGGGAAGTCGATCCCGTAAGGCGCCGCCAGGTCCGCCACCAGCCCCGCCTCCCCGCCCGAGCAGGACAAGGAACAGATCCGCGTCCCGATCTGAGGCCCATGCACATGGAAGATCTTTAGCGTCTCGACCAGTTCCGACGGCGTATCCACCTCCGCCACCCCGATCTGCCGCAGGAAGGCCGAAGACGCCGCGCCGCCCCCGGCCAATGACGCAGTGTGCGAGGCCCAGCGCGGCAAAGGCCGGGGCGTCGTCGATCCCCTCGATGTAAAGCCCCACCGCCGTCACCCGCGGATCATCCAGAAGCGCGCCGGTCAACTCGGCCAAGCCCACCACGGCGGCATTGCCCAGGCACGCGACATAGGCCACCGGCAACCCGCGCTGCTGCATCCCCAAATTGATGACGATGTTCGACGACTGGCTGACCAGCGCGATGCCCTTGTCGACCGGGATGCCGCCATGCTGGTCGGGCCAAAGCAGCGCTCCGTCCAGGTAGTTGATGACCCCATAGCAGTTCGGCCCCAGGATCGGCATCTCCCCTGCCGCCGCGACGAGCCTGTCCTGCAGCCCCGGCTCCCCCGCCTCGGTCCAACCAGAGGCAAAGCAGATCGCGCCACCCGCGCCCATCGCGGCCAGTTCCGCCACCACATCGATGGTCGCAAAGCGGTTCACACCGATGAACGTGGCATCCGGCGCTTCCGGCAGGTCGGCGAGGCTCGGATAGGCCTTCAGCCCCCCGATCTCGGCCTTGGTCGGATGCACCGGCCAGACCGACCCCTTGAAGCCCATCTTCCGGCACTGCTCGATGACATTCAGCGCCCATCCGGCACCTAGAACGGCGATGTGGCGCGGCGGCCTCGCTTTGCGGCATCGACCCCGGGGGTTTTCCACCCCCGGACCCCCGAGGATACTTGTGGACGAAGAATGAGAACACCCCGCCCCGGAAACCGAAGCGAGGTGCCATTCCACGTCACGGTCATCGGCGTCCCCGCCTGTACCGTGAAGACAGAAGCGCGCATTGACGTTAACGCGCGGTTACCGGAAACTGGAAAAGCTTGCATTCTTCGTCCCTAAATATCCCGGGGGTCCGGGGGCTGGCCCCCGGTCCGACGTCTCACCCCCCGACCGCCCTCAAGAGTTCCCGGCTGATGATGTGCCGCTGGATCTCCGAGGTCCCCTCCCAGATCCGCTCCACCCGGCTGTCCCGCCAGATGCGCTCCAAGGGCAGTTCGTCCATCAGCCCCATGCCCCCATGGATCTGGATCGCCTCGTCCGCGACCATCGCCAGCACTTCGGTCGCCTTGAGCTTGGCCATCGACATGTCTGCCTCGGTCACCGTGCCCTGATCGTATTTCCAGGCGGCCTCGCGGGTCAGCAGCTCCGCCGCTTTCAGTTCCATCGCCATGTCGGCCAGCTTGAAGGAAACCCCCTGGAACTTGCCGATCTGCTGGCCGAACTGCTTCCGCTCGGCCGCATAGGAAATCGCGTGGCCCAGCGCCCGCTCGGCGCGGCCAAGGCAGGTGGAGGCGACTTGCAGGCGGGTGGCGCCCAGCCAGGAGTTTGCAACCTCGAACCCCTTGTGGACCTCGCCCAGCACGTTCGCGGCCGGAACGCGACAATCGTCGAACTCCAGCACGGCGTTGGTGTAGCCGCGGTGGCTGACGTTGCGGTATCCCTCGCGCACGGTGAAGCCTGGCGTCCCCTTGTCCACGAAGAAGGCG
>JALOTD010000109.1 GCA_025458105.1 Tabrizicola sp. | reverse complement strand
ACCGTGACCTGCACGCCCTGCCGCCGCAGCATGTCGGCCGCCGCAAGGCCCCCCGGCCCCGCGCCGATGATGCCCACGCTTTCGGGGCGCTCCGAATGGGGGCGGATCGGCTTGACCCAGCCTTCCTCCCACGCCGTATCGGTGATGTATTTCTCCACCGACCCGATTGTCACCGTGCCGTGCCCCGACTGCTCGATCACGCAGTTGCCTTCGCAGAGCCGGTCCTGCGGGCAGATGCGGCCGCAGATTTCCGGGAAGGTGTTGGTGGCCTGGCTAATCTCGTAGGCTTCCTGCAGCCGCCCCTCGGCGGTCAGCTTCAGCCAGTCGGGGATGTTGTTGTGCAGCGGGCAATGCGACTGGCAATAGGGCACGCCGCACTGGCTGCAGCGCCCCGCCTGCTCGGCCGCCTTCTGATCGGCGTACTCGCGGTAAATCTCGTGGAAATCCTGCGCACGCGAGGATGCGTCACGCTTTTCCGGCATCTCTTTGCCGACAGTGACAAATTTCAGCATCTTCTGCGTGGCCACGGCTGCGCCTCCCAACGGATTCTTTCGGGAGCGACTTGGTACAGTGGATCAGAGCGCAATAAAAGTCAGTATAGCTTACCTATTTGCAGCTTTTTCGGCAGATGAGGCAGGAAAGGTGACCTTTTTCTGTTGAAATAGGTCAGTATAGTTTCCAAAACATCTCAGAACCCCATCCAAAGCGCCCCCAGGGCGGTGCTTCCCACGATGATTCGCCACCAGCCGAACAGGGCATAGCCGTGGCGGCTGATGTAATTCAGCACCCAGCGCACCACCAAAACCGCTGTCACAAAGGCCACGGCAAAGCCCACTGCAATGTCGCCGACGGCACTGAAGTCCAGCACATCGCGGTTCTTGAACAGATCATACGCCACCGCCGCGCCCATGGTCGGCAGGCTGAGAAGAAACGAAAACTCCGCCGCCGCGCGCTTTTCGACCCCCATCAGCAGCGCCCCGACAATCGTCGCACCTGACCGGCTGACCCCCGGAACCATCGCCAGACACTGGCAGAACCCGATGGCCAGAGACTTGCGGAACGGCAGTGCCAGCGCATCGTGATGCACGGGCGTTGGCGCCAGCCGGTCGATCACCAAGAGCACAAATCCCCCCAGGATCAGCATCACCGCAATCAGCGTCGGCGTCTCGAACAGCACGTCCTTGATGAAGTCATGAGCGAGGAACCCGATCACGACCGCAGGCAGAAACGCCAGCAAGACCGACACGATCGACCGGCGCGCCGCATCGTCGTGCCGCGCGCGCAGGAACAGCCGCACGACCAGCGCCGCATAGACCGAGGTCAGCGCCAGGATCGCGCCCAGCTGGATGACCACCTCAAAGGTCCGCCCCGGAGAGTCGAAGCCCAGGAAATGCCCCGCAAGCAACAGATGCCCGGTGGAAGAGACCGGCAGAAATTCGGTCAGGCCCTCCAGTAGGCCCAGAAAAGCGGCGGTAACTGTCTGATGTTCCATAGCCTACCTGTCGCGGAAGCGTTCGGCGACAACCGATCCGTCCGGCTGCACCACGCCCCGCATCTCGGCTTCATCGCCGATCCGGGGACGGTCGTCGACCCGCGTGCTGCCGTCGATCACAAAGCGCGCGCCGTCGATCTCAGCCTCGCCGGTCAGCACGCCCCGCAGTCGCACTTGCGCGCCCACCGGGATAGGCGCGGCCACCCCCTCGGCATCCGGCGCGCCTTGTTCAATCCAGTCGCGGATCAGGCGGATGTCCTCCTCCGGCAGCCAGGGCGGGCCATCGAAGGGCATCCGGGGATCGGCCAAACCGACCACGCGCCGCCACAGTTCGGACATCTCGGGGTTGCCTGGTAGCACCGCCAGCCGCTCCCCTCCCTGAAGAACAGACGCCAGACTGTCCAGCCGCAGCCCCTCGGGAGGCGCGCCAAGCTTTGAATTGTCCGAATGGCACTTGATGCAGGCTTTCAGGAAAATCGGTTCAACATCCGCCCACCGCACAGGCTCGCCCGGGGCCGGGCGCTGCCGGTCCGGAAGGGGGGCCAAGGCGACATCGCCATCAGGCATCCCCGCCATCACCCAAGCTTCAACAATTGCGATCTCTGCTGGGTCCAGGAATGGTGGGCCGTCCAGTGGCATCTGCGGTTCAGCCTCACCCCGAAGGCGCTGCAAAAGGGGACTTGCCGCATCGCCCGCCACGACGACCGGGCCGTTCTCGCTGCCCGCAAGCACGCCCTCCAGCGTGTCCAGCCGCAACCCCAGCGGAGCATCCGCGCCCGAATGGCATACGACGCAGCGTTCGGCGAAAAGCGCGCCCACCTCGGCAAAATCCTGCGCCGCCCCTGGTCCGGCCACGCAGGCCAGCGCAAGGACCAGGCCGCGCATCAGACCTTCTTCAGGTTCTTGGCCGACCGCTTGATGGCTGCGTACTGCCCCGAGGGACGGAAGCGCCACAGGTAATCCGGCAGCACCGCCTCCATCGCCGTCGGCGAGATGCCCAGATCGGCAAGGCTCTTAGCCCCCGGCGACACGACATTGTCCCGCGCCAGATTGCGCACCTGGTCGCGCGTGATCATCTTGTTCTCGATCAGCCCCAGCGTCAAAGCCTGAATGGCGTCGAAACCGAAAGCCATGATCCGCGCCAGGAAGAAGGGCACGTTCACCACCGCGCGCCGACGCTCGATCACGGCCAACATACGCCGCATCAGGCCGCGGAACGTATCGACCTCCGGCCCGCCAAGCTCATAGACTCCCGGCGCCGCCTGTCCCAGCACGCCCTTGACTGCCGCCTGCGCCACGTCATCGACATAGACCGGCTGGAACTTCGTCTCGGCCCCCACGACCGGCAGCAGCGGCCCCATCCGCGTCATCCCGGCAAAGCGGTTGAAGAACTGGTCTTCCGTCCCGAAAATGATCGATGGCCTCAGGATCACCGCCCCGGGGAACGCTGCCACCACCGCCGCCTCACCCTCAGCTTTGGTCCGCGCATAGTCGCTGTCCGACTGCGCATCCGCCCCGATGGCCGAGATGTGGACCAACCTCCCCACGCCTTCCGCCGCCGCAATCCGGGCAATCCGGCCCGCGCCGTCAGCCTGCACGGCGTCAAAGGTGTTCTTGCCCGATCGGTTCAGGATGCCGACGCAGTTCACCACTGCATCGGCGCCGCGGATCACCGCATGCACGCTGGCATCATCCCGGATGTTGCACGCCACCGGCTCAACCTGACCGGGCGTGCCGTAAGGCTTGACGAACAGCGCCTCGTTCGGTCGCCGCACCGCCACCCGCACGCGCCAACCCTCTTTCGCCATACGGCGCGCGACATAGCGGCCGACAAAGCCCGAACCGCCGAAGATGGTGACAAGCTTGCTCATCCGCGCACTCCCTCACAGGCACCTCAAGGGCACCGGAAACTGGGCCGATGAATAGCCCCGGGGGCCTGCACGGGCAAGGCCAAACCGGTGCGGCGAAATTTCTGCGCGATCGCCCATCAGTGCCCAGATGGCGGAATTGGTAGACGCACTGGTTTCAGGTACCAGCGCTGCAAGGCGTGGAGGTTCGAGTCCTCTTCTGGGCACCAATCCTTGAAGGCCGCACCCCTCACCCGGGGTGCGGCCTTCGGTTTTCTGGCCCTATACAGCCGCGTGGCTTTCGGATACTGGCCCCACACGGTCGGGATTCCGCGACGGTGGGCGAGGAGGCCCGCACCAGGGGGACAGGGGCCGTTTGGCTTTGATGGGCGTGTGAGCGTCCCCCTTTGGAAAGACATCCATGACGATTCAGAACGTGGCCGCGCCGCTGGTGCAGGCTTTGGCCGATAAGGGCTATGAAGTGCTGACCTCGGTGCAAGAGGCGGTGCTCGCCGAAGGCGTCGCGGGCCGCGATGCGCTGGTCTCGGCGCAGACTGGTTCCGGCAAGACCGTGGCCTTTGGCCTGGCCATCGCGCCCGAAATCCTGAACGGGCAGGACGTGCTACTATACGCCGACAAGCCCATCGCACTGGCAATCGCGCCGACGCGGGAGCTGGCCCTGCAGGTCGCGCGGGAACTGGAATGGCTGTACGCGGGCGCTCAGGCCAAGCTTGCCACCTGTGTCGGCGGCATGGACTACCGCACCGAGCGCCGGGCGCTGGAACGCGGCGCGCATATCGTCGTCGGCACCCCGGGCCGGCTGCGCGACCATATCGAACGCGGCTCGCTGGACCTGTCGGGCCTCCGGGCCGTGGTGCTGGACGAGGCGGACGAGATGCTGGACCTTGGCTTCGCCGAGGATCTGGAGTTCATCCTGGCCGCCGCCCCACCGGAACGCCGCACGCTGATGTTCTCGGCCACCGTGCCGAAGGAAATCGAGAAGCTGGCGGGCGAGTTCCAGAAGGACGCCCTGCGCATCGTCGCGCAGGGCGAGGCGAAGCAGCACGTCGACATTGAGTACAAGGCCTTCTCTGTCGCCGTCCGCGACCGGGAACACGCGATCTTCAATGTCCTGCGCTTCTACGAGGCACGCACCGCTATCGTCTTCTGCAAGACGCGGGTGAACGTGAACCACCTTCTGGCCCGAATGGGCAACCGTGGTTTCCAGGTCGTCGCGCTGTCAGGTGAGCTGTCGCAACAGGAACGCACCCACGCACTGCAGGCGCTGCGTGACGGCCGCGCCCGCGTCTGTATCGCCACGGACGTCGCCGCCCGAGGCATCGACCTGCCGGGGCTGGAGCTGGTGATCCACGCCGATCTGCCGTCGAACTCGGAAACGCTTCTCCACCGCTCGGGCCGCACGGGTCGGGCCGGGAAGAAGGGCGTCAGCGCGCTGATCGTCACCCCGGCCGAATTCAAGAAGGCCCAGCGCCTGCTGGCGGGCGCCAAGGTCACCGCCGAATGGGGCGCGGCCCCGGGCGCCGATGATGTGCAGGCCAAGGATGACATTCGTATCCTGGAACACCCCGCCCTGACCGCCCCCATCGGTGACGAGGCCGGGATCGCGAGCGACCTCCTGGAGCAGTTCGGCCCCGAGGCCCTTGCCGCCGCCTTTGTCCGCCTGTGGCGCGAGGGGCGGTCCGCTCCCGAGGTTCTGTCGACCGACAACCCGATGCCCACCCCGTCCGCCCCGCGCGACCGCGGCGAGTTCGGCCCTTCCGTCTGGTTCCGCATCAACGTGGGCCGCGCCGGCCGGGCCGAGGCGCGCTGGCTTTTGCCAAAGATCTGCGACGCGGGCAGCATCGCCAAGGATAGTATCGGCGCGATCCGCGTGCGCGAGGACGAAACCTTCGTCCAGATCGCCGAAGGCGTTGCGGACAAGTTCCGCACCGAGATCGAGCTGGACCGCGACATCCTGATGACGCGGATCGAGGGCGAACCGGACTTTGACAAACCGCGCTTCGACAAACCGCGCTTTGAACGCCCGGCCCGGCCGGAACGCGCCGAACGCCCGGACCGCCACGAGCCGCGTGAAAAGCCCGCCTACACCCCAAAGCCGCCCCGGGTGGTCGAGGAAGGCGAGGCAGAGGCCCCGGCCCGCGATCCCGCGCCGAAGCCGAAGGCCAAGTATGACGACCGTCCCCGCGTGACGCCGTCCGAGGCGCGCCCGGATTGGAAGGACAAGCGCGACGACCGGCCCGCCCGGGATGAGGACCGCCCGGCCCGCAAGCCCTATGCCCCCCGTCCCGAGGCGCAGGATGATCAGCCGCGGAAACCGCGCTGGTCGCCCGACCAGAAGTCCGCGCCCCGCTCTGCCGGGTTCAAGAGCCATGGCGGGTCGCCTGACAAGCCGGGCCGCGCCACGGGCTACAAGAGCCATGCCGCCGAAGGCACCGGATACAAGCGCCGCGAGGATGGCGAGAAGAAGCCCTATGCCCCCAAGGCCGAGGGCTACAAACCCCGATCCGAAGGCTACAAACCGCGTGAGGAGGGCGACCGCCCCCGCAAGCCCTATGTCGGCAAGTCCGAAGGCTATGCACCCCGCGCCCCGCGCGAAGATGGCGAGCGTCCCCGGAAACCCTACGCCCCGAAAGGCGACGGCTTCAAACCGCGTGAGGATGGCGATCGTCCGAAAAAGACCTTCGCCCCTCGCGGCGACGACGCCCGTCCCTTCGTGAAGCGGGACGGTCCGGCCAAGGCGGGCGGGTTCAAGTCTCATGCGGCAGGCGGCAAGAAGCCCTTTGATCGCAAACCTGGTGACAGCCCGCGCCCCGAGAAGCCCAAGGCCGACGCGCGCGACACCTCGAAGCGCTTTGTCCCACCGAAGGGTCCGAGGCGGTCGTAACCCGGGAGGCGGAGTTTTCGAAAACTCCGCATCGGAGCCTTCAAAGGCTCCGGTCCGATTTCTTTGAAGAAATCGGCGCTAGCCCCGCAACCGGCGCAGCGCCTCGGGCGTATTGAACCTCAGGCCCATGCCGTGGCGGTCAGTCACTACCGCCCCAGCCTTCTCGGCAATCAGGCTGCCGGCTGCGATGTCCCATTCCCAGGCGTCGCGCAGGGTCAGCATCCCGTCAAACCGCCCTTCCGCCGCCAGACACAGCCGGTAGGCGAGCGAGGCCCGGAAATGCCGCGTGATCTCGGGCACACCGCCCGGCCACTTCTCGGGCGCCATGTGCGCCTTGGTGGTCAGGATATCGGCGCCCTCTAGCCTTTCGCGCCCGCTGGCACGGATCGGCTGTCCATCTTTCATCGGGCCGGAACTTTCCGAAGCGCAGTAGATACGATCCAGCGCGGGCAGGTAGACTACCGCCGCAGCCACGACGCCATGGCGCACCACGGCCAGGGAGTGGGCAAAGGTCTCCTCGCCAGCGATGAAGGCCCGCGTGCCGTCGATTGGATCAACAATGAAAACATGGTCGCGCATCAACCGGGCCGGATCGTCGGGCGTGCCTCAGACACCGGGCCATGCTCGCCCCCTTTGTCCCAGACCTTTGGCTCCTTGCGCCAATATTTCAGTGCGATCCGCCCTGCCTCACGCGCGGCATCGGTCAGAAGGGCCAGGTCACGCGCCGGCAAGGGTCATCCCGTCAATCAGGATCGAGGGCACCCGTATCGACAGATGGGCCCGCGCGTCATTGGCAGGCACGATCCGTCTCAGCATGTCACGCAGGTTCCCAGCGATGGTGCATTCATGGACCGGATAGGCGGGCTTGCCATTCTCCACCCACCAACCCGCTGCACCCCGGGAATAGTCACCCGTGGTCGGGTTTATCGTGGACCCTATCATCGAAGTCACCCAAAGCCCCGTACCCATCTGCGCCAAAAGGTCATCGCGGCCGGATGACCCCTGCGTGAGGTCCAGGTTTGTCGTCGACGGTGAGGGCGGCGCCGACACCCCGCGAGAGGCGTTGGCCGTGGACGCCATGCCAAGTTTTCGACCTGTTGCCAGGTCCAGTACCCAGCCAGTCAGAATACCATCGGCCACGATCTCGCGCCGCCGTGTCGGCAAACCTTCGCCATCAAAAGGACGCGACGAGGACATTCGCAAACGGTGTGGATCCTCGACCAGGGAAATGCCGTCCGGCAGAACCTGCTTGCCCAGTAGATCCCGCGCCCAGCTGGAACCCCGGGCGATAGCGCTGCCGTTGATAGCCGACAACAGATGCCCGACCAGCGAGGCCGCCACCCGTTCGTCATAAAGCACGGGAAAGGTCCCGGTCCTAGGCTTGACCGACCCTACCCGCTCCAACGCACGATTGGCCGCCAGACGACCGATCTCTTCCGCAGCCGGCATGTCGGCGGCATACACCCGGCCCTCTCCGGCATAGTCTCGCTGCATCTCGGTGCCCTGGCCGGTGAAGGCCACTGCCGACAGCCAAGACATGGTCCGGCCATAGCCGCCCGAAAACCCGTTCGTAGCCGCCAGATGCAACTGCCTGCGGCTGTGGCTGGCCCCAGCCTCGACCTGGGTGATCCCTTTGGCTTCGAGGGCCGCTTCCTCGACAGCACGGGCCTGGGCTTCCAGTCCCGCTGCCTCAGCCTCGGGTGCAGGATCGACCAGGTCAAGATCGGCCCAGCTTTGCGCAAGGTCCGCTGGATCGGCCAGTCCTGCTGTCGCATCCTCGGGCGCCTCGCGCGCCATGGCGACAGCGCGCTCGGCCAGCGCCTGAATCGTCGCTGCCGAGGTGTCCGAAGCAGAAACGCATGCCTGCCGCCGACCCATAAGCACACGCAGCCCGATCTCTTGGTCTTCGGACCGCTCGGCCTGCTCAAGCGCGCCCTTGCGTATCTGGATCGACAGGGCCGTGCCAGATATGACCAGAGCATCAGCACTGTCTGCCCCGGCCCTCCGGGCAGCGTCCAGAAGGGCTTCGGTCAGATCGGAAAGACTGGTCATTGCTCAGGTGCCCCGCTTGCTACCGGATTGAGGTAGCCCCACCCCGCGACAGGCGCAAGGGCAGGACACCAGCGGTCATTGCAGCTGCTGGCCGTTGGCGAACAGACCACCATCCTTGAACTCGATCAGGCTCGTCACCTCGTCGGGGCCTGCACCCGGCCGGGTGAACATGCCCAGCATCATCCGGAAGCCCATCGCCTGGTCATCGGGCAGAAGGCCCATCGCGATCAGGTTGTCGATCAGCTTGTTGACCCCCTTGATCGTGACATTTATCTCGCCATCCGGCGCGGGCACCCCGCCAAAGCTTTCCAGATTGGTGTTGTCGAAGGTCAGCCCGCCCGTGGCAGCAACCTCGGCCCCCGCCGCCTTAACCAGGAGCTGCGTCAGGTCCAGAGAGTTCAACTCGCCCGGAGGCTCCATCCCGTCCGACTGATAGGCTGGGTCCATGATGTCGGCCATCCAGCGCCCCGTGCCCTTGGCATCCAGAATAAAGGTAGCCGGATCACGCGACAGCGTGGCGCCGGGGTCGAAGAGGCCCCAGATGTCTTCGGACACGGTCAGATCGACGATCTTCGTCAGAAAGGCGAAATCCTGCGGCGTGTCGGATTTCGACGCGGGCATAAGCACGTTAAATGCCGTCTCACCAAAGCCGAAGCTCACCTCGGGGAACGGGATCTCGGGCCCCGAGACCGTGAAGTTCGCCCCGTTCAGTGAACTGCCATAGTTGACCCGGGTCTTGTCGACCGCCAACATGAAGCCGCCGCCGGTTGCAGATCCTGCCAGCTTCACCGGTCCTGAAGCGTCAGTGATGTCGGCGTTGATCACCATCGCGCCGAAGGAAAAGGTTGAGTCTGTGGTAAAGCCGTTGTTCAGCGCCGTGGCCATGTTGGCCATGATCTCGGCACCCAGGAAGGTGCCCTTCGTCGCGCCCGAAAGGTTGGTCAGCGACACGGTGACAGTGCCCGATCCGCCCCCTTCGGCGGCATCGCCCGAGCCCGAGATATCCAGCGCCATCGCCTTCGATGCAAAGCTGCTGTCCAGGCTTGATGTCTCGCCCGCCCGCGTCACCAGATAGCTGGCAACTGTTTCGGTGAGGACCAGCGTGGCCTTGGTGTCCAGCACCTTGCCCGTTTCGTCCTTCACCTCGTTCAACGTCACCGCAACGGTCGGCGCGGTGAAGTCGTATTTCGTCGCCTCGGCGCTGCCACCTGCAGTGATCGTCATCCCCGGCTGCGTCACCGTCAGCTTGATCGAGGAGGGACCTTCGTCAGTGGGAGCAAAGGCCAGATCCATCGGATAGCTTTCCGACATGGTGACCTCGACCGTCCCGTCACCATTGTCCTTGAACTTCAGCTCGTCAAAAGTTGCCGAAAAGGTGCTGCCAAGGTCGTCCTTGTAGGTCACCACGACCCCCGTCACCTCAAGCGTATCGCCATTTCGCGTGGCGCTGCCGACCGTCAGCTCCTGCCCGACCGACGTCGACATGGCCTGCCAGCTTTCCCAGACCTCCTCCGGCGTCACATCGGCCACGGCGCCGGTAGCCAGGAACACCAGGGAAATCGCAGTCGTAAACGTCAGCTTGCGGGTCATGGCCAGCCTTTCGGGTTGAATTCGATGCGGCATCCTTCCTATCACCTGCCACAGCGTCAAGGGTTTCTGCGGCGCGGGTCGGGAAAGGCTTAAGGGACGGGCATGATCAAACATGACATCGACGGCGACTGCCACATCCTGCGCCTTTTTCGCCCGGAAAAGGCCAATGCACTGACCGAGGGAATGCTGCAGGACATCGCCGCCGCTGTCGCGCTGGCCATAGATCGCCGCGCAAAGGTGCTGATCCTGACGGGCGAGGGCCGGGTCTTTTCCGCCGGGGCCGATTTAGACGGGATGAGGGAAGGTCTTGGCGCCTCACCCGCCTGGCAAGCGGCATCGGGCGCGCTGGCCGACTTTCCCGGCCTGACCATCGCGGCACTGAACGGCACGCTGGCCGGTGGAGCTATGGGCCTGGCGCTGGCCTGCGATCTGCGCATTGCCGTTCCGTCCGCCCAGTTCTTCTACCCTGTCATGCGCCTCGGCTACCGCCCGCAACCCTCTGACCCCGGGCGACTTGCCTCCCTTGTCGGCCCCTCGCGCGCAAAGACCATCCTTCTCGCGGGCCAACGGATTGACGCCGACACGGCCCTTTCCTGGGGTCTGATCGATCGCATCTGCACGCCCGATACGCTCATCGACACCGCAAAAGCCCTTGCCGCCGATGCCCTTACGGCGGACATATCGCATCTGCAGGCATTGAAGCAGATGACACGGGGGACGGAATGACCAACGCCTACGACAAAGGCCGCCTGAACCTGCCCTTCGTCGGCATTTCGACCTTCGGCAAGAACCCCTACCAGCCCGACTGGTCGAACATCGACGCCGATTTCGCCGTCCTCGGCGCGCCCTTTGACTTCGGCACCCAGTTCCGCGCCGGCGCCCGCTTTGGGCCAAGAGGCATCCGCGAAGCCTCCACGCTCTTCTCCTTCGGCCATGCTGGGGCCTATGACCATGAGGATGACGTCACCTACCTCGAAGGCGTCCGTATCCTCGACATCGGCGATGCCGACATCGTCCATACCGACACGGAAACCTCCCACGCCAACATCGAAACCGGCGTCCGCGCCATCCTCGCCGCCGGAGCCGTCCCCGTGGTGCTGGGAGGAGACCACTCCATCAACATCCCCTGCATCCGCGCCTTCGCCGGTCGTCCCCTGCACATCGTCCAGATCGACGCCCATCTCGATTTCGTCGACGTGCGCCACGGCGTCCGCCATGGCCACGGCAACCCGATGCGCCGCGCCGCCGAGCAGGACCACGTCAAGGGCATCACCGCCCTTGGCATCCGCAACGTCAGTTCCACCGCCAAGGACGGGTATGAAGCAGCGCGGAAGATGGGCGACGATATCCTCTCCGTTCGCCAGGTCCGGAAACTCGGCATCGAGGCCACCTGACCATCGACATCGACGGCTTCGACCCCTCCATCGCCCCCGGCACCGGGACGCCGTCGCACGGCGGGTTCCTCTACTACGAGGTCCTCGAACTGATCGACGGCCTGACCAAGCAGGGCAACATCATCGGCATCGATCTGGTCGAGGTCGCCCCCGACTATGACCACACCGGCACCACCGCGATCCTCGCCGCGCAAATCCTCCTGAACACCATCGGGCGCATCGCCCATAACCGGAGGTAAGCCGTGGACCGGCTGCAAGACTGGCTGCAACAGGCGTCCGACACCGCCCTCGGCTGGCTCTCCTCGCCCGCCGCGCTGATGCAGTTCGGCCTCCTCATCGCCGCGTATATACTGGCCAGCCTCCTCGCCCGCCGCTTCTCGCCCGTCCTCGAAAAGACCCTGACCCCCAAGCCCGAAGCGACCCACATCCTCGCCCGCCTGCGCCGCTTTGCGCTCCTCTTCCTGCCGCTCCTCCTCCCCCTCCTTGCCTATGCGCTGACGGCGGTGGGCGAGGGCCTGACCCGCGCCACCTTCGGGACGGGAGAAGTCATCGCCTTCGGCAAACGCGTCTTCCTCTTCCTCGCCGCGCTGGAGCTGGTCCGCAAAGTCCTGCCCCCCGGCTTCCTGAAACTGATGGGCCGCTACGTCCTCCTCCCCGTCATGGCACTACACGCCTTGGGGGTCCTCGACGACGTGACGACAAGGCTCGACGCCGCCCAGGTCAACCTCGGCAATATCCAGTTCACGGCGTTGGCCCTGATCCGCGGCCTGATCGCCGGGTCGCTCCTCTTCTGGCTCGGCGGCTGGTCCAACCGCCAATCCGCCGGCTACATCAAGGCCCAACAGGACCTCCGCCCCGCCACCCGCGAACTCGCCATCAAGGCCTCCGAGGTCGCCATCTTCGGCGCGGCCTTCCTCCTCCTCATGTCGATCATGGGCATCGACCTTACCGCCGTTGCCGTCCTTGGCGGTGCCCTCGGCGTCGGCATCGGCCTCGGCCTCCAACAGATCGCCGCCAACTTCGTCTCCGGAATCATCCTCCTCCTCGAAGGCCAAACCACCGTCGGCGACTACGTCGAACTCGACGGCGGCGAGAAGGGCACCATCGTCAAGATGACCGCCCGCGCCTGCATTCTGGAGACGTTCGACGGCAAGTGGATCGTCGTCCCGAACGAACATTTCATCACCAGCCGCGTCGTCAACTACTCTGACCAGGGCAGCGCGAACCGCTATGAGGCCCTGTTTTCAGTATCTTACGAGACCGACATCAACATCGTGCCCGATATAATCGAGCGCGCCGTATCCAAACTCCCCTTCGTCCTGCAATCCCCCGACGGCCCCGACTGCGAACTCCGCGGCTTCGGCGAATCCTCCGTCGACTTCGCGGTCGAGTATTGGGTCGCAGGCATCGACGACGGCAAGAACAAGTACGGCTCCCCGGTCCTCTTCGCGATCTGGAACGCGCTGAAAGAGGCGGGGATAGAGATGCCCTATCCTCACCGAGTCGTAGAACTCCGCAATGCCCCGACCTGAGGCCCTGGTTATCGGTGCTGGCCCCGCCGGGCTGATGGCCGCCGAAGAGCTGGCGCGTGCGGGGGTCAGGGTCACGGTTTGCGAGGCGAAGCCCACAGTGGCGCGCAAGTTCCTGATGGCCGGGAAATCCGGTCTAAACGTGACGAAGGACGAGGCCCCGCCCGCTTTTGCGGCACAATATGACGCCCCGCAGCTGGCCTCGATGCTGGCCGAGTTCGGCCCTGCCGAGGTGCAGGCCTGGTGCCGGGGTCTGGGGCAGGAGGTGTTCACCGGGTCGTCGGGGCGGGTGTTTCCGGTGGCGATGAAGGCCTCGCCTTTGGTTCGTGCCTGGCAGGAACGGCTGGCCGGACTGGGGGTAGAGATCCGGACCCGCTGGCGCTGGACGGGGTTTCAGGGTGAGGGGTTCCGGTTCGAGACACCGGAGGGAGAGCAGGTGCTGAGGCCGGGGGTCACCGTGCTGGCCCTGGGCGGGGCAAGCTGGCAGCGCCTGGGGTCGGACGGGGCCTGGGTGCCCTGGCTGCGCGAGAAAGGTGTGCCGGTGGCGGACTGGAAACCGGCCAACATGGGGTTCCGAGTCGACTGGTCGACGAAGATGGCGGCCCATTTCGGGCAGCCAGTGAAGGGGGTGGCTCTTCTGGTCGGCGACCGGCGGGAGCGGGGGGAGTTCGTGATCTCGGCCCGGGGGATCGAAGGGGGCGGGATCTATGCGGTCAGCCGGGACCTGCGGGAGGGGGCGGGGCTGGAGCTGGACCTGCTGCCCGACCTGACGGAAGGAGAGGTCGCCGCCCGGTTGGCCCGGTCGCGAGCGGGGGAGACGGTGGTGAACCGCCTGCGAAAGCTGGGGCTGTCGCCGGTTCAGGTGGGGCTGGTGATGGAATTTTCGCGCGACGCCCCGTTTGACCGGCTGAAGCGGCTGCCGGTCCGGCTGGCGGGGCCGCGTCCGCTGGATGAGGCGATCTCGGTTGCCGGGGGGGTCCGGTGGGAGGGGCTGACTGAAGGGCTGGAAGTCAAGGCCCTGCCGGGGGTCTTTGCTTGCGGGGAGATGCTGGATTGGGAGGCCCCGACGGGGGGCTACCTTCTGACGGCATGTTGGGCCACAGGAAGATGGGCCGGGCGGGCGGCGGCGGTGAAGTGTCCACGCGTGGACAGGGGATAGGACTACAAGGGAATCAATGGGTTGCTTGTGGACATTAGGGGTTTGTTAACCCGTGGGCAGGGACATGGGGCATTGACCGCATTGCAGGTGAAGCTCCCCACTCTGTGACATCGGATCACTGCTGCGTGACGTAACGGCAGGGTGAATGGACGGGGGCCCACGCGAAGCCCAGCCTTCCGGGAACGTCGCAAGGAGTGGATCATGTGGAAATGGGCAGTGGCGCTGGGGCTGAGCCTTGGCAGTGCGGCAGAGGCCGAGGTGCAGAAGGCGATTGTCGCGGGCGGGTGCTTCTGGTGCGTGGAGTCGGATTTCGAGGGCCTGCCGGGCGTGATCGAGGCGGTCTCGGGCTATACCGGGGGAAGCCGCGAGAACCCGACCTACCGCAACCACGAGGGCCACTATGAAGCCGTGGAAATCACGTTCGATAGCAGCGCGGTCACCTATGACCAGCTGATCCGGCTGTTCTTGCGGTCAGTCGATGTGACGGACGCGGGCGGCCAGTTTTGCGACCGGGGCGACAGCTATCGCACGGCGATCTTTGCGCTGGATGCCGGGCAGAAGCGGGCGGCCCAGGCGGCCGTGGCCGAGGCCGAGGCAGCGTTGGGGGTGACGGTGGTGACGCCGGTTCTGGATGCGGGCACCTTCTGGATCGCCGAGGACTATCACCAGGATTACTACAAGGGGTCGAACATCATCCTGACCCGGGCCGGGCCGAAAAAGCAGTCGAACGCCTACAAGTTCTACCGCGACTCCTGCGGCAGGGATGCGCGGGTGCGCGAAGTCTGGGGGGCGGAGGCGTTTCCTGGCAAGTAGGGTGGGCAGCTTGCCCACCCTACGCTTGGCCTACCCGACCAGACGGAGCGACCGGCCCTGCCGTTGGAGTGAGGGGTTTCACACCCCGTCGCCAGCGGCGCTTGAACCATTGGCGCTCCACTGGCGACCCCCGTGGGATATTTGCGGACAGAAAATGATGGTTTTGGTCGAATTGTCAGAAGTCAGTACATCAGAAGGCCGCCCGAGACGTTCACCATCGCCCCGGTCATGTAGCGGGCCATGTCGGAGGCGAGGAAGACGGTCGCGCCGACGTGGTCACCGGGCAGGCCGAGGCGCTGCATCGGGACGGACTGGATCATCGCCTCACGCTCGGCCTCGGTCTGGCCGGGAACCTTCAGCATGGGCGTGTCGACGAGGCCCGGGGCGAGGGAGTTGACCCTTATGCCCAAGGGCGCCCAGCTGCGGGCCATGCCGCGCGTCATCGTGGTGATGGCACCCTTGGTGGCGTTGTAGACGACCGAGCCGGAAAGGCCGCCCGACAACGCGCCTTGGGACGAGTAGTTGATGACGCTGCCTGGCGTACCGGTGTCGGCGAGCCGCCTTGCGAAGGCCTGGGTCAGGAAGAACAGCGCCTTGAGGTTGATGTCGTGCTGGGCGTCCCAGTCGTCCTCGGTCACCGAGAAGAGGTCGTTGGTACGGCGGATGATGCCCGCGATGTTGACGAGCACTGTGGCAAGGCCGAGGTCGGCTTCGATGCGTTGGATCAGACCGGGAAGTTCGGCAATCTGGCGCAGGTCGGCCCCGTAGCCGCGATGCTGGATGCCAAGGGACAGGGCGGCGGTGTCGCAGGCGGATTGGTCGAGATCGACGACGGCCACCTTGCATCCGGCCTCGGCGAAGCCTTCTGCGACGGCGCGGCCGATGGCCCCGGTTGCGCCAGTGACGATGACGGTCTTGCCGGTGAGGCCCCAGTCGAGATGGGTCATTTGTCGAGCCTTGCCGACTGGACGAGGTCTTCGTTGATCTCGATCCCGAGGCCGGGACCTTGCGGCAGGTTGATCCAGCCATCCGTATGCCAGACGGGTTTGTCGACCAGATCCTTCTGCGCCGGGCCGTAGACGGGCTGGAGTTCCAGCTCCTTGCAGGCGGGGCAGGCGAAAGACAGGGCTTGGGAGGCAGCGGAGACGATGGCGGTGGAGAAGTTGTGGGCGTTGGCTTGCCGGCGGTGGGCGTGGCAGATCTCGGCGGCCTTCAGGAAGCCGGTGATGCCTTCGATCCGGCCGGGGTCGAGGCCGATGACATCCACAGTGCCGGTGGTGACGATCTGTTCGACGCCCCTGTGGTTCCACTCCTTCTCGCCATAGGCGAGTTTCAGCGAGGTGGCAGCGCGCAGCGCCCGGTAGCCTTCGGGGTCGCGGTCGCCCAGGGGCTCCTCCAGCCAGTGGACCTGGTAGGCTTCAAAGGCGCGGGCGCGCTGGATGGCGGTGGGGACGTCCCAGAAGTTCTTGATGCCAAGGTCGATCATCAGGCGTTTGGCGCCGATGGCCTCGCGGACGGTTTTCACGAAAGTGACGTCGCGGGCGTGGTCGAAGCCCAGGTGCGCGTCGCCCTTTTTGCCGAAGCCGATCTTCACGCCCTGCATGCCGCCCGCAAGGTAGCCCTGGATGTCTTCGGCCATCTCCTCGATGGAAGCCTTGGTTCCGTGGATCGAGGCGATGGCGGGCATGCGCGCATTGGCGGGGCCGCCGAGGAGGTCGAGGAGGGAGCGGTTCAGGACCTTGCCCTTCAGGTCCCACAGCGCGATGTCGATGCCCGAGATCGCGAGGGACGCGATCCCGGCGCCGTTGCCGTACCACCAGCTGTGTTCCTTGAGGGACAGCCAGAGGGCGTGGATGTGGAGTTCGTCCTTGCCGATCAGAAGGTCAGACATCCCGTCCACCAGAGCCTTGGCGGCGCGGGAGGCCTCGGGGAAGTAGGTGCAGCATTCGCCCCAGCCCACGGCCCCGTCTTCGGTGGTGATCTTCACCAGGCAGACGGAGCGGAGGCGGGAGTGGTCATTCGGCTCGGGGTAGGCGACCGGGATGGCCTGAACGCTGCGGATGGTCATGTCAGTCCTGCACGCAGGTCTGTTTCTGGGTGCCCAGGCCTTCGATGCCAAGCTCCACCACGTCGCCGGCTTTCAGGTAGCGGGGCGGTTTCATCCCCATGCCGACGCCGGGGGGCGTGCCGGTCGAGATGATGTCGCCGGGGTGCAGGGTGAAGAACTGGGAGAGGTAGGCGATGATGTGGGCGACGCCGTAGACCATGGTGCGGGTGGAGCCGTTCTGGACCTTCTCGCCGTTCACGGTGAGCCACATGCCCAGGTTCTGCGGGTCGGGGACTTCGTCGGGGGTCACCAGCCAGGGGCCGGTCTGGCCGAAGTTGTCGCAGCTTTTGCCCTTGGTCCACTGGCCGGAACGCTCGGTCTGGAAGGCGCGCTCAGACACGTCGTTGATGACGCAGTAGCCGGCGACATGGGACAGGGCCTGGCTTTCCGTGATGTACTTGGCAGGTTTGCCGATGACGACGCCCAGCTCCACCTCCCAGTCGGTTTTCTGGCTGGTGCGGGGGATCAGTATCGGGTCGTTCGGGCCGCAGATGGCGGAGGTGGCCTTCATGAAGATCACAGGCTCGGGCGGGACCTGGAGGCCGCTTTCGGCGGCGTGGTCGGCGTAGTTGAGGCCGATGCAGATGAATTTGCCGGTGCCCGCGACGCAGGGGCCAAGGCGGGTGGGCTGGACGACGGGGAGGGTTGCGGGGTCGATCTTGGCAAGGGCCGCGAGGTCGGTCAGGACGGCGCCCGCAAGGTCGGGGATGTGGGCCGAGAGATCGCGGACGGTGCCGTCAGCGGCGAGGAGGCCGGGTTTTTCTTGTCCCTGGGGGCCGTAGCGGAGGAGTTTCATGTGCGGTCCTTCATTTGGCGGTCGAGCCGGGGACGGGTTTCCTGACCCCCTGCCCGGTCAGCGCGCGGGTGATTTCATCGGCGACAAGGCTTTGTAGCCGTTCGACCGCCACATCGGAATACCAGGCGGCATGCGGGCCGAGGAGGAGGTTCGGCGCCTGACGCAGGGGGTTGTCGGGCGGAAGGGGCTCGGTCTGGAAGACGTCCAGCGCTGCCCCGGCAAGGCGGCCTGCGGTCAGGGCGGCGGCGAGGGCGGGCTCATCAATCAAGTCGCCCCGGGCGGTGTTCACGAGGACCGCTGTGGGTTTCATCTGGCCAAGGGTTGTTGCGTTGATGATGCCGGTGGTTTCGGGCGTGGCGGGGGCGTGGAGGGTGAGGGCGTCGGACCCCGCCAGAAGGCCGGGCAGGTCGGTGAGGGTCAGGCGGGGGAAACTGCCAGTGTAGTAGGGGTCATGCGCGAGGAAACGGAAGCCGAAGGGGGCGAGGCGGCTGGCGACCTCTTGCGCGATGCGGCCAAAGCCCAAGAAACCGATAGTGGTTTCGCTGAAGCTTTTCAGAGGTTTCGAGACGGCGACGGCGGCCCAGTCACCCTTGCGGACCGAGGCATCCAGCGCGGGGAGTTTGCGGAGGAGGGCAAGGAGCGAGGCGGCGGTGTGATCGGCGACCTCGGCGGTGCAATAGTCGGGGACATAGGCCGCCTTTACCCCGTGGTCGTTCAGCGCGGGGACGTCGAAGTTGTTGTAGCCCACCCCATAGCGGATGGCGGTTGCCCCCGGCGCAAGCCCTGCAATGGCGGCGCGGGTCAGGGGAGCGAACTGGACAACAGCGACATCGGCGCCCTTGACGGCGGCGGCGACCTCTTCTGCCGTCTTGCAGGCGTAGCGTTCGAACACGGCCCCTGCGGCACGCGCGGCGGCCTCTTCCTTTTCCACCTCCGGGAAGGTGGCATCGGTGACAATAACGCGCTTCATTCCAGGGCCCTCAGGCCGACCGACTTGCGCAGGTCGGGGTTGCGAACGTCAAGTTCCTGCCCGGCCAGCGCATCGGCGGCGGGAGTGCAGAGCCAGGCGATGGCTTCAGCAGGTTCATGCGCTGGGGCCAGGTTTTCGCGCGGGATCTGCGAGACCGGGTTGATGCCGGACGCACGGATTGACCCCTGCATGTCGGTATCAACCACGCCCGGCGCGAAGCCGAAACAGCGAATGCCTTGGCCGCCATATTCCAGATGGACCGAACGGGTCAGCATGGCGAGGCCCGCCTTTCCGGAGCAATAGGCGCTCCACCCCTCCATCGGGCGGTGGGCGGCGCCGGAGGAGAGGTTGACGACGGTCCCGCCACCTTTCGCGACCATATGGCGGAGCGCGGTCTGGGTGGCGTGGAAGGCGGCAATGAGGTTCGTCTGGATGTTGCGGCCCCAGTCTTCGGGCGAGACATCGAGGATGCGGCCGATCGGGCCAATGACGCCGGCGTTGTTCACCAGGATGTCGAAGCCATGCTCAAGCACGGTCGTCATCGCCACGCTGTCGGTCATGTCGGCATGGTGGCCGGTGGCGGGAATGTCACCAAGCTCACGTTGGGCGGCGGCGATATTGGCAGCACTTCGGGCGGTGAAGTGGACGGTGGCCCCGGCACTGGCGAAGGGCGGTCTTGCCTGAAAGGGTCACGGGTCAAGGCTCCATTGCTTGGGAAGAAGGAAGGGGAACCCGGTGCGCGGGTTGATGTCGATCTGCATGATCGGGGCCATCGACTCTGACCATTTGGCGTTGATGGGGTCGGCCTTGAGGTAGTCGATGGTGGCCTGCAGATCGTCGGTCTCGAAATAGCCGAACAGCGTGAGGCCGTGGCGGAAGATGTGGTAGTTGCGGATGCCAGATTTCCGCAAGGTCGCGTCCATTTCCGGCCACAGGTCATCGTGGCGCTGCTTGTATTCCTCTTCGCAGCCGGGGCGGACGCCCAGAACCCATGCGTAGGATGCCATTTATCCCTCCCTCAGGTAGTCGTGGATGATCTGGCCGGGGACCAGGGTGAAATCGGCGGACCAGAAGAAACCGTCGAGCATGTCGAGGACCGGCAGGCGGTGGATCGGGGCCTGGGCGTTGGGGCGAAGCTCCACCGTGCAGGGGCCGCGCCAGCAGTCGTGCACCTTGACGTCTGCGAGGCTGCGGCTGGTCAGCTGACGGATGGCGGGGGTGCCGTCGATGTGGTCGATGGCCTTGAGGTTCAGGTTGGTGGCAAAGGGGAAGATGGCGCTAAGCTCGGCGATGTCGGCGGGGTGCTGCTTGTAGGGCATGGTGCCGGTGAGGACGTCGATGCCGTTGCGCTCCATCCCGCCGACGATCAGGTCGCCGCACAGGTCGAGGTAGGGTTGGGCGAGTTTCTTGGGCTGCCCGTGGGTTTCCCGGCCATGGGCGACGCCGATGTCGGAGGAGAGGAAGAGGTATGGCGAGTAGCTGCCTTTGGCTTTGCCGGGCAGTTCCGCGCCGACCATCACGTTGACCTCGTGATAGGGGCCAAGCCAGTCGGTGTCGGTCATCTGGTAGATGTGGATCATCACCTCTGGTCCCGTCGGAACCAGCGGTTCGGGCATCAGCGCGCGGATCGCGGCGGGATCGGTGCGGTAGGTGAGGGTCAGGATACGCGCGTTGCGGAATTTGAACGGGAAAGGCGGCACCATGGGTGCGTCGAGGGGGGTGGAGAAGCCGCCCTTGAGGATGTCTTCAGTTCGGTTGGGCCAGCGGGGCATCTAGACACGCTCCAACTGGCCGGACCGGGCGGCGCGGTAGAGGGCGTCGAGCGTTTCCACGGCGCGCTGACCGACAAGGCCGGGGGCTTCGTTTCGGGTCGCCGTTCCAAGGCATATCTGGGCGAGGCGCTGGGTGGGCTCGATGCACTGATAGGCGCCTTCGCCTTTGGGGATGGTCAGGACCACGTCGTCGCCGTCCTTGCGGCGCAGTTCCATCCGTTCGCGTTCGACGTCGAGGAGGAGCATGCCGTCGCTGCCGAAGATGCGGATGTCGACCTGATAGCCGCAATGCTTGGGCACGGTGGACGAGCCGGAGAGGGCGACGGTTGCGCCGTTCGACAGGCGGAGGATGGCAGCGTCGTACCAGTCGACCCCAGCGGGGGATTGGCCGGTCATTGCCATGACCTCGACGGGGGAGGCGTCGACGAGGGCGTACATGAGGCCGAGGGCATGGGACAGCTGCCCCCAGCCGTAGCCGCCTGCATTGGCCGGGTCGGCCCAGGTGTCGCGGCGGGGCTGGAACATGTGGTCGCGGGTTTCCATCAGGCCCTGACCGCCGAAGAGGTCCTCGGTCGGGGAGGCCATCTGGCAGACGACATGGCGGATGGTGCCGATCCGGCCCGCGCGCATCAGGTCGGCGGCGGTTCGGGTGAAATCCTTGAAGTTCCAGCCATAGGGGATGACGACCTGAAGGCCCTTTTCCGCGGCTTTCGAGACGATTTGCCGGGCCTGGCTGGCGCTGGTGGCCATCGGCTTGTCGATCAGGACATGGGCGCCAGCCTCCAGCGCGGCGATGGCCTGTTCGTGGTGGACGGTGTGGGGCGAGACGATGACGACGGCGTCCGGGCGTTCGACTGCGAGGAGCTCGCGGTAGTCGGTGTAGCCCTTGGCGATGCCGAATGTGTCGGTGATCTCTTTCAGCGCCACGGGGTCGCGGCGGTTGACGGCGATCAGGTCGACGCTGGGGTCTGCCAAGAGCGAGGGGATGTAGACATGCGCCCCCCACCAGCCGGCACCCAAGACTGCGATACGGGCTTTACGCACCTGTCACCTCCCGGAGTGCGTTGCGGACATTGACCATGTGCTGCCGCATGGCGCGTTGGGCGGCGGCGGGGTCGCGGGCTTGCAGGGCGGCCAGGATCACCTGGTGATCCTCGATCGATTGCTGACGGATCGACTTGCGCTTCTGAAAGGCCTGGCGGCCCTGGTCACCCAGGACCTGGAGAAGCTTGCCGAAACGCGAGAGGAAATCGTTGCCTGATGCCTCCAGAATCGTCTTGTGAAACTCGACGTCTGTGTCGTGGAAGAGTTCAAGGTCTTCGGCATCCTTGATCTGGGCGGCGACCAGATCGGCCAGACGGTCCAGCGCGGCATCGGTCAGGCGTTCGGCGGCCAGCCCGGCCAGCATGGGTTCGAAATGGATGCGCCATGGCGGATTTCGAGGACGCCGAGGATGGAGAGCGCGCGCAGCGCCTCACGCACCGTGGGGCGGCTGACGTCAAGCTGCTCGGCGAGGTCACGTTCGGAGGGCAGCTTGTCCCCCGCCGAGAGGTGCCCGGATTTCACCAGGTCCAGGATGCGCTGGACGACAAGTTCGGACACCGCCTTCTTTCCGATGGGCTCGGCCAGGGTTTTCACCAGGTGGAGACGTGGCTGTTTCATCGCGCCCTTCCCATCAGACGGCTGCCGGTTTCGCGGATGATCGGGACCATGACCGAGAGGATCAAGAGCACCCCAAGGACCCCGGTCTGGATATGCCCGGTGATGTTCTGCAGCGCCATGCCGTTGCGCAGCGCAAGGACGATCAGGATGGCGAGGATCGTGCCGGACATGGTGCC
>JALOTD010000022.1 GCA_025458105.1 Tabrizicola sp. | reverse complement strand
GGGTCGGCCTCGACCACATAGGCAAGCTTCACTGCCAGCACGCTGACCGCCTCGATGCTGCCCGGCCCTGGGGCCGTGCCGGCCTTGCGCCGGAAAGACGGGAAAAAGCTGCCGGAAAGGCCGGGATGATCGGGGAACTGCACGTCCATTCGGGCCTCCTTCGGCTACGGGTTAAGGTGAACTGGCGAACCCTTGCCCGTAAGTTGGGCCGAGGCTTCGATGGTGACGTTGACGCCCTTGATCGTGACGTCACCCGAGGGGCTTTCCAGCGTGATGCCCGCCTTTTCCATCCGCAGAAGGTTGCCCTTGGCATCCTCAATCAGGATAGATTCCGAGCCGGACTTGTCCTCGAACACGATCTTGTGGCCGCTTTCGGTCTGCAGCACGCGCTGGGTCAGCTCGGTCACCGGCGGCTGGGTGTCACCGGAAAAGATCGCCCCAAGCACATAGGGTTGATCGAACTGGCCTTCGGCAAAGGCAACCAGCACCAGATCGCCCTTCAGGGGCTGGAACCACAGCCCGAACCCGCCCGAGGCCAGGGGCCGCGCGATGGGCGCCCAATCGCTGATCGCCTGATCTGACCGGTTGAGGAACTTTAATGTTACCCGACCCAGATTTTCGGGGTCTTCCAGATCCTCGACAACTGCAAGGACTAGTCCAGGGATACGCGCAGCCGTCATGGCAGCCTGCCTTGCAGCCGAGCCGAAAACGTCGTCCGGTAACCTGAACTGTCAATGCGGTGGGTCGTCTTGGTCAGGACCCACAGGCCGGAGAACCTCGGACCAATTCCGGTCACGGCTACGGTACCCCCGGCCCGCAGGTTGGGAAAGCCGATGGTGCCGCCTTCGGCCGTGACCATGTCCTTGACCCGGTCGCGCAGGATCCCAAGGGCAATGGCATCGGCCTCGGCCTGGGTCTTGGCGGGCTGGTCCAGCACCACTTCTTCGGTTTTCTCCAGCGCGTCCTTCACGCTCTCCAGAAGCTTTGGATCGGGGAAGTCGAGGGCGAGATTGGCAAGTGTCACCTCCGCAACGATGTCGCGCTCAGCACCCTTCTTCGTTGGGTTCGTCGCGCGCACCTCTACTTTGCCGACCTGGTCCTTAATCCGCACCGAAAGGTTGAAGTGCGTCAGCGTCTTGCCCCATGCGAGTTCATAGCTGGGCGTCGTGACGCCAGAAGGGCCAAAGAAAAGAACAGGCTCGTTCGCGTTGCCGCCCTGGATCGTCAGACCGAGTTCGGGCGGCGGTTTCGGAAGCATGACAAAGTCATAGCCAAGCAGCCGCGCTCGCCGGGCCAAGAAGCGCACCGGGTACTCCTTGTTCAGCATGATATAGCTTTGCGGCGTCTCCGCGGCCGCCTGCCCCGCGGGCGTGGCAACGCCGATGCCCATTTCTTCTGCCAGTGACTGGGCTATGGCAGTGTCCGTCTGGTTGACGAATGCTTGCGTGACTTCCTTCTGCTTCAGCGAAAAAAGCGTCGAGATCACCCGCACCTTGACCACCGGCATTCCGCTTTCGGGAAAGCTTGGGGTGACGGTGACAATGGTGCCGACAAGCTTCACCACCGGCTCTTCCGGGCCGTAGTAGCCCATCGATAACTTGGCCATCATACCCGGTTCAAAAGCCGGAATATCGTTCCCCGCCCCATCCTTCCGCGCCGCGCCGCTTTCGTCATAGGGGCTGGAGTATTTCGGCGCGTTCAGCTGCGGATCCCAGTCGGCCAGAGTGAATTCGAAGCTTTCGAATTCATCCAGGCTGTCCTCGAACGTCACCTCCAGAACATCGCGGATCACATGCGGCTCGATCGCGGTGCTGTCCGACCCGTCCGACCGCTTGCCATCCACTTCGATCACGAAGCGGGGGGCATAAAAGCCGCGGTTCAGATGGATGGCCTCGGCGGTCATGGCTACACCAGGGGCGGCAGGTCAAGGACCTGACCAGGGGACAATCGGGTTGGGTCGGGAATGCGGTTTGCATCGGCGATGACGCGCCAGCGGGCGACATCCTGATAGGCGACATGGGCGATGTAGGGCAGCGTCTCGCCTTCACGCACGGTATGGGTGCGGGTATGGTCCGAGGTCTGCAGGTTCAGATCGGTCAGCTGTTCGGTCAGCGTGCGGTATTCCCGCAAGGTCAGCGACACGATGCAACGCAAGGGCACCCCGTCGGGATCGAAGAGGGTGTAACGGCGGGTCACCGTCTCGACCACGGCATCAAAGGTCGGCGTCGGTGCCACGCTTTCCGAGGTTGTGGCCCCCGGAAACGCACTGCCCCAGGTCACCCGCACGAGGGGCGGCGTATGCAATTCGCCCTTGATCTTGACCATCCGGTAGAAGGCATCGACCCGTTGCACCACTGTCGGCGCATCTGCCGCAGCCCCGCCGGGATCGCCCGTCAGGGCCCCCAGAAGCCCACCACCCCCGGCCACTGTGGTCCCGTCAAAGAACAGCTCAAGCGTCAGCTTCTCGCTTTCGCCCCGCACGAACTGCAGGATCGGGCTGTCCAACCCCGGCAGGCTGACCTCGCCGAACTTGGCCGTCTTTTCAAAGGTGTATTCGGTCGGATTGAATTGCACCTCGATCGGGTCGCCGTCAGTCGACTTGTCCAACTGCAACTTTTGAAAGGTCAACTTGCCCATGGTCAGACCTCGGCCCGACGCCGGTCGGTCAGCCCTGCATCCTTGGCGCGCGCCGACGCTGCCGCATCATCGCGCCTGCGCAGCGCCTCAACCCGCCGCGCCAGTTCGTCCAACACTTCGGGCGTCAGAAGCGAGGCCGCATCCAGCGCGTGCACTTCAGAGTTCACTTCATTGATCCTGACCGGCATCGGATGTCCCCTTAGAACGGATTGACAGCATCAAGAAGCTTGCCCGGAGAGGCGATCAGCTCCAGCTTTTCATGGGCAATCTCAAGGCTTTCGATGGCCACTGCACTTTCACCGGCCTTCAGCGCAGGGCCGGTCCAGCGCACAGGCAGGCCGTTCGAGAAGGACCAGGTCTTGATCGGCAGCTTCATGTTGTCCTGCAGGATGATCAGCCCATCCCGCCGGGTGCCGAGGCCCTTCTGAAACTCCTCGTGCCAAAGCCAAAGGTCTTCCGAGAGGCCGACGCCCCGGCTAAGCGTGATGTTCGGATAGCTCATCCGGGTGGGAAACCGGTGGACGCGGTCGTTCACGCCGCCTTCCAGATAGGTCTCGATGTCTAAGCTGCTTTCCAACCCCCGGCATTCGCTGAAGCCGCCCATCAGCAGGCCCGCCGCCGCCCCCACGGCCCCGCCCAGCATGCAGGAACTGTCAATCAGCGTGATCAGGTAGTTGTAGGCAGGTAGGGGATCAAACCGCGGCAGGTCAATCATCGTCCTTCCTCCACCTGCACCGCCAGACGTTCAATCCGGCCCAGTCGCAGCTTGATGAATTCGGCCGGGCGCACCGGGGCGACAGCAATATCTGCGACCAGCTGCCCGGCATCGACAACGCCGGGCGGGTTGTTCTCGGCATCGCATTTCACGGCAAAGGACGTCTCAGGCGTGGGCCCGGCAAAGGCGCCGCGCCTCCAGAGCGCCGCAAGGAATGCCGTCAACGACTGAACCAACGCATCGCGCAAGGGGCGGTCGTTGGGTTCGAACACCGCCCACTGGTGCGATTGCTCGATGGACTTGGCGATCATCAGCATCAGGCGCCGCACGCCCAGATAGCGCCACTCCGGATCAGACGACAGCGTCCGCGCCCCCTGTGGCGCGATCCCCCGGCCCGGATAGGCGCGCAGCACGTTGATCCCCAGGTCATTCAGAAGCCCATGGCGTTCGTCATCCACGGCTTCGGTGACTGCCGTCAGACCGCGCAACGGGCGGTTGGCCGGCGCGCGTTGCGGCCCCTCTGCCAGATCAAGACGCGCCAGAAGGCCCGCCACCACGCCGGAGGGCGGCAAAAGCCTTCCGCCACCCGCAACCAACGGGTCCGAAGCGATGACCCAGGGCCAGTACATCGCTGCATGGCTGGTATCGAACCGCATCCGCCAGGCCTGCAGCGCCGACAGCGAGGCCATCGCCGTTTGCGGCACATCCAATAGGGCCACGCGATATCCCTTGCGACCCTGATCAGCCATCTTCGACTGGATCTCGAACACCTCGTCGTCCGAAAAGACCGGCGGAGCCGTGCGGGCTGACAGGGTGAACCGCTGCGGCTGCGGCATCACAACGGGAAAAGCCTGACCCGAGGCATCGAGCGGCAGCCAGCCGTCTTTCTCGATCCGGATCGAGGCCTGCCCCTCTGCCAAGCCCGTCATCAGGAAAGCGCCCTGGGCATCGGTCAGGACAGCAGCCGCCGATCCGCCCTGACTCGTCACCCGTGCACGAACCAAGGGCGCGCCGGTATCGGCATCGACCACAACGCCGTTCACCACGCCTGCCGGGGGCGCATCCAGCGACCGGCAAGGGAAATAGGGCAAGGGATCGGACAGGGGGACGACTTCGCCCGCATCGGCCAGAACCAGATCGGGGGCCGCAAGCACAGAAATCTCGTCGACCAAGGCCAACCGGTCCAGTGCTGCAAGAACATGGTCCTTGCGCAGGCTGACAAGACCGTCATTTCCCCCGGCAAAGGCCAGGGGAAGCCCGGGTTTGGGCCAGAAGTTCGGGTTGTCCAGATGGACCACATCCAGCGTCACCTCGGCCGCAGCAAAGCGGCTTTCGGACGCCAGAACTCCCGGCGCATGGCGCGGATGCTCCGGATCAAGCGACAGATCGGCGTGACGCTCGACCTCGATTCCGTCCAGCATGAGGACCAGAGTGAATTCCTGCGCTTCGACCCGGATCGGGCGGGCAAAGTCCAGCGGCAAGCTCGCAATGGCCGTGGTGAAGGTCACCTCGGACAGCTGCGGATCGACCGAAGCGATCCGCCCCAGCCGGTCCATCACGTCGCCGTCCTGCACCAGCCGCACCCAGGAGCCCGGCCCGAACCCGGCAACTGAGGCCAGGCGCAGGGTCAGCCCATCCGCGGGTTGATTGGGAAGGGAGGAGGCCACTGCCCTGCCCCCGGCCTGAACCTGCACCGACAACCGGTTGCCCCAACTGCCGGGACTGGCACCGGACAGGCCGGGGGCTAGACCCGTCGGCCCGCTACGCCGCGTGACACTTTGGGAAATCGACGAAAAGGCTGCCGAAAGCCGCACGCCCGTTCCCGTGCCGCCCAAATCGATCAGGCAAACCGCTGCCGCCGCCTGATCAGGGTCGGCCAATCGCTGCATATGGCAGGCCGAGCCGCCGTTTTCGAAGAACAGCCGCACCGAATGGCCGGTATGGGCGCTGGTCAAGGGCGCCCCGAAGGCATCCAGGAACTGACGCCAGCTGGTCAGCTTCACAGGGCGGTCGATCGGCCCCCGCTCGGCATAGCCGAGGAAACCGCAGATGTCGGTCCTCAGCCGCTCGACGCGGGGGCGCGTCAGGTCGACCGCCTGAAATGTGACGCCGGGCGCGCCCATGACTGCCTGCCTTTCCGGGGTTTATGGGTTACGCGACGACAAGCTCCAGGCCCTCGTGGCAGATTTCCACGCCTTCGATGGCCACCTCGTTGGTGGTCGAATTCAGCGCGGGGCCCTCCCACTTGCAGAGCCACCCTTCCTTGAAGTTGACCCGCAAGGCCTCTTGCCGTTCCTCATCCAGAAGGATGATCGAGCCCGACCGGCGTTCGGTCTTGCCGTCGAGCGTGGTCTTGCGCCACAGCCACAGGTCGGTGTTCTTGGTCCGCCCGCGCTTGAGCACGATGTTCGGAAAGGTCTTCAGCCCGGGAAGTTTTTTCAGGACCATGTCATCCGACCCCTCGCGGTAGTCGATGGTTTCCTGGGTGGTCTCCAACCCGCTGACTTCGGTGAAGCCGGCGGTCGTGACACCGTCGATCTCGATCAGAAAGTTGAACTGGGCAAAGGGGTCGACACGATCTCCGGGGGGCATGCGAAATACTCCTACCTTTGGAAATTACTGGACTGCGCCAGCGGTTTTCTGCGAAATGCGGAAGATTACGAATTCAGCCGGCTTCACCGGGGCGATACCCACGCGCACGATCAGCCGGCCCGCGTCGATGTCAGCCTGGGTCATCGTGGTGAAACCCACATCGATGAAGAAGGCCTCTTCCGGCGTGTTGCCCATCAGCGCACCACTGCGCCAGACCGCCGTCAGAAAGTTCGACAGGCTGCGCTGGATGGTGGACCACAAGGCGGGCGAGTTCGGCTCGAACACCGCGAACTGCATGCCGCGTTCGATGGACTTTTCCACGAACAGGAACAGACGGCGCACCGGGACATAGGTCCATTCCGTATCCGACGAAATCGTCCTCGCCCCCCAGATCCGCTTTGCCCGGCCAAGGCTGGAAAAGTCGCGGATCACGTTGATCCCGCGCGGGTTCAGAATCTCCTGCTCGCCCGTCGTGACGGTCGCCTGCAGACCAAGGATCGATCGGACCACCACATTCGCCGGGGCCTTGTGGACCCCTCTCTCGGTGTCGGTCAGGGCAAAGGCCCCGCAGATATGGCCCGAAGGCGGGATATTCAGCCGGTCAGACGTCCGGCCGAAGGGGTCTCCGATCACCAGCCAGGGGTAATAGAGCGCGCCCCGCGTGCTGTCGTAGAGCTGCCGTTGCGCCTGAACATCGGCCATCCGGGCATTCGGCGCGCTGTCGAGAACCGCGATCCGGTAGCGCATAAGCTCGCAATGGGTAATCATCGCGTTCTGCACCAGCTGCGCCGATTGTCCCGGCACCGCGACGATCGAGATGTCGTCCACGCCGCTGAGGGCATGGATGCCCGTCCGGTCGGCCACATCGGCGGCGTTCACGCCCACATAGGCCCGCTCGTCAATCGTGGCGAGGTCGTCATCGCCATCCCTCAGCCCCCAGGACAGCCCGGCAAACGGCACCGCCAGCCGCATATCCGCGGCATCGGCCTCATCGGCCCCGGTGTCGTCCATCGTCAGGTCGGACAGACGGATCAGATCTGACAGGCCCGCATCTTCAGCCTCGCCGGTGGCCCGGTTGAAGGCCCCCAGGATGCGCGGAGCATAGCGATGGTGTGCCGGGTCCATGGCCAGAGTGTCAAAGACCTCGTCCATCGTGACCCGGCCCGTGGCATCCAGAAGCTCGACCGTCAGGCTGAATTCCTGGCTGACGACCGTATCGCCGACCAGCAGGGCGACCGCTGCGCCACCGGCAAGCTCAACCTCGTTGCTGCGCTGATCGACGGCTGATACCCGCTGACGCGCGATCTCAGTCCCGGCCCGGCTGATCGTGATGACCGATCCGGCGACCAGTCCCACGGCACTGCCAAGACTGATCGGGCTGTCATTCTGGGCCGCCGCCACCGCAACCGTCGTTTCGCACAGGGGCGACAGTCGGGCGCGCACCCGCAGCCGGTTGCCCCAGCCGCCCTGATCCCGGGCATGAACGCGCATGAGCGGCACCTGCCGGATAAGCGCAACCCCCTGGGCATGAATGGCGGTCGTCGGCGTCGCAGCAATCGACAGTTCGGACACCACGGTGCGGATCTCATGGAATTCCCGCGTCGCCCCTGCTCCGATGGCAACCACCGCCCCCGGTGCAAGCCCCGCCGAATCCGCCAGCGCGATCAGCCCAGCCCCGGCATCGGCAGCACCGTCCAGCGTGGTCGACGTCCCTTCGTCCGCCAGCGTGACAACATGGACCTCGACATTGGCACGGGGGTGATCGAAAAGCAGCGTGCCTTCCGCAAAATCCGCAGCCCCATCGGCCAGGATGGTGACGAACTCGGTGTCGGCGAACTCGCCAGGTGCCACGACCTGCCGGATGCGCAGGATGTCGTCGGCCTGCAACAGCGCCAGCCGCGCCGCGTCCAACAGCAGCCCACCGCCAGCCGCCATGTCACCAGTGACCCCGGCCGTCATGTCCGTGCCCTCAACCGGCGGGTCCTGCAGATCGACCGCAACGCCGTCTGCCTGATCGGCGTGTAGCGCTCCGGTCAGAGCAATCCCGAAGGCAAGGGGGTCGCTTTGCGCAGTCACGACCTCTGACCTTGGGCCATCCGACAGAAGCAGGCGATCACCCGTCGCCAGCCCTGCTCCGTCGTCGATCCTCAGGAACGTGGCCCCCGCAGCCGCCCGCTCGGCCAAGGTGGTAGCGGCCGCGCCATCGATGGCCGAACCGAACAGATCGGTTTCGGCAAAGGCGGCATTGGTGCCGACAATCCGGTTCACATAGATCCGGCCCGCGCCATTGTCGAATGCGCCCTGCACGGAATAGGGCAATACGTTGCGGTTGCCCGTGTAGACCCGATGATCCAGAAACCCGCCAAACACGCGCGAGAAATCGCCTGCGTTGGTCACGAGAGTTGGGCGGTTCACCGGCCCCCTCTCGGTCACGCCAACCATCCCAATGGTCGAGGTGGACACTCCCGCAATCGGCTTTACGCCGCCCGAGATTTCTTCAACGAAGACACCGGGCGCAAGATACTCTGGCATATGACTTCTCCCTGACTGGGCCCTAAAGGGGCGAAAGCGCAAAGGCGCCCTGGTTGATCGGCTGATTGAAATCGGGGCGGTAGGAAATGTCGGACGGGCTGTAGTTGGGCGCCGAAATGCGCAAGGTGATCTCGGCCGCAACCGGAACAGCAGGCAGGCTGAAGAAACCCAAGGCGTTGGTCTGCACCGGGCCAGAGGGAACCGGCGCTGTCACCCGGACCGTTGCTCCGGCCAGCGGAACCCCTGGGTCCTCGGCATCGGCGACCCTGCCCTTCAGCGCCACTGGCCGGGGAAGCAGCGCAATGTTCCGGGTAATCGGCAAGTTGCGATACTGCGGCAGCTCTGCCGGCTCTCCCCCCAGCACCACGGCCAGGAGACTGCGCTGCAGATCGGCGGCTGTCAGCACGACCTGCAGATTGGCCGCCTGATAGCCGTCCACCTGCAGGTCTAGCGTCACGCGGTCGCCAACCAGCGGCATGGCAATATCGGGCTGAGCCGAGACAGAAAAGGTAAGGTCCTCTGCCAGCCGCAGAAGAAGCCCGGGCGGCCCGCTCACCTCCATCACCGGCCGCGCCCTTGGCCGGCCCGCGCTGAGGGCGTCGGTGATCTGCCCGGCGATGATGATCTGACGCGAAAGCGGATCGCGGGCCATGCCTCAGGCCTCCTTCCGTTCCAGCGACAGGTGCGAAGCGACGACCCGGTCCGCCGAGCGCGGCGGGATTGCACTGTCAATCAACACCACACGCAGCTGATAGGCCAGCGACAGACGGTAATCCGTGCCAAGCGCGTGCCAGATGCGGGTCAGCTCCTCCAGCGCCAAGGGCTCCATCCAGACCCGGATCGCGGGGCTTCCACCGCCGTTGCTGTCGCCCATCGGCTGCCCGGCCAACGTGGTGATCAAGGGTTGGTCGTGGAGCGCCTGCATCACCCGGCCCAGTAGCATCTGGTTCAGCGCTTCGGACGACAACAGCGGTGTGATCAGATAGGACAGTCGCAATGCCAACGGCGGCTTGATCAGTCCCGCGGTTCCAACCGGAAGGTGCGACTGGTTGCGAAGGTTGGCATCGGGTCCGATGTGATAAAGGTAGACCGACAGCAGGGGATCATCGCCGATGTCATCCGTCGGTGGAGCAAGCGAGATGTGCGTCGCAAGATTGTCGATCCCGAAGTCCACATCGGACACGGAAGTCGCGGCATCGAACAATAGCTGGCGAAGGGCGAGACTCGCGTCTCGCACCACTGAAAAATGGCTCAAGGCAACCACCAGATGAAAAAGGCTACGAAAACAAACCTGAAGGAACGATAGGGGCATTGGTGCCGTCAGGTCAACGATTCCATGGTCTGGAAAACCCGACCCGTGTGCGGGCGTCTTCGTTCCCCACTGTCGCCCAGAGATTTTTGCTCCAATTCAGTTCGTTATAGATCGATCCTCAACTGCATCCGCATCAAAAGCAAAGGCCTGGTCGCATGGACCAGGCCTTCGGGAATACGTCTGCAGGAAGATTGTTTCGCTTAGCCGACCAGTTCCAGACCCGAAAAGAAGAACGCAATCTCGCGCGCAGCCGAGGCTTCGCTGTCCGACCCGTGCACCGAGTTCTCGCCCTTCGAGAGCGCGAACTCCTTGCGGATCGTGCCGTCCGCAGCAGCGGCCGGATCGGTCGCACCCATGACTTCACGGTTCTTCAGGATCGCGCCCTCACCTTCCAGGACCTGCACGACAACAGGCTCGGACGCCATGAACGCACACAGCTCGCCGTAAAAGCCGCGCTCCTTGTGCTCAGCATAGAAAGCGCCGGCCTGGGCGGGCGTCAGGTGGATGCGCTTCGAAGCCACGACGCGCAGGCCCGCCTCTTCGAACTTGGCAACGATCTTGCCAGTCAGGTTGCGCTTGGTCGCGTCGGGCTTGATGATCGACAGCGTGCGTTCAATGGCCATTTGGCTCTCCATAGGGTTCAGGGCGTTTTCGCCGGAATGGGACGCGGGCCTGCTATCACGCGGCACGGGCCTTGAAAAGGTGCAGCGGCATTGACCTTCGCCCGTGGTTGAGGCACTCCGCAGCCCATGCTGAAGATCGAGGACATCACCTACAACGTCGAAGGCCGCCCCCTGTTCGAGGGCGCGACGGCCACGATTCCCACAGGGCACAAGGTCGGCCTCGTCGGGCGAAATGGCGCAGGAAAGACCACGCTTTTCCGGCTGATACGCGGCGAGCTTGCGCTTGAAGGCGGCGCTATCACCCTGCCCCAGCGCGCCAGGATCGGCGGCGTTGCTCAGGAAGTCCCGTCGTCGGAAACCTCACTTCTGGATACGGTCCTCGCCGCCGACACCGAACGTGCTGCGCTCATGGCCGAGGCCGAAACCGCCCATGACCCGCACCGCATCGCCGAGATCCAGGCGCGGCTTTCAGACATCGACGCCTGGTCGGCTGAGGGCCGGGCTGCCAGCATTCTCAAGGGCTTGGGGTTTGATGCGGAAGAACAGCTGATGCCCTGCAGCGCCTTTTCCGGCGGCTGGCGGATGCGCGTGGCGCTAGCGGGCGTCCTATTTGCGCAGCCCGACTATCTGCTTCTGGACGAACCGACCAACTACCTTGACCTCGAAGGCGCGCTCTGGCTGGAGAGCTACCTCCAGAAATACCCCCACACCGTCCTCATCATCTCCCACGACCGCGGCCTTCTGAACCGCGCCGTCCAGGGCATCCTGCATTTGGACAACCGCAAGCTGACCTACTGGCAAGGCGGCTACGACCAGTTCGCCCGCCAGATGGCCGAACGCCGCGCGGTCCTGCAGGCCGAGGCGAAGAAGGTCGAGGCCCGCCGCGCGCATCTGCAAAGCTTCGTCGACCGCTTCAAGGCCAAGGCGTCCAAGGCCGTGCAGGCCCAGTCCCGCGTGAAGATGCTGGAAAAGCTGACTCCGATAACCGCGCCCGAGGATGCCAAGAAGGTCGTCTTCACCTTCCCCGCGCCCGAGGAACTTGCGCCCCCAATCATCAATCTTGATGGCGCAGCAGTGGGCTATGGCGGTCCGCCGGTCCTGAAACGACTGAACCTGCGGATCGACCAGGATGACCGGATCGCCCTTCTGGGCAAGAACGGTGAGGGAAAATCGACTCTTTCCAAGCTTTTGGCTGGCAAACTTCAAGCGTCTGAGGGCAAGCTTTCCCGGTCCTCCAAGCTGCGGATCGGCTATTTCGCCCAGCATCAGGTGGATGAACTCCACCTCGACGAGACGCCGCTTCAACACATCATGCGCCTGCGCCCTGCCGAAGGCCAACCGAAGCTCCGCGCCCGTCTCGCGGGCTTCGGCCTGATGGCGGATCAGGCCGACACCGTCGTCGCCCGTCTCTCCGGCGGCCAGAAGGCACGGCTTTCGCTCCTGCTCGCCACCATCGACGCGCCGCACCTTCTGATCCTCGACGAACCGACGAACCACCTCGACATCGAGTCGCGCGAGGCCTTGGTCGACGCCCTGACCGAATACCCCGGCGCAGTGATCTTGGTCAGCCACGACATGCACCTTCTTGGCCTGGTGGCCGACCGGCTGTGGCTGGTGAAGGGTGGCGCGGTGACGCCGTATACCGAGGACCTGGAGGCCTACCGCCGCCAGCTTCTGGCCGGTGATGACGACGTGAAGACCGCCGCGCAACCCGTTGAAAAGAAAAGGCAAGCCAGCCGTGAGGAAGTTCTTTCGCTCAAGGCCGAAGTCCGCAAATGCGAGGAGCGGCTGGAAAAGCTGAACGACATGCGCGACAAGCTGGCGACCAAGCTCGCCGATCCCGCCCTTTATGAAGACAGCCGCAAGGGTGAACTCGCCACCTGGAACGCCAAATACGCCGAGGTAATGCAGGCCCTCGACAAGGCCGAAGCCCTGTGGCTCGCTGCACAGGAAAGGCTGGAGGCCGCCGCATGAGCACCTTGTCCCGCGCCATCGAGATCGCCGTTGCGGCCCATGCGGGACAGATCGACAAGGCTGGCGCGCCCTACATCCTCCACCCGCTGCGGGTCATGCTATCGCTCGAAACCGATGTTGAGCGGATTGTCGGCGTTCTGCATGACGTCGTCGAGGATTGCCCGGACTGGACGATGGACCGTCTGCGCTCCGAAGGGTTTTCCCCGGACATCCTGACGGCGCTTGCGCATGTGACCAAGCTGTCCGAGGCCGAAGACTATGTCGCTTTCATCGCACGGGCTGCACAGAACCCGGTTGCGCGGCGGGTCAAGCGTGCGGACCTCCTGGACAACCTGGATGTCAGGCGCCTTCCGGTGGTTTCGGACAAGGACGCCAAGCGGCTAAGCAAGTACCTTGCAGCCCTGCAACAGCTTGATGCTGTGAACGGCTGAGCGCATCCGCCATGCCCATGCCCTGGACCTATCGTCAGGCAACGCGCGAATGGCAGGCGTTCCTGGCCGAGGCCAGGGCAGCGATGGATCTGGAGACAGACAACCTTACCTACACGGCAGTCCAGGGCGTGCTGCGGGCCTTCCGATCCCGGCTGACCCCACAGCAGGCCATTGATTTCGCGCAGGTTCTGCCATCCGTCTTGCGCGCCTTGTTCGTGGCCGACTGGCAGCTTGCCGACCCCCTTCCCCCGGGAACCCGCGCCGACTGGACGGCCGAGGCGATGGCGCTCCGGCCGCACCACAACCTGACCCCGCCGAACTGCGTGGCGGCCACGGCGCTGGCGCTGCGGAAGTCGATCCTGCGCGAGGACCTGGATCGGGTGCTCGCCACCCTGCCCCCCTTCGCGACCGAATTCTGGTCGACCCCCGGGATCGACCCGGCGACCTTGGGGCCAAGGATCGTCTAGGCCCTTCCTGTCTGCCCAAGTATTACGGGGTCTGGGGCAGCGCCCCAGTCCGCAGGTTCCGCTTGGCGCGCCCTCGCAAGCCGGGCTAGTCTCTCGCAACCCCGGAGATCACATGCCCGAGACCGCCTTCCTGATCACCGCCTTTGCCACGCTGTTCGTGGTGATCGACCCGCCGGGCCTGGTGCCCCTGTTCATCGCCCTGACCCGCGGGATGGGGCCCGACAAGCGGCGCGCGATGGCACGGCGGGCCTGCCTTATCGCTGCGTGCCTTCTGCTGCTCTTCGGGCTGGCGGGCGAGGCGATCCTCAGCTTCATCGGCATCTCGATGCCCGCCTTTCGCATCGCGGGCGGGATCCTTCTGTTCCTCACCGCGCTCGACATGCTTTTCGAGCGCCGGACGCAGCGGCGCGAGGGACAGCAGGCCGAACCCGACCATGACCCTTCGGTATTCCCCCTGGCCACCCCGCTCATTGCGGGTCCGGGGGCAATCGCCTCGGTCATCCTTCTGGTCGGTCAGGCGGGCCCCGACTGGCGCGGGACCATCGCCGTGCTCGGGCTGATGCTGGCGATGATGGTGGTGACCTATGCCTTCCTCCTCGCCTCGCCGCCCTTGGAGCGGATGCTGGGCCGGACCGGGGTGATCGTCATCACCCGACTTCTGGGCATGCTGCTGGCGGCCCTGTCGGTCCAGTTTGTTATCGACGGGGTGCGGGGCACGGGACTGATCGGCTGACCTTTCCAAGCCCGCCCCCCGCCCCCATATCTGCCCCAACCGGAGGTGAAGATGGACGGCGAAACCTTGGCCCGCGTGGGCTATCTGGCGATCATCCTGGTCGCGCTGGGCGGCTGGGTGCTGGTCGAGTTCCGCCAGAGAATGGGGCAGGCCCTGCGGATGGCCCTGGCCTGGGGGCTGATCTTCGTCGGCATCGTCGCGGGGTACGGGCTGTGGTCCGACATCCGGCAGGATATCCTGCCGATGCAGGAAGTGGTGGCGGACGGTGCGGTGGAGGTCCCACGGGCAGAGGACGGGCATTATTATCTGACCCTCACGATCAACGGGACCGAGGTTCCGTTCATGGTGGACACCGGGGCGTCGGGGATGGTGCTGGCGGGAAAGGACGCGGAACGGCTGGGGATCGACCCGGCGAGCCTGGCTTTCCTGGGGGAGGCAACGACGGCGAACGGGGTGGTCCGGACGGCGCGGGTCACGCTGCCCACGGTGGAACTGGGGCCGTTCCGGAACCAGGATTTCCGCGCTTTTGTAACCGAGGGAGAGTTGGATCAATCCCTGCTCGGCATGGATTATCTGGGGCAGTTCCGGATGGAGTTCGCCGGTGGAAAGCTGGTTCTGCGGCAGTGATGTCCACGCGTGGACGGCTGGCTGACCGCAAGAATATCAAGGACTTGGCTGTGGACATTAGGGTGGTGTTAACCAAGCCTGCGGCAAGACGTCCACCGGGGATGTTGCCCGAACCTGCCTAGCGCGCGGGACTTTCGGCCTTCTTTTCCCAACGGCCGGATTCTTCTGACCAGTATTGTGCAGCATGGCCCGCGCCGGTCACGGCCTTCCACTGACCGCGAGCCGCCTGCAGACGGTCGGGGTCGTTGCCATCGAACAGGACCCAGACCCGCTCCATCGCGGCAATCTCGGCATCCGTTGCGGCGGCTCCGTCCACCAGCGCCAGCACCTTTGCCCCGTTCGCGGGTCCCCCCAGCCCGAGAAGCACGGGCTGGTCCGCGTCATGCGGGCCGCCTTCCAGCCCATGCGGCAGGAAGCTTTCATCCCCGCCCTTCAGCCACAGTGCGGCATCCAGATGCTCCAGCCCGGCAAGGTCGGTCCCCCGCACCAGTACGCGCCAACCCTGCCCAAGCGCGCGCGGGGCATTTACCGTAAGCGTGTCGGCGGGGGCCGATTGCATCAGGTGGAAGAACATAACCGTGCCCATCGCGGCTGACGTAACGGCTACTTTTCGAACCGGTCGCGGATCAGCCGGTCGAGCGCCATCACGCCCCAGCCAGTCGCCCCTTTGGGTGCCAACGTCGAGTCGCTTTTGAGAAGCGCCGTGCCCGCGATGTCGAGATGGCACCAGGGCACATCCGGCTTGACGAAGCGCTGCAGGAACTGCGCCGCCGTGATTGCCCCACCGTCACGGCCGCCGACGTTCATCATGTCGGCAATCCGCGATTTCAGCTTGGCGTCATAGGCGTCGCCCATCGGCATCCGCCAAGCGCCCTCGCCCTCGGCCTTGGCGGCAGCGAGGAAGGCGTTGCAGAGATCGTCGTTGTTCGAGAACACCCCGGTATTCTCATGCCCCAGCGCGATGATGATCGCCCCGGTCAAGGTGGCAAGGTTGATCATTCCCGTAGGCTTGAAGCGTTCCTGTGCATACCAAAGGACATCGGCCAGGACGAGACGGCCCTCGGCGTCGGTGTTGATGACCTCGATCGTGTCGCCCTTCATGGATTTTACCACGTCACCAGGGCGCTGGGCGCGACCGTCGGGCATGTTTTCAACCAGCCCCACCAGGCCCACGACATTGGCCTTGGCCTTGCGCAGCGCCAGGGTCCGCATCACCCCCGCGACAACCCCTGCCCCTCCCATGTCCATCGTCATGTCTTCCATTCCGGCGGCAGGCTTGATCGAGATGCCGCCGGTGTCGAACACGACACCCTTGCCGATCAGCGCAAAGGGCGCTTCGTCCTTTGCCCCGCCGTGCCACTGCATGACCACGACCTTGGAGGGGCTTTCCGACCCCTGCCCCACCCCAAGAAGCGCGCCCATGCCGAGTTTCATCAGCTGGTCTTCTTCCAGAATCTCCACCTGCAAGCCCAGTTCCTGCATCGCAGCCAGCCGCGCGGCAAAATCATGCGTGGTCAGAACGTTTGCGGGTTCATTCACCAGGTCGCGGGTGAAGAACACGCCTTCTGCGACGGCGGCCATGGGGGCGGCAGTACGGGCCACGGCCTCGGGGTTGGTCACAGCCACTGTCACCGGACCGGGCACTTTCTTTTCGCCGGTCTTGTGGGTGTCGAAGTCATAGGCCCGCAGTGCGAGGCCAAAGGCGATGTCGGCCGCACGGGGATGGCCTTCGGCAAGGACCAGCGTTGCGCCGGTTCCGTGTGCCCGACCGACTGCTGCCCCGGCCTTGCGCGCTTCGGCCACCCCGGCCCGTTTCGAAAGACGCAGGATCTGCACGGCGTCGACGTCAAGTCCGGCTGGATAGGCAAGCTCTAGCGCCTCGCCCAGCTTCAGCCTGGCAAAGGCCTCTGACCCGGTGGCCCGCGACAGGGCACCCTTTGCCAGCCGGTCAAGGCGGCGGAATGCGGCTGTCGGGGTCTGGCCCGGTTCATGCAGAACGGCAAGACGGCCAGTGGCTTTGGCCAGTGCAGCAAGATCCACGGCGGCAAACTGGATCGGAAGCGGTTGGGGCATCGGGCACCTTCAGGACAGGTTTGCCGCACCTTGGGCGGCGGATTGCCGGAAGGCTACAATCCCCCCTGTGGAAAGGCCAGATATGAGTTTTCGCCGCCGGTGAATTCCGCTAGGGTCGTCGCAACATCTTGTAGGGGCCAGCTTGAGCGTGTCTAGATTCGACAGATATCTCCTGTCGCAACTGCTTCAGCTGTTTGGCTTTTTCTCGCTGGTTCTGGTGGCGGTCTACTGGGTCAACCGGGCGGTCGGGCTGTTCGACCAGCTGATCGGTGACGGCCAGTCGGCGCGGGTGTTTCTGGAATTCTCGATCCTGACCCTGCCGAACGCGATCCGGCTGGTGCTGCCGATCTCGGCCTTTGCGGCGACGGTCTACGTGGTCAACCGGCTGATGCAGGAAAGCGAGCTTGTCGTCATGCAGGCGACGGGCTTTTCGACCTTTCGCCTGGCGCGGCCGGTGCTGTATTTCGGGCTCGTCGTGATGGCGATGCAGCTGATGCTGACCAATGTGCTGGTGCCGGCCAGCCAGCGCATTCTGGCGGATCGCAGCGCCGAGATTTCGCAGAACGTGACCGCGCGCTTTTTGAATGCGGGCCAGTTCATGCATCCGGCCAAGGGGATCACGCTGTATATTCGCGAGATCACGCCGACGGGCGAGCTGGTCGACCTGTTCCTGGCCGATGAGCGGGGGGCAGCGGCGCGGGTGATCCATACAGCGCGCAAGGCGTTTCTGGTGCGGGGCGAGGCGGCCCCGAAGCTTGTTATGCTGGATGGCGCGACCCAGACCCTGACGCGTGACGGGGTGCGGATGTCGGTCACGCGGTTTTCCGACTTTACGCTGGACCTTCAGGGTCTGGTCAATGTCGCAGGCGGCGGCGGGGTGGCGCTGAACGCCGTGCCGACGCGGGCGCTTCTGGGCCTTGATCCGGAGGTGATGGCGGCCACCGGCGTCGATGCGGCGCGGATGCTGGAAGAGGGGCATTCGCGGCTGGCCTCGCCCATCCTGGCGGTGGCGGCGGCGCTTTTGGGCTTTGCGGCGCTGATGCAGGGCACATTCTCGCGGTTTGGTCTTCTGCGGCAGATGGGGCTGGCGGTGGGGCTGCTGATTGCGGTGCAGCTGGTCTGGACCTGGGCGGGCAGCGTGGCGCTGGCGTCTGCCAGGGCCTGGCCGGTTCTGTATCTGGCACCGGGTTTGGGGATCGTGGCGGCCGGGGTGCTGTTGGCCTGGGCGCAGCGGCCGCGGCGGGTCCGGGGGGCGGCGGCATGACGCTGAGCCTTTACATCGCGCGGCGGTTTCTGGGAATGGTCGGGCGGGTGTTCCTGATCTTCTTCGCGATCCTGATGCTGGTCGACATGATCGAGCAGTTGCGCCGGTTTTCGGGCGCGGGAATCGGGCTGTCGGACGCGGCGGTGCTGAGCCTGATGAACGTGCCGGAGACGCTGTACCGGATCCTGCCGCTGATCATCATCATGGCGGCGATTGCGATGTTCCTGGGGCTGGCGCGGTCGTCCGAACTTGTGGTGGTGCGGGCGGCGGGGCGGTCGGGGCTGCGGTTCCTCTTGACGCCCTTGATCGTGGCCGTGGCGCTGGGCGCGCTGACGGTGGCGCTGTTCAACCCGTTGGTGGCGGCGACGTCAAAGGCTTATGACGCGCGGCGCGCCGCGCTGAGCCAGGGTGGCGGGTCGGTCCTTTCGGTGGCCGATACGGGCCTTTGGTTGCGGCAGGGATCGGAGGACGGGCAGACGGTCATCCAGGCCGCGCGGGCCAATCTGGACGGGACGGAACTTTATGGGGTGACCTTCCTGGGGTTCGATGCGAACGGTCTGCCCACAAGCCGGACCGAGGCCGAGTCGGCGCGTCTGACCCTGGGCGCCTGGGAACTGACCGGGTTGAAGCGCTGGGACCTGACGGCGCCCAATCCCGAGCTGACCGCCGTTCAGGAACCCGGACCGGCGACCCTGCCCTCCGACCTGACGGCCGAGCGAATCCGGGACAGTTTCGGCACGCCAAGTGCCATCGCCTTCTGGGACCTGCCGGGATACATCGACGATCTTGAACAGGCGGGCTTCTCGGCCCGCGCTTACCGGCTGTGGTTCCAGATGGAACTGGCGCAGCCCCTGTTGATGGTGGCGATGGTGCTGGTGGCCGCCGGATTCACGATGCGGCATGTCCGCTTTGGCGGGACGGGCAAGATGGTTCTGTATGCCATGCTGGCCGGGTTTGGCATCTTCTTTCTGCGCAACTTCGCGCAAGCCCTGGGCGACAGCGGACAAATCCCGGTCGCCGTGGCCGCCTGGACGCCCCCAGTCGCAGCTGTCCTGTTGTCCTTGAGCCTGCTTTTGCATCTGGAGGATGGCTGACATGCGCCGCCTTCTGATCCGTCTGGCGGCTTGCCTGACCCTTGCCCTGACCTTGGCCCTGCCGGTCAGCGCGCAAGATCAGGCGACGCTGATCTCGGACAGTCTGGAGATCACCGGCGATACCCGCCTGATCGCGGATGGCAATGTCGAGGTCTTCTTCAAGGGCCGGAGGCTGAAGGCCAGCCGCATCGTCTATGACCAGGCGACCGACCGGCTGGAGATCATTGGCCCGATCGTCCTGGTGGACGAAACTGGCGACACGATCATCCTGGCCTCGCAGGCCGACCTTGCCGCCGACCTGAGCGAAGGCATTCTGGAAAGCGCCCGTCTGGTCCTGAACCGGCAGTTGCAGATGGCAGCAAACCGCATCCAGCGGGTCGCCGGGCGCTATACCGCGCTGGAGACGGTGGCGGCCTCGTCCTGCAAGGTCTGTGAAGGCGACCCGACGCCCCTGTGGGAGATTCGCGCGCGGCGGGTCCTGCATGATGAGGAAGAGCGGCAGATCTACTTTGACCATGCCCAGTTCCGCCTGGCGGGAGTGCCGGTCCTTTACATTCCGCGCCTGAGGATGCCCGACCCGACGCTGGACCGCGCCACGGGGTTCCTGATGCCGTCGATCCGCACGACGTCGGACCTGGGGACCGGGATCAAGATCCCGTATTTCATTGCGCTGTCCCCGTCTTCCGACCTGACGCTGACGCCCTATCTGACCTTCCGCGACAGTACGACCGTGAACCTCCGCTATCGTCAGGCCTTCACCACCGGGCAGATCGAGATCAACGGCGCGATCACCGATGACAAGCTGATTCCCGGCGGGGCGCGGGGCTATCTTTTCGTGGATGGAAGGTTTCGCCTGCCGTTGAACTTTGGCCTGACAATCAAGGGCCAGACAGTCACCGACCCGTCCTATCTGCTGGACTATGGCATTGCGAACCTGGACCGTCTGGACAGCCGGATCGAGGCCAGCCGGACGCGGCGGAACGAACACATCTCGGCCCGGATCATCAGCTTTCAGACCCTGCGGGTGGATGAGGACAACACGACCCTGCCCTCGGTCATTGCCGATCTGACCTTTCACCGCCGGTTCTCGCTGGGTCCTTTGGGCGGCGAAGGCGGGCTGCGCTTGCAGACCCACAATCACTGGCGCAGTTCGACCAATCCGCTGGATGGGCCGGACAGCGACACGATCGCCGATGGGCGGGATATGGGCCGTATCTCGCTGCGGGTGGACTGGCGGCGGAGCTTCATCCTGCCGGCCGGGATCGAAGCGACCGTGCTGGGCGAGGCGGCGGCGGATGCCTATACCGTGTCGCAGGATGCGCTGTTCCCGATCAGCACGACGCGCACCCACGGCAGCGCGGGGCTGGAGTTCCGCTGGCCCTGGGTAAAGGCCGGCACATCGGGCGCGACGCATGTGATCGAACCCGTGGCGCAATTCCTGTGGGCCTCGTCCGACGCGGAAAGTCTGCCGAACGAGGATTCGGTGCTGGTCGAATTCGATGAAGGCAGTCTGTTCGCACTGGACCGGTTCCCGGGATCGGACGCGGTGGAACGGGGCCCGCGCGCCAACATCGGCATCAGCTGGACGCGGTATGACCCGGCAGGCTGGACGATGGGGGTGACTCTGGGGCGTGTCATCCGGGAAACCGACCTGGGCCAGTTCGGTCCGGGATCGGGACTCGACGGATCGACCTCTGACTGGCTGGCGGGGGTCAATTTCGGGGTGGGAGACGGGTTGGCGATCACGGCGCGGGCAGTTCTGGACGACAACCTCGATCTGACCAAGGGCGAGGCGCGGATCACCTACAGCGGTGCAAGGACGGCGGTCGCCTCTTCGATGATCTGGGCCGTGGCCGACTTGACCGAGAACCGGCCCGATCCGACGCAGGAATTCACCTTCGACGCGCGGCGGAAGCTGAACCCGAACTGGACGGCCAAGCTGTCGGGGCGCTACGATTTTGTCGCCGACCGGGGCACGGTGGCGGGCTTGGGTCTGGAGTTCCTGAACGAATGCGTGCGCTTCGACGTTTCCCTCTCGCGTCGGTTCACGTCATCCACTAGTGTGACGCCCACGACGGATTTCGCGCTGTCGCTGGACCTGGTGGGCTTTGGCAGCGGGGTGAAGGCAGGCCCTGCCCGGACCTGCAGGAAGTGACCGGGCACGGAAACGGCGGCGGGCAAGAGACCCGTGGTAAAGGACGATGGGCAGGACGAGCGGCTGAGGCGATGGCATTTTCCCTGATGAAACGGCATGTTGCGGCGCTTTTGTGCGGGGCGATACTGGCTGGACCGGCGCTGGCGCAAGACATGTTCACGCCCCGGATGTATGTGAACGACCGGGTGATCACCCAGTACGAGGTGATGCAACGGGTGGAGTTCCTGAAGGTCCTCCGCTCGCCCGGCAATCTTGAGGAAGAGGCGCTTAAGGCGCTGATTGAGGACCGGCTGCGCCAGACGGAATCCGAGCGGCTGGGCCTGACCCTCACCGACGAGGAAGTGCTGCAGGGGATGGAAGAGTTCGCCGCGCGCGCGAACCTGACCGCCGAGGCGCTGATCGGCGAATTCGCCAAGGTCGGCATCTCGGCCGAGACCTTCCGTGATTTCGTGTCGGCGGGCCTTCTGTGGCGCAAAGCGGTGCGGGCGCGGTTCGTGGGCCAGGTGCCGATCAGCGAGAACGACGTCGACCGGGCGCTGGAGGCCTCGGCCCGGCCCCGTGCGCTGCGGGTTCTTGTGTCGGAACTGGTGATCCCGGTGCCCGAGGGCGCCCCCCCGGACGAGGCGCTGGCGCTGGCCAACCGGTTGTCGGAAACCGTGAGCGGCGAAGGGGCCTTTGCGGCGGCCGCGCGGCAGTATTCGGCGGCCCCCACGGCAGGCGCAGGTGGGCGGCTTGAGTGGCTGCCCTTGTCGAACCTGCCTGCGGCGATTGGCGGGGCAGTCCTCGCGCTTGGTCCGGGCGAGGTTTCGGACCCGGTGCAGGTGCCGGGCGCGGTGGTCCTGTTCCTGCTCCGCGATGTAGCGATGGACCAGAGCGCCGAACCGCTCCAGGTCACTGTCGAATGGGCTGAGTTCCTTGTGCCTGACGATGCCGCCGAGATTGCGCGGATTCAGGCGGATGTCGACACGTGCTATGATCTGAACGGCCAGGCGCGGGGCCTGCCCGAAGACCGGCTGACGGTGACGACGCAAGCCGCGTCCGAAGTGCCGGGCGATGTCGGGCTGGAACTGGCCAAGCTTGATCCGGGCGAAACTTCGGTCGCGCTGACGCGGGGCGGGTTCCGCCGGATGCTCATGCTCTGCGGCCGCCAAGAAACGCTGGAGCCGGAGCCCACCCGCGACCAGGTGCGCGAGCGGGTGATCAACCAGAAGCTCGAAGGTATGGCCGAGGGTTATCTGGAAGAACTGCGCGCCGCGGCCATCATCCGCGAGCCGTGAGCGCTCCGATTGTCCTGACCTGCGGTGACCCCTCCGGGATCGGGCCGGAGATCGCAGCCAAGGCCTGGGCGGCGGGGGAGCGCTTTGTTTGGTTGGGCGACCCCCGGCATTTGCCTGCGGGCACCGACTGGCGTGCGGTGGATGAGGGCGAAGCGTCGGGGGATGGCGCGCTGGCGGTCCTGCGCCACGATTTCGCCGCCCCGGCCCTACCCGGCCAGCCCGATGCAGCCAATGCCGCCGGAGTGATCGCTGTCATCGAACGCGCCGTGCGGCTGGTGCAATCGGGCAAGGCCGCAGCCATCTGCACCGCGCCCATCCACAAGAAGGCGCTGAAGGACGGCGCGGGTTTTGCCTTTCCCGGCCATACCGAGTTCCTTGCGCATCTGGCGGGGGTGGAGCGGGTGGTGATGATGCTCGCCTGCCCCGAACTGCGGGTCGTGCCGGCGACGATCCATATTGCCCTGTCCGAGGTGCCGAAGGCCCTGACGCCCGACGTCCTGGAAGCAACGATCCGGATCACCCATGCAGGTTTGCGGCGGGATTTCGGAATTGTCGCGCCGCGGATTGCCGTTGCGGGACTGAACCCGCATGCGGGCGAAGGGGGCGCGATGGGGCGAGAGGAGCTGGACTGGATGGCCCCTCTTGTCGCACGGCTGGCGGCCGAAGGGATGTCGATCCGGGGGCCCTTGCCTGCCGACACGATGTTCCATGCGGCTGCGCGAAGGGGCTATGATGTGGCGGTCTGTGCCTATCACGACCAGGCGCTGGTCCCGATCAAGACCATAGATTTTGCGGGCGGCGTGAACGTGACGCTTGGTCTGCCCTTCGTGCGCACTTCGCCCGACCATGGCACGGCCTATGATATCGCGGGGCGCGGGGTTGCCGATCCGTCCAGCCTGATCGCCGCATTGCAGATGGCCCGCGACATGGCGGCGGCGCGCGGGCGGTGAGGGCGGATGCCTCCGGCGGGGATATTTGGGCCAGTATGAAAGCGCGAGGCTTCGTTGGGAACGATTGACGGTTTGCCGCCCCTGCGTGAGGTGATCCGCGCGCATGACCTGGTGGCGAAGAAGCAGCTGGGGCAGAACTTTCTGCTGGATCTGAACTTGACGGCGAAGATTGCCCGCTCTGCCGGGGATCTGTCTGCGTGCGATGTGCTGGAGGTGGGCCCGGGCCCCGGAGGTCTGACGCGCGGGCTTTTGGCCGAAGGCGCGCGGCGGGTGGTGGCGGTGGAGAAGGACGCGCGCTGCCTGCCCGCGCTGGCCGAGATCGCTGCGGCCTATCCGGGGCGGCTGGAGGTGGTACAGGCCGATGCGCTGGAGCTGGACCTGGCAGCGCATCTGACGCCACCAGTGAAGATTGTCGCCAACCTGCCCTATAACGTGGGGACCGAGCTTTTGATCCGCTGGCTGTCGCCCAAGGTCTGGCCGCCCATCTGGTCGTCGCTGACCCTGATGTTTCAGAAGGAAGTGGCCGAGCGGATCGTGGCCAAGCCCCGCACCGACCATTACGGGCGGCTGGCGCTGCTGGCGCAATGGCGCTGCAACGCGGCCATCGTGATGACGCTCCCGCCCGAGGCGTTCACGCCCGCGCCCAAGGTGCATTCGGCGGTGGTGCATCTGACGGCCCTACCCCAGCCGCGTTTTCCCTGCGATTTCGGGGTGTTGCAGCGGGTCACTGCAATGGCCTTCAACCAGCGGCGCAAGATGCTGCGGTCGTCCTTGAAGGGTCTGCGACCGGATATCGAGGCGGTGCTGGAAAGCGTCTCGATCCCCCCGACCGCGCGGGCCGAGGAGATCGGGCTGGAGCAGTTCTGTGCGCTCGCGCGGGCGGTTCAGGCGGCCTGACGGACCTGCAGGACGCGGGCCATCGTCTCGCCCATCGCACTGGGGTTCGGGGCGACGGTGATGCCCGCGGCTTCCAGGATTTCCACCTTTTCCTGCGCCGATTCCCCGAAGGCGCTGATGATGGCACCCGCGTGGCCCATCTTTCGGCCCTTGGGGGCCGAGAGACCGGCGATATAGGCGACGACCGGCTTCTTCATGTGGTCACGGGCATAGGCGGCAGCCTCGGCTTCCTGCGGGCCGCCGATTTCGCCGATCATCATCACGGCGTCGGTTTCCGGATCCTTTTCAAAGAGTTCCAGGATGTCCTTGAAGCTGGACCCATTGATCGGGTCGCCCCCTATGCCGACGCTGGTGGAGACGCCGATGCCAAGCGCCTTCATCTGGCTGGCCGCCTCATAGCCCAGGGTGCCGGAGCGGCCGACGATGCCCACGCGTCCGGGCATGTAGATGTGGGGCGGCATGATGCCCATGAACCCCTTGCCGGGCGAGATGATCCCGGCGCAGTTCGGGCCGATGAGGCGCATCTTGCGCTCCTCGGGGTAGCGCTTCAGGAAGCGCTTGACCTTCATCATGTCCTGGCTGGGGATGCCATCCGTCACGCAGACGGCGGTCTTGATCCCAGCGTCGGCCGCCTCCATGATCGCATCGGCGGCGAAGGGGGGCGGGACGAAGACGAGGCTTGCTTCCGCGCCGGTGGCCTCAACCGCCTCACGCACGGTGTTGAAGAGCGGGCGGTCGAGATGGCTTTCGCCGCCACGGCCCGGGGTGACGCCGCCCACGACATTGGTGCCGTGCTTGATCATGTCGGCGGCGTGGAAGCTGCCGATGCGGCCAGTGAAGCCTTGGACGATGACGCGAGTCTTTTCGGTGATGAGAATGGCCATTTTCGGTACCTCAGGCGGCGATGCGGGGACGGGCGGCGACGGCCTTGGCGGCGGCCTCAGCCAGGGTGTCGGCAGAGATGAGGGGGAGGCCCGAGGTCTCGATGATCTTGCGGCCCTCCTCCACGTTCGTACCGGCGAGGCGGACGACGACCGGCAGGGTCAGGCCCAGCTGGCGGTAGGCGGTCACGACGCCCTCGGCGACCCAGTCGCAGCGGTTGATCCCGGCGAAGATGTTGACGAGGACAACGCCCACGTTGCGGTCGGCAAGGACGGTTTGGAAGGCCTTGACCACACGCTCAGGCGAGGCGCCGCCGCCGATGTCGAGGAAGTTCGCGGGCTCACCCCCGGCGAGCTTGATCATGTCCATCGTCGCCATGGCGAGGCCCGCGCCGTTGATGATGCAGCCGATGTCGCCGGTGAGGCCCACGTAGCTGAGCCCATGGTCGCCCGCGGTGCTTTCGCGGGGGTCTTCCTGGCTGCGGTCGCGAAGTTCGGCCACTTGAGGACGGCGGAACAAGGCGTTGGTGTCGAAAGACATTTTCGCGTCAAGCGCCACCAGGTCGCCCGCGCCGGTGATGACCAGCGGGTTGATCTCGACCATGACCGCGTCAAGGTCGCGGTAGGCGCGGTAGCAGGCCTTCAGGATCGTGACCATCTGGGCGATCTGGCCGCCCTTGAGGCCCAGGGCAAAGGCAAGTTCGCGGGCCTGGAATTCCGACAGGCCCACGGCGGGGTCGATGGTCATCCGGCGAAGGCTGTCGGGGTCGGTTTCGGCCAGATCCTCGATCTCCATCCCGCCATGGGCGGAGGCCACGATCATGATCCGTTCGGTTTTGCGGTCGAGGACGAAGCCCAGATACATCTCGCGGGCGATATCGCTCGCTGCCTCCACCCAGAGCCGGTAGACGCCCTTGCCGTTCGCATCGGTCTGCTTGGTCACCAGCTGCTTGCCGAAGAGGCTGGCGGCGAAGGTGGCCACTTCATGCTCATCCCGGCAAAGCTTTACGCCCCCAGCGGCCCCGCGCCCACCGGAGTGGATCTGGGCCTTCACAACCCAGGCATTGCCGCCGAGTTCGCGCGCCCGGTAGCCCGCCTGTTCGGGGCTGTAGGCCAGCCCGCCGCGCGGCACCGGCACGCCGAAGCGGGCGAGGATTTCCTTGGCCTGGTATTCGTGGATGTCCATCTCATTCCTCCCGGAGATATGGGGTGGGCGGGACCGCCCACCGTCCGTTCGTCACTGCGCGGCGATGGCCTCGGCGATCACCAGCACGTTGCGGGCCATCTTCTCGCTGGCGGCGTCGATCATCTTGCCGTCAAGGCTCGCCGCCCCTTTGCCCTGCGCCTCGGCGAGTTTCAGTTCCTCGATGATCCGGCGCGCCTTCGTCACTTCAGCCTCGGTCGGGCTGAAGACCTCGTTTGCCAGGGCCACCTGGCTAGGATGGATCGCCCATTTTCCCTCGCACCCCAGCGCGGCGGCGCGGCGGGCGCCGTCCTTGTAGCCTTCGGGGTCCGAGAAATCGCCGAACGGGCCATCAATCGCCCGCAGGCCATAGGCGCGGCAGGCGATGACCATACGGGAAATTGCGGCGTGCCACTGGTCGCCCGGGTACATCGGGTTCAGGCCGCCGATGTTCACCGTGCGGGCGCGCATGCTCGCGGCGTAGTCGGCGACGCCGAAGTGCAGCGCCTCTAGCCGACCGCCGAACTGGGCGATGGTTTCGACATTCGCCATGCCAAGAGCGGTTTCGATCAGCGCCTCAAGGCCGACGCGGGTGCGGTAGCCCTTGGCCTGTTCGATCTGGTTCACCATCGCCTCGACCATGTAAAGGTCGTCGCGGACGCCGACCTTTGGCACCAGAAGCGTGTGAACCTTGTCGCCCGCCTGCTCCATCACATCGACGACGTCGCGGTACATGTAATGGGTATCAAGGCCGTTGATCCGGACGCTGACCGTCTTGCCCTTCCCCGCCCAGTCGATGTCGTTCAGCGCCTGGATGCAGTTCCGGCGCGCCTGTTCCTTTTCGGGCGGGGCGACGGCGTCTTCCAGGTCCAGGAAGACATAGTCAGCGGGGCCGTTGGCGGCCTTGTCGATCATCGACGGGTTGGAC
>JALOTD010000108.1 GCA_025458105.1 Tabrizicola sp. | reverse complement strand
CGGCTGATCGACGCCGAACCAGTGCTGGAGCTGCTGCCGAACATCGCAGCCGGATGGCTGTTCCAGGTGCAGCCAGTTATGGCGCATGGTCAGCCGTTCATGACGATCCGGGGCCAGGCGGACGGCGCGCGCTTTCACTGCGAGAACCACCTTGAGCCGGGGCCAGTGCGAAGCTGGGATGCAGTGAATGCGGCAGGCGAAGCCATGGCGGCACTGGCGTTGGCGCTTCCGGCCGAGGACAGCAGGATCATCTCGCTGCATGCCGCTGCAGTGGAAATGGCCGGGCGACTGGTGGTGTTTCCCAACGTCCGACGCGCCGGGAAAAGCACGCTTGCCGCAGCGCTGGCCTTTGCGGGTCATCCTGTCTTCACCGACGATGTTCTGCCGCTGCGCTTTGCGGACAATGGGTCGGCGCAGGGCGTGGCGATGGGGCTGGCACAGAGGCTTCGCATGCCTTTGCCACCGGCGGCACCTGCAGCCATGCAGGCTTGGGTGACAGGGATGCCCGGGCCAGAGAACCGGCAATACAAATACCTGTTGCTGCCGGATCAGCCGAGGCATGGCGAAGCGTTGCCCATTGGAGCCTTCGTGATCCTGGACCGGCAGGAAGAGGTGCTTGCAGCGCGACTTGACCGGGTGCGACCGGATCAGGCGATGGATGCCCTTTTGCACCAGAATTTCACCCGCGACCGCCATTCCCAGGATGTGTTGCAAGCCATTTGCACAATGCTTTCGGGACGTCCGGTCTTTCAGTTGCAGTATTCCGATCTGGCGGATGCCGTTTCCTGCCTGAGACATGCGTTTACCGTCTGGCCGGAGGACCTTGTCCCGACATCGACCGAGGCGCGGACGTTCCGCATGGCAGAGTTTCCGGACCGGTCGCCAGTGCCGATCCGGGACGACCTTGCCTTGCGACAGAGACCAGGCTGCGGCGCGATGCGGCTGGGTGAAACCTTGTATCTGGCCGATCCGGAAGGCGGTGCGATCCACCGGATGGACAGTCTGGCCGCAGAAATCTGGTCTGTGCTGGGGGACGCAGCGTCACCCGGCGATCTGAAAGAGTTGCTGGCGGCGGCTTTCCCCGACACTGATCCCGGCGTGATGGCACAGGATCTTGACCGGCTGCTGCAGTCTTTTGCCGTGGCCGGGCTGATCGAGGAAGGCGGCGTGGAGCCGTACGCGGCCGGGCTATTCGCTGTGGCTTGACAGCCATTCCATCAGGAACGGCCTTGCGCTTTCGGCACCCTCGGCTTTTGCCCGGTCTATGACCGCGCGTGCGTCGTTCAGGTTCACACGCCGCAACAGCGCCTTGACCGGCCCGACGGAAGCCGGGCGCATCGAAAGGGTCCGGAACCCGATGGCCGCCAGCGCCAGCGCCTCGATCGGGCGGCCGGCGTCTTCGCCGCAGAAAGAGAGGGGCGTGCCGGTCTGCGCACAGCGGGCGACGATGCCTTCCAGGAAGGTCAGAAACGACAGGTTCAGCGTGTCATAGCGACGGCGGACCAGCTCGTTCTCGCGGTCGGCGGCGAAGAAGAACTGTTTCAAGTCATTGCCGCCGACGCTGACGAAATCGGTCAGCTCGAAAAAGGCGCGCGGCGCAAAGGCCAGGCTGGGGGTTTCCAGCATTGCGCCGATTTCCAGTTTTTCGGGCACGGGATGGCCAAGTGACTTTTCGCGGTGCAGCTCACGCAGGGCATGGGCACGGGCCTGCTGGAACTCGCTGAGTTCGGTGATGAGCGGGAACATGATCGTGAGTGGCCGCCCGTTCGCGGCGCGGATCAGCGCCTGCAGCTGCATCCGCAGGACCCCGGGCTTGTCGAGGCCCACGCGGACCGCGCGCCAGCCCATGGCGGGGTTCGGCTCGTCCTGCGGCTTCATGTAGGGCAGGACCTTGTCCGACCCGATGTCGAGCGTGCGGAAGGCCACACGACGCCCCTTGGCGGCATCCATCACCCGGGCGTAAAGCCGCGCCAGTTCCGCCCGCTGCGGCATCTTGGACCGGACCAGGAATTGCAGTTCCGTCCGGAACAGGCCCACGCCTTCGGCGCCCGAGCCTTCCAGGCTGGGCAGGTCGGCCATGAGACCTGCGTTCATGTGCAGTGCAACGGTCGTGCCGCAGGTCGCGGTCGCGGGCAGGCCGCGCAACGAGGCATAGCGCTTCTGCGCCTCGGCCTGCATGGCGATCTTGTCTCGGAAGGCGCGGGCAACGGTTTCCTCGGGGCGCAGGTGGACGATGCCCTGGTCGCCGTCGACCAGGATCGGATCGCCGTTCAAGGCCTCGGCGGTGATGCGTTCGGTGTTGATGACGAGGGGGATCGCCAGCGCCCGGGCCACAACGGCGGCATGACTGCCGACGCTGCCCTCATCCATGACAACCGCCTTCAGCTTGCGGCCATATTCAAGGAGTTCCGCCGGGCCGATGTTGCGCGCGACGAGAACCGGGTTTTCCGGCATTTCGGCGCCTGTGTCCTTGCCCTGGCCGGTCAGGATGCGCAGCAGGCGGTTCGACAGATCGTCGAGGTCCGAGAGCCTTTCGCGCAGATAGGCGTCGGGGACCTGTTCCAGCCGGGCGCGAGCGGCGGACTGTTCCTTTTCGACCGCCGCCTCGGCCGAGAGGCCGCGCATGATGTCTTCCTCCATCCGCCGCAACCAGCCGCGCGACTGGGCAAACATCCGGTAGGCTTCCAGGACCTGCTTCTGGTCCTTGTCCAGCGTCTGCGCTTCCAGCAGGTCGTCGATCGACACGCGAAGCTCGCCAACAGCCGCGCGGATGCGGTCGATTTCGGTCAGGGGGTCGTCGGCCACCGGGTTGGTGATGACAACGCGCGGCTCATGCAGCCAGACCCGGCCCTCGGCCGCGCCTTCCTGCCCGCTGGTGCCGCGCAGCATCACTGGCTGCTTGTGCAAGGCGCGGATGCCACCATCATCGCCAGTAAAGGCCCCAAGCTCGGTCATCTCGGCCAGCACCATGGCCACGACATCCAGCGCATAGATCTCGTCTTCGGAAAACTCCCGGGCGACTTTGGACTGGACCACCAGAACGCCCAGCTTTTCGCCCACCCGCTGGATCGGCACGCCAAGGAAAGACGAGTAGATCTCTTCCCCGGTTTCCGGCATGAACCGAAAACCCTTTTCACTGGGGGCATCTGCGGTGTTGACCGGCTGGCCGGTGCGTGCGACGCGGCCCACGAGGCCTTCGCCGAGCTTCATCCGGGTCTGATGGACGGATTCCTTGCGCAAGCCTTCGGTGGCGCAGAGCTCCAGCGTTTCGGGGTCGCGGAAAAGGTAGATCGAGCAGACCTCGGTCCCCATGCTGTCGGCGATCAGATGGGTGATCTGGTCCAGCCGGTCCTGGCCCTTTCCCGGCACTGCCAGCATGTCGCGCAGGCGGCGCAAAAGCTTGCGACTGTCGCTTTCACTGCGTTCCGGCATTTTCAGTCCCTGGGTCCGTTTCCGCCCTTAGAGCACAGGCGGGGCCAGAGGGGAACTGTGCTGATGGGTTGGGGACACCGCATCGGCGATTGTGCCTGAAAGATCAGCAATGCTGACCTTTGAGAGGCGCTCAGGCAGCGCGGCGACGGGATCCAAGCTGCGCGTTGGTCCCAGCAGGCCACAAGCGCCGCGCGTTCGATGGCGCAGGTGGGCGGATTGTGCAGCCCAGAGCCGTGCTGCGGGTCAAGATGTCCGCCGAGCGCGCGAAAGACTTCGCAGACATTGATCTCTCCGGGCGGTTTGGTCAGGGTCCATCCGCTGAAACCCGAAACACCGCCGGGGCAGCCTGACATCAAGATATGTTGGGGCATGCTGCTGTTCCGGAAAGGCGGGTCACGTCGGCAAGGATTCAGTATTCCTGCAACCCGCTGAAAAGTCGTACGATTCTCGCCACATTCCTGCACCATTCCTTGGTTCAGCTGATTCGGCCCGCGCGGCTTGGCTGTCTGGCTGCGCACCTTGAAGGAAAGTGCTGTATCCGTGCGCCCGTCACAAATTCTGTTCTGGTGGTTCACCATTATCCTGTCAAAGTACCTGATCCTTACGCTGGCCAGCCAATGGGCGTGGAGCGGGGACTACAGCTACTTCAACAACATATTTTTGGCGGTGCTTCTTGTCCCTGCATTCGGCGGGGCCGTCTTCGCCATCATGGACCGGATGGGCTTGTCCTTGATCGAGGCAATGTCCTCAGGGCAGTCAGACGACAAGTACATTGTCACCACCTATGACGGCAAAGTCGAACGTGGTTTTTTCGGTGACACGGTCAAGGTGACGCCGAAACACCGCGAGACAAGTGACCGCGCCGAAATGGCCGGGAACATGCTTTTCGCCGTAGTGATCTTCGACGCTCTTTGCTTCTACTTCGGCTGGATCCAGTCCTACCTGCCGTTCCTGCAAGTGTTCTGAACCGAAGGTCTTGGCCGAGCCTGTCTGCGACCGATCGCCGTTGACGGCTCAGGCCTTTTCCAGCTCGAACGTGTCGTGCAGGGCCTGGACGGCCAGTTCCATGTACTTGCGGTCGATCAGGACCGAGATCTTGATCTCGGACGTAGTGATGACCTTGATGTTCACGTTCTCGGCCGCAAGGGCCGCGAACATCTTGGCCGCCACGCCGACCTGGCTGCGCATCCCGATCCCCACGACCGAGACCTTGGCCACGTCTGTGTCGGTGACGAGGTCGGAGAAGACGAACTTGCCCGCCGCCGTCGCCTCATCAATCGCCTTTTTGGCGCGGTCCACCTGATTGGTGGGCAGGCTGAAGGTCATGTCGGTAAACGCGCGCTTGTCGGCTGGGTTGTCAAGCTCGCTGATGTTCTGGACGATCATGTCCACATTGACGCCCGCATCGGCCAGAGAGCCGAAGATCGCCGCCGCTACGCCGGGCCGGTCTTCGACGCGCAGAAGGGTCATCTTCGCCTCGTCGCGGGAATAGGCAACGCCGGAGACTACTTTAGATTCCATGATTTCATCCTCGTCGCAGACCAGGGTTCCAGAGTTTTCGTCAACGTCCTCGAAGGAGGAGACCACGCGCAGCCGCACCTTGTAGCGCATCGCCAGTTCGACCGAGCGGGTCTGCAGGACTTTGGCGCCGAGGGAGGCGAGTTCCAGCATCTCCTCGAAGGCGATCTTGTCCAGCTTGCGCGCCTTGGGGCTGATGCGGGGGTCGGTGGTGTAGACGCCATCGACGTCGGTATAGATGTCGCAGCGTTCCGCGCCGAAGGCGGCGGCGAAAGCAACAGCGGTGGTGTCCGACCCGCCGCGACCCAAGGTAGTGATGCGGCCTTCGGGCGACAGGCCCTGAAAGCCGGCCACGACCGCGACCTTGAAGCCTTCGGCGAACTTCGCGTCGATGTTGTCGCGCGGGATGCTGACAAAGCGCGCGGCGCCATGGGCGCTGGTCGTGTTGATTGGCACCTGCCAGCCCTGCCAGCTGCGCGCGGGGATCCCCATTTCCTGCAGCCGCAGCGCCATCAGGCCTGCGGTCACGTTCTCGCCCGAGGACACCACCGCGTCATATTCGCGGGCGTCGTAGAGTTTCGAGGTGGTCTCGACCCAGCCCACAAGCTCGTTCGTCTTGCCCGACATCGCGCTGACGATGACGATGACGTCATAGCCGCGCTCGACCTCTGCCTGCACCTTCTTCGCGGCATTCTCGATCCGCGCAAGGTCGGCGACCGAGGTTCCCCCGAATTTCATCACCAGAAGCGGCATGCACCCTCCACACCGGTCTTGACCGTCGCGCGCCTCTTTATGCGGCGTCGGGGATGGGTGCAAGGGTCGGTGGGGCAGCGGCGGGCGGGTCATGGATTCCGCAATTGCAGGGTTTCTGCGTCGGCGGCACCTTTGCGGCAAACCAACTGAAAGGACGTGTCATGAAGACGCCGGCACTTGCGCTGTCGACCCTGCTGCTGGCGGGGGCCGCCCAGGCCGAAACGGTGCTGAGCGAGGTGACCGGGAACTGGGCCGGTTCCTCGAACGCGGGCTTCTTCTTCCGCGCGGTCCTTAGCCAGGAGGGGGACTACCTGCGGCTGCGCATCCATCAGGGGATGGCGGCCGATGAGATCGAGGCCGAGCCGCAGTTCGACAATGACCGCATCGCCTATGCCCCGGGCGGGGGCGCAGGGGGTGGCAATGCGTGGCTGGAGGTCGGGTCGACCGGCGCGCTGCATCTGATCGGGGTGTCCACGACCGAGGGCTATGCCTATTCCGAAGCGCTGTCGATCCAGTTCATGGACAACCAGTTCACCGTGATGGCCTACGGGATGTACAACAACGGGCCGGACTCGGTCGCGTCGATGCCGGAAACCCCGGTCGGCTGCTGGGCCGAGGGCTGCTATTCCTGCGAGGCCGATCTGTGGAACCAGACCGCCTTGGCGGGGGGTGAGATGATCGCGGTGCCGCCGCATGATTCCGAGGCGGCGAACGCCTCGGCCTGGACGCCAGAGCGGGTCTATGAGCTTGGCTATTGCCCGGCGCCGAACTGACCGGGGTCAGGGCCGGTTTGCGCCGGTCAGCGCGTGGGCTGGCGGTCAGTCGCCAAGCGCGCGCCAGCCGATGTCGCGGCGGCAGAAGCCGCCCGGCCAGTCGATCCGGTCCACCATCGCATAGGTGGCGTCGCGGGCCTCACGCAGGGTCGTGCCGCGGGCGGTGACGTTCAGGACGCGGCCGCCGGTGGCAATGATTCTGCCATCGCGCTGGGCGGTGCCGGCGTGGAAGACCATGCGGCGGCTGTCCTCGGGGAGTTCTTCGAGGCCGCGGATCTGGCTGCCCTTGGCGTAGGCGCCCGGGTAGCCCTGCGTCGCCATCACCACGGTCAGGGCATGGTCGTCGGCCCAGTTCACCTGGACCTCGTTCAGGCGGCCTTCGGCCGTCGCCAGCATCAGGTCCAGCGCCTGTGCGCCAAGGCGCATCATCAGGACCTGGCATTCCGGGTCGCCAAAGCGGCAATTGTATTCGACAAGCCTCGCCCGACCGTCCTCGATCATCAGGCCCGCATACAGCACCCCCTGATAGGGCGTGCCGCGCCTGGCCATTTCGCGGATCGTGGGCAGGACGATCTGGTCCATCGCCTGTTGTTGGATTTCGGCGGTCAGCACCGGGGCGGGGGAATAGGCGCCCATCCCGCCGGTGTTCGGGCCGGTGTCACCGTCGCCGACGCGCTTGTGGTCCTGGGCGGTGCCGATCGGCAGGGCGTTCGTCCCATCGGTCAGGATGAAGAAGCTTGCCTCCTCACCTGCCATGAATTCCTCGATCACCACCTCGGCCCCGGCCGCGCCGAACTCGCCGCCGAACATGTCGTCGATGGCCGCAAGGGCTTCGCCTTCGGTCATCGCGACGATGACGCCTTTTCCGGCGGCAAGCCCATCGGCCTTGACGACGATGGGCGCGCCTTGCGCGCGGATGTAGGCGCGGGCCGGTTCGGCCTCGGTGAAGCGGGCGTAGGCGGCGGTGGGGGCGGCGCAGGCGTCGCAGATGGCCTTGGTGAAGGCCTTCGAGGCCTCAAGCCTCGCCGCGGCGGCGGAGGGGCCGAAGGTCAGCAGGCCCGCCGCGCGGGTTGCATCGGCGACCCCGGCGGCCAGCGGCGCCTCGGGGCCGATGATGACGAAGTCGATGGCGTTTTCCTCGCAGAAAGTCACCACGGCGGCCCCGTCCAAGATGTCGATGTCGGCGCATTCGGCGAGCATCGCGATGCCCACGTTGCCGGGCGCGACGATCAGCCGGTCGGTCTTGGGGTTCTGCTTCACCGCCCAGGCGAGGGCATGTTCGCGGCCGCCAGAGCCTAGGATCAGGATGTTCATGGCCACGCCCCCGCTTGGACTTTTCCTTCGGGCGTCATAGGGTCGGGGCGAACGGAGGGCAAGCACATGGGAACAGGTGACATCATTCTCTTTGCCATACTGGTCCTGTTGTCTGTGTTGATCTGGGCTGGCTGGCGAGGGAAGCGGGACCGGCGAATTCAAAGCTCCGGGGATTCCGGAGTCCAACGTCCTGAAAGAAATGACGATGGCCAAGGTGGCGGAGGCTTCGATTGATGGACCTGATCGACGACACCCCCGCCCCCCCCGGCAACCAGCCCGAATACACCGTGTCCGAGCTTTCGGGCGCGGTGAAGCGGGTGATCGAGGGGGAGTTCGGCCTTGTGCGGGTGCGGGGCGAGGTGGGGCGGGTGTCGCGTCCGGCCTCGGGGCATCTGTATTTCGACCTGAAGGATGACCGCAGCGTCATCGCCGCGATCAGCTGGAAGGGGCAGGTCGCGCGGATGCAGGTGCGGCCCGAGGAGGGGATGGAGGT
>JALOTD010000107.1 GCA_025458105.1 Tabrizicola sp. | reverse complement strand
TTGCGGGGCCAGGGGGCGGGTTTGAACTTGGACATGGGCTGGCCTCTTTACAGCGGGTGAACGGATGTTGCGCCCTGGGTCTTGGGGGCGAAGGACAGGGTGTTGCGGAGGGGTTGACCGAAGTCGGGGACCTCGATCTCGAACGTGTCGCCAGCTTGCGTCTTGATGCCGTCGGCAAAGGAAAGCGTAGCGGTGCCGAAGTAATGGACGTGCAGGTCGCCGGGTTGGCGGAAGATTGCGTATTTGAAGTGGTGGTGTTCCAGGTTGGCCAGGGAGTGGGACATGTTGGATTCACCGCTCAGGAACGGCTTTTCCCACAGGGTCTTGCCGTCGCGGAGGATACGGGACTGGCCGCGGACGTCCGACGGAAGGTCTCCCACCAGGATTTCCGGCCCGAAGGAGGCGACGCGGAGTTTGGAGTGGGCGAGCCAAAGGTAGTTCACGCGCTCGGTCACGTGGTCGGAAAATTCATTGCCCAAGGCCCAGCCGATCCGGTGCGGGGTGCCGGTGGGGCCGATGAGGTAGATGCCGACGATTTCGGGTTCCTCACCGCCGTCTTCGGCAAAGCCGGGGGCTTCGAGCGCCGCGCCGGGGGCGACGGCGGCATGGCCGTTGCCCTTGTAGAACCATTCCGGCTGCGTGCCCACCTCTCCGGCAGCAGGGCGACCGCCTTCCAGGCCCATCTTGAACATCTTCATGCTGTCGGTCAGCGTCTCGGCTCCGTCCAGTTTCGCATGCATCGCATCGCGGGCCGAAGCGCTGCCCAGATGGGTCAGACCCGTCCCAGTGAGATGAAGGTGCGCGGGGTCGGGGTGGCTGACCGGCAGATCGAAGACCGCGCGGGACAGGTCCACCGTTTCGCCAAGGCCGCGATGCGAGATTTCGGTGCGCAGCCCGCGCCCAGCCGCAATGGCGGCACTGGCCAGCTCGTAGACCGATCCCGTGTTGCGCAGAGCCCGGGCTTCCTCGCCTTCGCGCACGACGACGCCAACGCCCTTTACGGTAGACAGATGCATGTTCGGTCTCACTTATTCTTGTTGTAGACGTCGAAGATCACGGCGGCCAAAAGCACCAGCCCCTTGATCACCTGCTGATAATCGATGCCGACGCCAAGGATCGACATCCCCATGTTCATCACGCCCATGATCAGGGCGCCGATCACCACCCCGACGATCGTGCCCGACCCGCCCGCCATCGAGGCCCCGCCGATGAAGACGGCGGCGATAGCGTCGAGTTCAAAGCCCGTCCCTGCCTTTGGGGTCGCGCTGTTGAGGCGGGCGGTCACCATCATGCCTGCAAGCGCCGCCAGCACCCCCATGTTGACAAAGCAGGCGAAGACCAGCCGTTCTGTGTTGATGCCCGATAGCTTCGCCGCCTTATAGTTGCCTCCGACGGCGTAAATCCTTCGACCCTGCACGGTGTTTTCCGTGAAGAAGGCATAGAGGACGATCAGGATCGCCAGCACGACCAGCACGTTAGGCAGTCCCCGAAAACTGGCCAGTTGCCAGCCCACAAAGGCCATGGCTGCCGCGATGATCAGCGACCGGCCCCAGAAGAGCCCCGCCGGTTCCGGGGTGATGCCGAACTCCATGTCCCGGCGGCGGGCGCGCAGGCCGATCCAGATAACGACTGCAATGGCCAAGGCGGCAATGATCAGCGTCAACCCGTGCGGCTTTTCCAGGCCCGTCAGGTCGGGGATGAAGCCCGAGGACATTGCCTGGAATTCCTTGGGGAAGGGGCCGATGTTCTGCCCGCCCAGAAGCCACAGCGTCGCGCCCCGGAAAACCAGCATGCCCGCAAGCGTCACGATGAAGCTCGGGATGCGCCAGTAGGCCACCCAGTACCCTTGCGCCGCACCTATCAGGCCGCCCACGATCAGGGTCAGCAGGATGACCACGGGCACTGGCAACTCCAGCTCGACGGTCAGATAGGCCGCGACTGCTCCGGTGAAGGCGGCAACCGATCCCACGCTTAGGTCGATGTGGCCCGCCACGATGATGAGAAGCATCCCCAGCGCGAGGATGATGACATGGCCGTTCTGCAGGAAGATGTTGGTGATGTTCGGGGCCTGCAGGAACATCGGCTTGCCCTGCGCCGAGACCAGGATCGAAAACAGCACCACAATGGCGACCAGCGCCAAGAGCATTCCGTTCTCGCGCAAATGTGCCGTCAGTCCGCTTTGCTTTGCATCCGCCATGTTAAGCCACCTTCCCCGCGTCTTTGCCGACGTCTTTGACGATCAACGCCATGATCCTTTCCTGGCTTGCCTCACCGCGCGCCAGTTCCCCCACGATCCGGCCTTCGTTCATCACGTAGATCCGGTCGCACATGCCCAGAAGCTCGGGCATTTCCGACGAAATCATCAGGACACCCCGTCCCTGTTCCGCCAGGTCCTTCATGATGGTGTAGATCTCGAACTTTGCACCCACGTCGATGCCGCGCGTGGGTTCGTCCAGGATCAGAAGCTCGGGCTCGGTGAACAGCCATTTCGACAGCACCACCTTCTGTTGGTTGCCGCCTGAGAGGTTCACCACCTTCTGCTGTACGCCAGGAGTTCGGATGGCGAGCTGCTTGCGATAGCCTTCCGCCACCTGCGTCTCGCGCCGTTTGTCCAGGATCGAATTCTTCGCGATACCGAACAGGTTTGCCAGGCTGATGTTCTTCAGGATCGGCTCGTCCAGGATCAGGCCAAGGGCCTTGCGGTCCTCGGTCACATAAGAAATCCCGGCCTGGATTGCCTTGGGCACCGACGAGACGTCGACAGTGCGCCCGTGCATCCGCACCTCGCCCTGATGCCCCTTGCCATAGCTGCGCCCGAAGATGGACATGGCCAGTTCCGTGCGGCCGGTGCCCATCAGGCCCGCGATGCCCACGATCTCGCCTTTGCGGACGTTCAGCGAGACGCCCTTGATCATCTGCCGCCCCGCCTGTTCGGGGTGCATGCAGGACCAGTTCACCACCTCGAACAGCACTTCGCCGGGGTTTGGCGTACGCTCGGGGTATCGGTGCGCCATGTCGCGGCCCACCATGTCGCGGATGATCCGATCCTCGCTGATTTCGGACTTGGACAGAGTCGAGACCGAAGTGCCATCGCGGATCACGGTGATCCGGTCGGCGACGCGGGATATCTCGTTAAGCTTGTGGCTGATAATGATCTGGGTCACGCCCCGCGACTTGAGTTCAAGCATCAGGTCCAGAAGCCGGTCGGCGTCGGCTTCCTGCAGCGCGGCGGTGGGTTCGTCCAGGATCAGCAAGCGCACATTCTTCGACAAGGCCTTGGCGATCTCGATCAGCTGCTGCTTGCCGACGCCCAGCTTGCCGACGACCGTGCCCGGCGGTTCCTTGAGGCCGACCTGCCGCAACAGGTCTTCGGTCTTCTTGAAGGCTTGGGGCCAGGAGATCACACCTTTCGAGGCGACCTCGTTTCCCATGAACAGGTTCTCGGCGATCGACAACAGCGGGATCAGCGCGAGTTCCTGGTGAATGATGATGATGCCCTTAGTCTCGCTGTCGCGTATGTGGCGGTTCCGCAAGGGAGCGCCAGCATAGACGATCTCGCCGTCATAGCTGCCATGCGGGTAGACACCCGACAGCACCTTCATCAGCGTTGACTTGCCTGCGCCGTTCTCGCCGCAGATGGCGTGGATTTCACCCGCTTCGACCGTCAGGCTCACCCGGTCAAGCGCCTTCACGCCGGGGAAGACCTTGGTGATCTCCCGCATTTCCAGAAGTGTGGTCATATGTCCTCCCAAAGGTCGCCCGCCTGCGGGTGGGAGCAATACAGGCGGGCGTCCCTGGATCAGCTTACTTCAGCTGATCGGCAGTGTAGTAGCCCGAACCGACGAGGATCGCCTCGTAGTTGGTCACGTCCACCGAGACAGGTTCCAGGAGGTACGACGGCACGACCTTGACGCCGTTGTCGTAGGTCGTGGTGTCGTTGATCTGCGGCTCGCCGCCCGACAGGACCGCATCGACCATGCCGACGGTGACCTTGGCCAGTTCGCGGGTGTCCTTGAAGATGGTCGAATACTGCTCGCCCGCGATCATCGACTTGACCGAGGGGATTTCTGCATCCTGGCCGGTGACAATCGGCATCGGCAGGTCGCCCGAGCCATAGCCCACACCCTTGACCGACGACAGGATGCCGATCGACAGCCCGTCATAGGGCGAAAGCACGCCATGCAACTGGGTGCTGCCGTAGTTCGACGACAGAAGGTTGTCCATCCGCGCCTGGGCCACCGCACCGTCCCAACGCAGCGTGCCAACCACATCCATGCCCATTTGACCCGACGGGATGACGATGTCGCCCGCGTCGATCAGGGGCTGCAGGACGCTCATCGCGCCGTTGTAGAAGAAGAAGGCGTTGTTGTCGTCCGGGCTGCCACCAAACAGTTCGACGTTCCAAGGCTTCACGCCCGCGAACCGCTCGTTCAGGCCTTTCACCAGGCTTTCGGCCTGCTGGACGCCCACCTTGAAGTTGTCGAAGGTCGCATAATAGTCGACCGAGCCGCTGTCGCGGATCAGGCGGTCATAGGCGATGACCTTGATGCCCATGGCGGCAGCGTTGTCCAGCGCGTTCGACAGCGTGGTGCCGTCGATGGCTGCGATCACCAGCGCCTTCACGCCCGAGGTGATCATGTTTTCGATCTGGCTCAGCTGGGTCGGGATATCGTCCTCGGCATACTGCAGGTCGGTGGCGTAACCGGCCGCCTGGAAGGCCGCGACCATCGAGTCGCCATCCGAAATCCAGCGCGACGACGATTTCGTCGGCATCGCGATCCCGATGGTGCCCTTGTCCTGGGCGAAGGCAGGCAGCGCCGACAGGGCGGCTGTTGTGCCAGCGAGGGCCATAAGGCCGCGGCGGGTCAAGATCATCTGTTTCCTCCCGATGATTCCCTGGTTGCATCCGATTTGTGCGGGCCCCCACAGCCCGTGCCTACGGATGCGGCGCAGATTGCGTCGAAGTCATATATCTGTCAAATGGCGCATACGAAGCAAAACATTACTGGAATGGTATGAATATCACGATCTCGGCACTGGCAAGCCAGCTGCGGCTGCTGCGGCCTCAACACCTTCGGCTCTTGGCGGAACTGTCCGAGTCCGGCGTCCTTGGTTTGGCTGCGGCAAGGATCGGCATCACTCAGCCCGCGGCCTCGCGGCTTCTGGCCGAGATGGAGACGCAGCTTGGGCTGGTCTTGCATGAGCGGCAGGGCAGGGGGCTGCGACTGACGCCGGTGGGCACTCTCTTGGCCCTGCGCGCCAAGCGGATCCAGATCGAGATCGCCGATGCCGCCCGTGATCTGGCCGAGGCGGTGACGGGACGGGCTGGCGTTGTTCGCGTGGGAGCCGTAACGGGGCCCGCGCTGAACCTAGTCTTGCCCGCGCTGAAGCGACTGAGCGAGGATCAATCTGGCATCCGCGCCGAGGTTACGGTCGCAACTTCAGCGGTGTTGTGCGAACAGCTGCGCGAGGGTCGGCTGGATTTCGCGCTGGCCCGGCAAGCGCCATCGGACCGCGAGCTGGAGTCGGAGCATGTCGCGGGTGAGCCAGTGTCTCTGGTCGTCCGTCGTGGGCATCCGCTTTTGCTTTTGCCACAGATCGCGCATGCCGATCTGATGCGGTTCGATTGGGTGATGGGCGACGATGAGACCCTGCTGACCCAGTCGGTGATGGCCCGGCTGGGCGAGTTGCGCCTGCCTGCACCGCAGCGGCGGATTTCGACATCGTCCTTCCTGTTCACGTTGGCGCTGATCAACCAGAGCGATTGCATCGCACCGCTGGCGACTCCGGTCGTCGACAGTTTCGCAGGCAACCCGTCGATCCCCTTCATCTCGCTGCCGACAGACCTGGGCATCGCAGTTCCGCCCTTCAGTCTGGTGACGCGGGTGGGAAGTCAGTTGACGCCCGCCGCCCAAGTGCTGGTCGACGATATTCTGGCCCGTGCCGCGGCCTGACATCGCAGGTCAGGCCAGAGAGCCAAATGCGCCAGCGCCAGCCTGGCCAGCGGCGTTGCACCCGAAAGGGTCGACCCAAGCCGTCCGAGTAGCGCGTCGGCGTCGCGGTTCGTCGCGCAGGTGTCGACCAGCCGCAAAGGGCCGCCCTGCGAGGGCATCAAGCCCAAAAAGATGTTCTCGGCCACGGCGAGGGTGTCGAACTTCGACAGTTCCGGATGCACAACGCCGATCCCTGCGGCGATCGACTGTGGGGCGGTCAGGCGGTTCGGCGTCTTGCCGTCCAGTTCGATCCGGTCCTCGGTTGGGCTATGCACGCCCCCGACAGTCCGCATCAGCGTGGATTTCCCGGCAGCGTTTCCGCCTAACAGCCCAAGCACTTCGCCCGGGTAGACGGCCTCGTCGACCCCCGACAGTGCTGCGACGGGGCCAGAGCGTTTGTGAATTCCAGAGAGGCGCAGGAACGGGGTCAAGAGTACAATCCGAATGGGGGTGCAGGCCGGAAAAAAGGCAAAAAATCTGGGAATCAGCCTGCATCTGGCCCGAGCCAGCCCCCAATCAGTGTGAAGGCGGTCAGGTCGGGTTTCGTGGCGAAGGTGTCGGCCATCTGCTGGTCGGCCTGGCTTTTGGTGAAGACCGGGCACCCGGCAATCTCGGCCCCGCCGCCCTGATCTTCAAGCCGATCAATCCCCGCCTTGCCCGGCAACGTGTCGCGCGCCTTCGCAGCGCGGATTTTGATGTTTGCTGCCGCGACGTTGCGCAGTTGCAGGCAGACGGTGCCACCATCGGGCTTCACGGCCTCCAGATCTTCGGTGTGGGCGACCCCGGCCAGAAGAATTGCGGTCAGTGTGCTGGCCATCAGAGGTCTGCGCTTCGGCATGGCCTCTTCCAGAACCTTGGACAGCGCATAGCAGCCGGAATAGGCGCGATGCGGCGTCGCCTCGGTCACCGGCACGCTTTCGTTGTAAAAGAAATGCCCGACCGCCGCATCGCCGCCGACCAGAACAAAGCGCTGCGCAGCCGGGTTCTGCCGCCGGGCCTCCAGCAGCCAGAACAGACCTTTTGCGGTCACGCCATCACGTCTTCGGTCTGTTCCTTTCAGGTGGCCATATTCACCCATGGGGGCTGACCTGCTCGGCAGCCTTGGCAACAGACCGGTCAGAGTGCGAGACCTTGCCGGTCGTCAGACCGGAACGGGTGGGCTGGTCACGATTGTGCGCAAAGGCGCGGACCCGTGCGTCCGGGTGCCGATCGGCAAGCGCCGCAAGCAGCGCCTGCCCAACCTTTCCCGTCGCTCTCGGCACCAGAACCTGCATCCTGCCCCCCGCAGTTGACCGGTGATGAACGGTGTCAGCGGCAACCATCAACAGATTGATCTGAAAAGAAATAGAACCAGATTTCAGGAATGCTGGTGAGGCCTCCCCTTTGCGGTCATGAGGCCGGTGATTGTAACCGAGTGGGTAAACATGTCGGTCCCTAGGCTGGAAAACGTGGCCAAGAACTTCGGGGCCATCGAGGCGCTGAACGGCGTCTCGCTGACCATCGAGAAGGGGCAGGTCATTGGCCTCATGGGGGCAACGGCGGAGGCAAGTCGACGCTGGTCAAGATCACCCCCGAGAATTTCAGCCCATCGAATGGTTGGATCAGTTTGAGACGGCTGGACGGTTTGGTTTTTCTCGCGTCCGTGCTTGCGGCCCTGGTTCTTGACCTGGCGACGGACACCTTCGCCTGGTCTCGGAACCTGTTCAACATCACCCGTAACCTTGCCTTCGTCGGCCCGCTTGGTCGCGTTGGGGTAAGCATGTCTTCGCCAATTGTGCGAACGAGCGGGCAGCCGGACTGACCGGGTTTGCCATGCCTTGGGACAAGATCAACGGCTCTGTCTTCTGGTCCCTCATTGCTGGAGTGACGGGCATACTGGAGGCTGGCTGGAAGGTGTTACTACCAATCTGGGCCGTCGATGGAGCTTACCGTGATCGCCCCCGCGGTCATGGGCAGCTCGCGCTCCGTGACCAGTGCGACTCTAGGGGCAACCTTGATCGAGAGTATCTTTAATATTTTGATTCTAATTGGAGTTTCAACTTTTTGGCTAGGGGCTTTCGTCGGCTTATTCATCACTCTTGCTATTGCCTTCGATCGCGTCATAGCACAGCTTGGGTCCAAGAACTGATCAGCCTTTTCCAGTGCGCTGCGTCCAAGACAACGTCGGTTTCGCCCTGCTGTTTCATTGCAAGCCTAGGGAAAGCTGCTAGGCTTCTCTGCAAGCTAGCCCTAGGATCTTTGGGAGTGTTTCGCCATGAACGCACCTTTTTCGCAAGGCACGCGGGCGGGGCGATTGGGGACGGTTCTTGGGTCTGACGCTCTGGTTCTGTTGCGGTTTTCCGGGT
>JALOTD010000106.1 GCA_025458105.1 Tabrizicola sp. | reverse complement strand
ATGGCCAGCCTTGTCGTGGGCACCCATACCCATGTGCCGACGGGTGACACGATGATCCTGGCCAAGGGGACCGCCTACCAGTCCGATGCCGGCATGTGCGGCGATTACGACAGCGTCATCGGGATGGAAAAGCTGGAACCCCTGCGCCGATTCCTGACCGGCATGGCCAAGGGTCGGTTCGAGCCTGCGGGCGGCGAGGCGACGCTGTCGGGGGTTTATGTCGAGACCGATGACAAGACCGGGCTGGCGGTGAAAGTGCGGATGATCCGGGTCGGTGGCAAACTGCAGGAATCGTTCCCATGAGCGACGTGCAGCAGTCCCCCCCACCCCATCCCTCCCCCACGCGGGGGGAGGGAGGCGCCCCTGGCAGGCGGTGTTCCCGGATGGTCTATGGGTCGGTCGGAGCACTTGCGGTGGTGCTGCGATGAGCGATGCCCTGACGGATGGCCCCCCACCCTCTCCCTCGCCCGGGCGGGGGGAGAGGAGCGACTTTGCCGGAAGCCGCTGGTTCTTTGTCCTTGTGCTGGTGGTGCTGGGCGTGGGCTGGGGCTCGACCCAGAGTCTGGGCAAGTTCGCGACTGCAACGGGGCATCAACCGTTCGGGCTGATTTTCTGGCAGCTGGTGGTGGGGGCGGTCGTGCTGGGAGCGGTGTCAGCGGTACGGGGCAAGGGGTTGGTCTTCACACCGGCAGCACTGCGGTTCTATGTGGTGATCGCCTTTATCGGCACGATCATACCGAACGCGACCTTCTATGCGGCGGTGGTGCATCTACCGGCGGGGATCATGTCGATCCTGATTTCGACCGTGCCGCTGATCGCCTTCCCGATGGCGCTGGCCTTGGGGATTGACCGTTTTTCGGGACTGCGGGCGCTGGGGTTGGGTCTGGGCATCCTGGGGGTGGGGCTGATCGCCTCGCCCGGGGGGGAGCCCTTGAGCCTGTGGTGGCTGGCGGTGGCGATGGTGGGGCCGCTGTTCTATGCGATCGAGGCGACTTATGTCGCGCGGCAGGGAACGGCGGGGATGGACGCGGTGCAGGCGATGTTCGGGGTGTCGCTGGTGGGCGCGGTGATCGCGGCGCCGATTGCCTGGGGTACGGGTCAGTGGGTTGATCCCCTGCCTCTCGGGCGCGCAGAGGTGGCGATGGTGATCCTGGCCGTCGTGCATGCGGTGGTTTATGCCGGGTATGTCTGGCTGGCTGGGCGGGCAGGTTCGGTCTTTGCGTCGCAAAGCGCCTACCTTGTAACGGGGTCGGGCGTGCTTTGGGCGATGGTTCTGCTGGACGAGCGGTTTCAGCCGGTGGTCTGGCTGGCGCTGGCGGTGATGCTGGCGGGGGTGGCGCTGGTGCAGCCGCGACCCGTCCGGGAGGCGTGATGTTCGGACTTTCGATCCCGGCGGAGATTCAGCCCTGGGTCGCGATGGCGATCCTTGTGGTGATGTTCGTCCTGTTCGTGCTGGAGCGGACTCCGGTTGAAGTGACGGCGATTGGCGGTGCGGCGGCGATGCTGGATGGGCGGCCTGGTGCGGACTGGAGCAGTCGAGGCGGTGATCAGTGCTGTCGGGCGGCATGCGGGCGACCGGCCAAAGACAACGATTGTCGTGCTGATCGGGACGATAGCCGTCGCCTCGGCCTTCATGAACAACACGCCCTTGGTAGCGGTGATGATCCCGGTGGTGATCCAGCTGGCAGTAAAGATCGGGACGGCGCCCTCCAAACTTCTGATCCCACTCAGCTACATGACGGTGTTGGGGGGGATGATCACGCTAATCGGGACCTCGACCAACATCCTGGTGGACGGGGTGGCGGTCAACAACGGTCTGGAACATTTCAGCCTGTTCGAAATCGCGCCCCTGGGGATTGCGGTCACACTGGCGGGCGGGTTGTTCCTGATGCTGTTCGGCGACCGGTTGTTGCCGGTGCGTCAGTCGATGGGCGTGCTGCTTAACGACAAACGGAAGATGAAGTTCTTCACTGAAGTCGCGGTCCCAGAGGACAGCCAGCTGATCGGTCAGGCGGTTTTGAGCATCGACATCTTCAAGCGCGAGGGCGTGCGGGTGATCGACGTCCTGCGCGGTGACGCAAGCCTGCGGCGCGATCTGGCGGCAGTGACGCTGGAGGCGGGCGACCGGGTGGTCCTGCGGACCGAAATGACAGAGTTGATGGGTCTGCATGCGCGCAAGGACGTACACCTGGTGGACAAGCTGAGCTCGGTCAAGACCGAGACAGTCGAGGTGCTGATTGGCCCCGGCTGCCGCATGGAGGGTCAGCGGCTGGGCGATCTGCGGCTGCGACGACGCTATGGCGTCTATGTGCTGGCCGTGCACCGCCGCAATCAGAACATTGGGCGCCAGCTGGACGATCTGACCGTGCGGGTTGGCGATACGCTTCTTTTGGAAGGCGCGGTCGAAGACATCCAGCGGCTTGCGGCCGACATGGACATGGTCGACATCAGTCGTCCCAGAGTGCAGGCGTTCCGACGGGCCAAGGCCCCCATCGCCCTGGCCGCCCTGGCGCTGATCGTAGTCCTGTCGGCACTGGACTTGGCGCCGATTCTGCCGCTTGCGCTGATTGCGGTGGCGGTGATCCTTGTGACGCATTGCGTGGACAGCGACGAGGCCTTTTCCTTTGTGGACGGACGCTTGCTGGCGATGATCTTTGCCATGCTCGCGGTGGGCGAGGGGCTGGAGCAGTCCGGCGCGGTGGCGATGATCGTGACGGCGGTCGCGCCGTGGCTGGAGGGGCTGGGGCCTTTCGCGTTGATCCTGGCGGTCTATCTGATCGGGTTGATCCTGACCGAGTTCCTGTCGAACAACGCGGTCGCGGTGATCTATACACCCATCGCCATCGAACTGGCCGAAAAGCTGGGCCATGATCCGCGTCCGTTTGTCGTGGCGGTGATGTTCTCGGCCACCTTGGCCTTTGCAACGCCGGTGGGCTATCAGACCAACATGATGGTCTACGGGCCGGGCGGGTATCGGTTCAGCGACTTTACCAGGGTCGGGTTGCCCTTGAACATCATCGTGATGCTGGTCAGTTGCGCACTGATCCCGTTGATCTGGCCGCTGTAGGAGACTGTGATGCGGCGCTGGTTGCTGGTGACCGAGTATCATTGGGCGGCTCTTCTGATCATTCTGGGTCTTTCGGCAGGTGCGGTGGCCTGGCTGTCCTTTGGCCTGATCAATCTGGCAATGGCGAACTATGGCTTTGTGTCACGTCATGGCTGGTTGGCGCTGCGTGAGGGTGGGCTTTTGCAGATCGTGGATATCGGGGCGCGGGCGGTGGCGGTTCTGGCGGCCTATCTGCTGTTCAAGGCAGTCGAGACTGAACTGATTCACCGCTGGCGGTTGTCTGGAAAGTAGCGGCAGAACCAATGCTGGAGGGTTAGCGAAATGCGCTGGATGATCGGTTGCCTGGCTCTGGCGGGGTGTGTGACTGCGGGCCAGCCTCAGGTGCCGCAGGCGGCGCGGCTGTCGGCTGAGGTGCTGACGGTGACGCTGGCCGACGGGACGGTTTGCCGGGCGAACTGGGCGACGGTACCCGTCGGGCGGCTGGACGTCTGTGGACCAGGCTTTGGCTATGCTGTCAACGTGGTGGAAAAACCGAATGCCTTGCGGCAGCTGTGGACGGGACTGACCGGCGCGTTGGGCGCCGAGGGCGCAGTGCCCCCGATGGCCGAAGTGGTGATTACGGATGCGACGGGACGGGACCATGTCTTTGTTACTCCTCCGTCGACGGATGACTGAGGAAAGGGTAAAACATGCGGGTATCCATGAGGCTTGGTCTTGTTGGTGCGCTTCTGGTTGCAGTGGCGGTGGGGTTGTTCCTGTGGGGGACTTCAGCCGATCTGGGAACGGATGCGGCTGAGGCAATGCGCCGGATCGGTCAGGTTGCGGGAGCGGTTGGAGGGTTGGGGGCAGTGCTTTTGGCCCTGGCCCTCATGATGCGGCTGCGCGGGCGCTGAGGCCAAGGGGCGGGGTTGCCTATTTCCCTTTCGGCGGTGTAGAGGTCGCCATCACCGAAATGGGACCGGAGTCTGGGCCATGGCAGGCCATTCGAAATGGGCGAACATCCAGCATCGCAAGGGCAAGCAGGACAAGCTGCGGTCCAAGATGTTTTCCAAGCTGTCGAAGGAAATCACCGTCGCAGCCAAGATGGGGATGCCCGACCCGGACATGAACCCACGCCTGCGGCTGGCCGTGAAGGCGGCCAAGGCCCAGTCGATGCCGAAGGACGTGATCGATCGTGCAATCAAGAAGTCGCAGATGGGCGACGGGGCGGATTACACGGAGATCCGCTATGAGGGCTACGGCGTCAACGGCATTGCAATCATCGTCGAGGCGATGACCGACAACTTGAACCGCACCGCCTCGAATGTGCGGTCGTATTTCACCAAGTGCGGCGGGAACCTTGGCACGACGGGTTCGGTTGCGCATTCGTTCGATCGGGTGGGCGAGATTTCCTATCCGGCGAGCGTCGGCTCGGCGGACGATGTGATGATGGCGGCGCTGGAGGCCGGGGCGGACGATGTGGAGTCGGACGAGGAGGGCCACTGGATCTATTGCCAGGTGGAGAACCTGTCCGAGGTGTCGGATGCGCTGGAAAAGGCGCTGGGCGAGTCGACAGAATCGAAGCTCGTCTGGCGGCCGCAGTCGCGGACCGAGGTGGATCTGGACACCGCGCAAAAGCTGATGCGGCTGATCGATCTTCTGGAAGAGGATGACGACGTTCAGACTGTGACGCACAACTTTGACGTGCCCGAAGATGTGGCGGCGCAGCTTTAATTTCCCTTGCCCCTTGCTTTGTGGCTGACAAAGGCGCATGTGCGGGGGGCAGAGTTTCCTTTCTATCGTCTTCTGTCTGCTTCGGCCTTCAGCTTCGATCGACACGACACTTGGGCCAGGCCATCGCAAGCGTGCGGGTGGCACACATGACAGGAGACATCACGATGGCCAATGGCACCGTGAAATGGTTCAACGCAACCAAAGGTTTCGGCTTCATCGCCCCCGCAGGTGGATCGAAGGACGTGTTCGTCCACATCACCGCTCTGGAGCGCGCGGGCATCCGCTCGCTGCCCGATGGACAGGCTGTGACCTATGACGTCGAGCAGGACCGCAACGGTCGTGAGTCGGCTGTGAACCTGGCGCTGGCGTAAGCCTTTTCGCTTTCGGAAAGTTTGAACGGGGGTGGCGAAAGCCGCCCCCGTTTGTCTTTCGCTCTAAGCGACCAGGCTGCGCGCGGCGGCGCTCCTTACTGCTCGGGTCAGTCCGGCAAGGGCGGGGGCGGCCAGGCGGGTGAACTGCCAGTGAAGCGGCACGTCCAGCGGCGAGTTCGACACCAGTTCAACAAGGGTTCCGTCGGCGAGGTGATGCTGCACCAGCGGCTCGGGGTTCAGGCCCCAGCCGAGACCGGCAAGGCAGGCGTCGACAAAGGCCTGGGAGGAAGCCATGCGATGGCTGGGAAAGGTGGCGCGGCGTGCCTTGTCGCCGATCTGGCGGCCGACCCAGCGGTCTTGCAGGCGGTCCTTGTCCGAGAAGGTCAGCGCCGGGGCTTGAACGAGGGCGTCCGGTGTTGCACCAAGCGGGAACCAGCGGTTCATGTAGGCAGGCGAGGCGGTGGCGCGGTAACGCAGTCGTCCCAGAGGAACAGTGTCGCAGCCTTGCAGGGGGCCGGGGTGAGAGGTGATCGCGGCCACGACTTCTCCGCGCCGAAGCCAGTCCTGACTGACATCCTGATCGTCGATCACGAGGTCGAAGAGGAAACCCTCGGTCGCCGCGAGGGCAGGGATGACCCAGGTGGCCAAGCTGTCGGCATTCACCGCGATGCGCAGCGTTGCTGGTCCCGCCGCAAGGCCGGGAAGATCGCTGGCAAGCTGGCGTTCCAGAAGGGTGATTTCGTCGTGATGGCGGATCAGGCGCAGACCGGCCTCGGTGGCGGCGCAGGGCTGACCCCGGCGGATGAGCAGGGTGCCTGCGACCTCTTCCAGGGCCTTGATGCGCTGGGAAATTGCCGAGGGGGTGACATGCAGTTCGGCCGCCGCAAGGTCGAAGGATCCGCGCCGGTGAACGGCGGCGAGGGCGGCAAGCTGGGCAGGATCAAGCATTAGAGGAACTAATTCTGCGTCAGGAAGATTAACTCGACTGTTGCAGGTCAATGCCCTAGCCGTCAAGCCGCGCAAGGGGAGACGGCGATGCTGCAAGCGGCGGTGAACGGGTATCTGGTGGCGATCAGTCTGATCCTAGCGATCGGGGCGCAGAACGCCTTTGTCCTGCGGCAGGGCCTACGGCGCGAACACGTGCTGGCAGTGGTGGCGGTCTGCGCGGTGTCGGATGCTGTCCTGATCGGGGCGGGTGTGGCGGGGTTCGGGGCGCTGTCGAAAGCTCTGCCCTGGTTCGCCGAGGCGATGCGCTGGCTGGGTGTGGCGTTTCTAGTGGTTTACGGCGCTCTGCGCTTTAGGGCCGCGTTGAAGGGGGGTGAAGCGCTGCGTCCGTCTGAGGCCGGATCGGCCCCTTTGGGCAAGGTCGTGGCAACCGCCCTGATCCTGACCTGGGCCAATCCGCATGTCTATTTGGATACAGTGGTTCTGCTGGGCTCGATCTCGGCCCAGTACGCGCCGCATCAGGCGGTCTTCGGAATAGCGGCTGCCTTCGGGTCCTTGAGCTTTTTCACAGCGCTCGGGTTCGGTGCGCGCTTGCTGGCCCCGGTGTTCGCCAAGCCGTCAGCCTGGGTCTGGCTGGAGGTGGGTGTGGGCGGCACGATGTGGGCGATTGCAGCGGGGCTGGCTTTGGGGTGATATCGGGCTTTGCAAAGGGAGGTCGGCATGGCGCGGCTGGTGTTCGGGATGAACCTGTCCCTGGACGGCTATGTGGACCACGAGGCCTTTGCGCCGGACCCGGAGCTGTTCCGCCACTGGACTGCCCAGGTCGCAGGCTTGACCGGAAGCATCTATGGCCGGACCCTCTATGAGATCATGCAGTACTGGGATGAAGACCAACCGGGATGGGAGGCAGACGAGCACAAGTTTGCCGCCGCCTGGCGACGGATGCGGAAATGGGTCGTCTCGACCACACTGGCTGAGGTTGGGCCGAATGCCGTGCTGATCCGGGGCGATGTCGAGGGCGCGATCCGCAAGCTGAAGGCCGAGGAGCCGGGTGAGATCGACCTGGGCGGGCCGGTGCTGGCGGCGTGGGCGGGTGAGCGGGGGCTGATCGACGAGTACCGGCTGTACTATCAGCCGGTCGTCCTGGGGCAGGGGGCGCCGTTCTTTGCGGGTCCGCCGCCTGAATTGCTCGTGTCGGCGGTCGACCGGATCGGTGCGGGGACCGTGCGGGTGACCTGCGTTCCGGTCTGACGCCTTCGGCTTGTCATTGTCGCGCGGTTGCGCTTCTGTGCGGCGATGCAGGACGCAAGGGACCTTGGCCGCCCCGTCGAAGGGGTGGTGTGGATGCTGGTGACAACGCTGGCCTTTGTTGGCGTGAACGGCATCGTTAAGCATCTTGGAACAGAGCTGCCGGCGACGCAATCGGCCTTCATCAGGTTCCTCTTCGGACTGGTGATCCTTGCGCCGGCGCTTTGGGGCATGCGGGGCACGCGGATCGGGCCGGGGCTGTGGCCCCTGTTCCTGTGGCGGGGCGGGCTGCATGTGGCGGCGGTGATCTTCTGGTTTTGGGCCATGGCCCGGGTCCCGGTCGCCGAGATGGCAGCGATCGGGTTCCTGAACCCCGTGGTTGTTCTGGTCATCGCAGGCCTTCTGTTGGGGGAAGGACTGGGGCGTGGGCGGGTCCTGGCGGTGGTCGTGGCGCTGCTGGGGGCGCTGGTGGTGCTGCGACCGGGCCTGCGCGAGATTTCGGCCGGACATCTGTCGCAGATCGCCGCGACCTTGTGCTTTGCGGTCAGCTACATTTTCGCCAAGCGCCTGAGCCTGATGGTTCCGGCATCGGTCGTCGTGGCCATGCTGTCGGTGACGGTGGCCGTGGGCCTGGCGCCCATTGCGCTGTGGGTCTGGCAACCCGTAAGCCTTGTTCAGCTGGCCTGGCTGGCCGGGGTCGCAGTGCTGGCGACACTTGGGCACTATGCAATGACGCGGGCGTTTCGTGCGGCCCCCCTTGCGGTCACCCAGCCAGTGACGTTCCTGCAGATCCTGTGGGCGGCGCTTCTGGGGACGCTGGTCTTTGGCGAGGCGGTGGATGGGTTCGTGATTCTAGGCGGCGCGCTGATCGTGGGAGCGGTCAGTCTGAACACTTGGGCCGAGGCTCGGCGCGGTCGCATTCCGCCGCAGCCCGAGCCCTGAGGCCGTGCCCTGACGTAGGGTGGGCAGCTTGCCCACCCTACCGGGCGTTGCGCCAAGCGTCGGTCGGCGCACGGGGCGCTTAGCGGGCGTTGACGGACATTCCCTAGGGTCGCGGGCCAAGGCGATCCTGCGGAGGTTCCGATGCCCGATGAAACGACGATCCTGTCGCTGCCCCTGATCCTTCCGGCGCAGGCGCAGAAACATGTCACGCACAACGAGGCGCTGGTGGCGCTGGACCTGATCGTCCAGCTGACGGTCATCAACCGGACGCTGTCCGCCCCCCCGGCGCTGCCGTCGATTGGGGATCGTCATATCGTGGCGGCGGCTCCGACCGGGGCCTGGGCGGGACAGGCGGGGCGGATCGCGCTATTCGCGCAAACCGGCTGGCAGTTCACCCAGGCCCTGCCCGGTTGGCGGGCGCATGTGCTGGCCGAGGGGCAGACGGCCGTCTTCAACGGGCTGGCCTGGGTCGCCCCGTCCGAAGGCCCGCTGAGCGTCACGCAGCTTGGGGTGGCGGCGACGGCGGATGCGACGAACCGCTTGACGGTCTCCTCGCCCGCGACACTGTTAAACCACTCGGGATCGGGACATCAGCTGAAGCTGAACAAGGCGGCCGCAACGGACACGGCCAGCCTTCTGTTCCAGACCGGGTTCTCGGGCCGGGCCGAGATGGGGACGGCGGGGTCGGACGATTTCTCGGTCAAGGTCAGCGCGGACGGGGTCACCTGGTTCACTGCCATGGACGCAGATGGGGCAACGGGCGAGGTGACCGTGCCGCAACCGTTGCACCTGGGCGGTCAAGCGGCAGACCCGATCAGCCCGGCGGATGGGACCCTGTGGTTGAACACCACCTCGGGCGAGGTGAAGGTGCGGTCAGGCGGACTGACCCTGCCCGTGGGCGGCGGCGGTGGTGTCACCGACGGCGACAAGGGTGATATCACCGTGTCAGGTGGGGGCGCGACCTGGACGATCGATGCGGGAGTCGTCAGCCTTTCCAAGCTGGCGAGCATGGCGACCGACAGTTTCCTTGGCCGCGATACGTCGGGGACCGGCGCGCCCGAGGTGCTTTCTCCGGCGCAGGCGCGGGGTATTCTGAACGTGGCGGACGGTGCGACCGCAAATGCCACTGATGCCGCCCTGCGCGACCGGGCGACCCATACCGGTACGCAGGCTGCAAGTACCATCACCGGTCTTGCGGCGGTTGCGACCAGCGGTAGTGCGACAGACCTGTCGGCTGGCACACTTCCGGCGGCCCGGTTCAACGACACGGCCCATGGCTCGCGCGGCGGCGGCACGCTGCACGCGGTCGCGACGACGTCCGTCGCGGGGTTCATGTCCGGGGCAGACAAGACCAAGCTGGACAGTGTTGCGACGGGGGCGACGGCCAATGCCACCGACGCCGCGCTGCGGGACCGGGCGACGCATACCGGCAGCCAGATCGCCAGCACGATCAGCGACTTTGCCGAAGCGGTGGATGACCGCGTGGCCGCTTTGGTGGTGGGCTTACCTTTGCTGCGGCGGGCGGAGGCGGTGGAGCGACGGACCTGAGCTATACCGCTGCGACCAGGCTCTTGGCCTCGTCCACCGGGGCGGATGTCACCCTGCCGCTGGTCAGCGCGTCCGATGCCGGCCTGGCACCGGCCAGCGGGGGCGGCACGACCAACTTTCTGCGCGCCGACGGAACCTGGGCCGCTCCTGGCGGGGGCGGGGCCACAAACCTTTCATACGACGCTGCAACCCGAACGATCCAGAGCGACACAGGTACGGATGCGGTGCTGCCTCTGGTCGACATCACGACCCCAGGCCTGGCCCTCCATCCGGAAATGGGACCAGACCGGTTCTTTGCCTTTACCGACCTGATCGCCACGACAAGCAGCGAGTTCTGGGCGACTAGCGTCACAGGCACTGGGGCGGCCCTGACTGTGTTGAGTGGACCGCAGGATGGCGGTATCGGCTGGATCCGCGCTGACCTTGGCACCACAGCAACCGGACGAGCGGCCTTTGGATCGACCAGCTGGGGTCTGCGCTTTGGATTGGGTCTGGCCAAGGTCATCATCCGGACCCGGATCCTGACCTTGTCCGATGCCACCAACACCTGGACCTTCCGCGGCGGATTCGCCGACAACGTGACAGGAGAGGCCACGGATGGTGCGTTCTTCCGCTATACCCATTCCGTGAACGGCGGGCGCTGGCAGGCTGTGACGCGGTCGAACAACGTCGAAACAGCTGTTGATACCGGCGTCGCAGTGGCGGCCAACACCACCTACAAGCTGCAGGCAGAAGTCAACGCTGCCGGAACCGAGGCCCGGTTTTTCATCGATGGTACCCTGGTGGCGACCATCACCACGAATATCCCGACTGCCGTCGGGCGCGAGACGGGCTTTGTTCTACAGTGCCTGCGGTCAGCAGGGACGACCGCTCTGCAGGCGGCCACACATGACTACATCTGGGTCGAACAGACCTTCACGGGGCGCTGAAAATGGGCAAGATCCTCTGGAGCAACCGGAAACCGACGGCAGCCGAGTTGGAGGCTCTACGACGCGACGCCGAAGCGGCCGAGCAGGAGGCGCGTGACCAGGCGGTGCGCCAGGCGCTGGCGACTGAGGCCGATCCGCTGTTCTTCAAATGGCAGCGCGGAGAAGTGGTCGAGGCCGATTGGCTGGCCAAGGTCGCCGAGGTGAAAGGCCGTTTTCCGACCAAATGACCGCATCGGGGGGCCAGTCTGTTGCACGGCTGGCCCTTTCGGCAGTCCCCTCCGCCTGTTAGACAGATCCGGTCAGCAGTCGGGAAGGGCGCAGGATGCGGATCGCGATGATCGGGACAGGCTATGTGGGTCTGGTATCGGGGGCCTGCTTTTCCGATTTCGGCCATGATGTCGTCTGCGTCGACAAGGATGCCGGCAAGATCGCGCGGTTGAAGGCGGGCGAGGTTCCGATCTTCGAGCCAGGGCTCGAGGCCCTGTTGGCCAAGAACACGGCCGCGGGTCGCTTGTCCTTTACCACCGATCTAGCCGAGGCCGTCGCCGGCGCCGAGGCAGTCTTTATCGCCGTCGGTACGCCGACCCGGCGCGGTGATGGCCATGCAGACCTGAGCTATGTGATGGCAGCGGCGGCCGAGATTGGCCGGGCCCTGACAGGCTATGCGGTCGTGGTGACGAAATCCACCGTACCGGTCGGTACCAATAGAGATGTGGCGAAGGCGATTCTGGCTGCCAATCCGAAAGCAGCCTTCGACGTCGCGTCCAACCCGGAATTCCTGCGCGAAGGGGCGGCGATCGACGATTTCATGCATCCCGATCGCGTGGTCGTGGGGGTGGAGACGAAGAAGGCGCGCAAGGTGATGGCCGAGCTTTACCGCCCGCTGTCGCTGCGAGAATTTCCGGTCGTCTATACTGGGCTGGAAAGCGCCGAGATGATTAAATATGCGGCCAATGCTTTTCTGGCGACAAAGATCACTTTCATCAACGAAATTGCCGCCCTGTGCGAAAAGGTGGGCGCGGACGTCAAGGCTGTTGCAAAAGGCATGGGCATGGATGGTCGGATCGGCGACAAGTTCCTGCACGCGGGGCCAGGCTATGGTGGCAGCTGTTTTCCAAAGGATACCAAGGCTTTGGCGCGGACGGGGCAGGATCATTCTGTGCCATTGCAGATTGTCGAGACCGTGATCAAGGTCAATGACGAGGTAAAGCGGCGGATGATCGACAAGATCGTCGATCTGTGTGATGGGGTGCTGCGGGACAAGACCATCGCGGTGCTGGGTGTGACCTTCAAGCCGAACACCGACGACATGCGTGAAGCGCCATCCCTGACAATCATCCCAGCCCTGGTCGGAGCCGGCGCACGGGTGCGGGTCAGCGATCCGCAAGGCCGTCACGAGGGCGAGGCGCTGTTGCCCGGGGTCAAATGGGTGGACAATCCCTATCAGGTCGCAAACGACGCGCATCTTCTGGTGATGCTCACCGAATGGAACGAGTTCCGGGGCCTTGATCTGGGCAAGCTGGCGCGAAAAATGGCAACGCCAAAACTCGCCGACCTGCGCAACGTCTATGATCCCGATGAAGCGCGCGAGGCAGGGTTTGAAACCTATGTCGGGGTCGGTCGCTGAGCCCCCGCCCTTCTTTCTTATGCGGCATTTTCGGAAAAGCCTGACGAAACGCCGCCTTTCTGCCCAGATCCACCCCCGGCCTGTGTCCGGATGCGCAGGCAACCTGCCTCTTGGGTAAGTGGGTGCTTGTGGGGCCGGGGTGTATTCATTCCAGGTTGTGGAGACGTTCACGGCTGCGCCGTTGAACATGATCTCGGGGATCAGCGACATGCAGCTGGTGCAGCGCGGGGGGAACCTCATGCTGTATACCGCGACACGCGCAGGCGGTGGTGTCCTGGCGCTGGATGTCGATGCCAATGTGACTCTGGTCGACCAGGAGATGACCGCGCCGGGCATCACTCTGCCCGCACCGGCACAACTGGACCTGGTCACGGTGAACGGCACGCCGCAGCTTCTGGTGTCGGGGGCAAACCTCGCCGGACCACGCGGCTACAGCCTGGAGGGAACGGGCAGCCTTGGCTCTGCTGTGCAACTGACCGGGGGCCTGACCGGGACTGTGGCCGCGCAGACGGTTGTCACGATCGGTGGGCAGACCTACCTGTACCAGGCGCGCAGCGGGGAAAGCACGCTTTATGCCTACAGCCTTGCGCCGAACGGCACTGTGACGTTCCTCGGATCGCGCGTTCTGGACGGCGCGCATTCGGGTATTGACATCTCTGCCCTGACGACTGTGTCGGTTGGCGGTACGACCTATCTGGTCAGCCTCTCGCTAGAGGCCGACGTCATCCGGACCTTCGCCATCGGTCCGACCGGTGCCCTTGGGGCAATGCAGATGCTGGGGGCGCCGCAGGGCCTTGGGATCAGCGATCCCTCTGCGGTCGAGGCCGTCACCATGGCCGGGGTCACCTATCTGGTGGTGGGTTCGGTCGGATCCTCGTCGATCAGTGTGGTCGAGGTCGGGACGGATGGGGCTATGCGGGTAGCCGACCACGTCGTCGATACACTGGATACCCGCTTTGCCGGCGTGCAGGCGATCGAGACGATCAGCCACGCGGGCCGGGTCTTCGTCATCGCAGGCGGCGCGGATGGCGGGCTGAACCTGATGACGATGCTGCCGGACGGACGCCTGGTTCTGGTGGCAAGCCAGCTGCAGTTACCAGGTCTTGCGCTGGACAACATCACCGCGATCACGGCCCGGATGGACGGCAACCGGATCGATATCTTCGTCGCCGGAGAGGGGACCGGCATCACCCGGCTGTCCGTTGATCTTGGTCCGATGGGGGCCATTCAATTCGCTGGCCCGGATGACAGCTCTCTGACCGGGATATCTGGCAGCGACATGCTTCTGGGCGGAGACGGCAACGACCTTATCGAAGGGGGAAGCGGGTCCGATCTTCTGGTCGATGGTTCGGGCGGCGATACGCTCAGCGGCGGGGCAGGGGCCGATCTCTTTGTGATGACGCGCGACGGATCGCATGACGTGATCGTCGATTTCCAGCTGGGGATCGACCGGATCGACCTGTCAGCCTGGGGTCCGATTCATTCGTTGTCCGTCCTGACCATCACCGCCACGCCCACCGGCGCTCTGATCCAGTATGACGGCGAGACACTGGAACTGCGGTCGCCCAATGGCTTGCCGATCCTGCCGGGTGCGTTCCGGCTGGGCGATTTCATCGGGCTGTGGCATGCCCCACCGCCTGAATCCCCGGACCTGCTGGTGCAGGGAACGCCGCAAACCGACCTGAAGACGGGAACGGCAGGCAACGACCGCTTTCGCCTCAGCCCGGGCGCTGACACACTGGACGGCGGTGACGGCTTTGACACGATCGATCTGTCTACGTCCTCCACCGGCATCCGCTACGCCATCGGGTCACCGTCGTCCAACACCGGGCTGGCGGCAGGTCAGGCACATACCAACTTCGAGGCGGTCATTGGCAGCCGGTTCAATGACACGCTGACCGGGGACGCCACAGCCAATCTTTTGGACGGCGGCGACGGCACAGATCGGTTGAGCGGCGGAAATGGCGACGACACCTTGCTCGGCGGCCCCGGCAATGACTTTCTGTTCGGAGGAGCCGGGGCCGATCTGCTGGATGGTGGCAGCGGCCGGGACCGGGCCCGCTATGTCGAGGCGACCACCGGCCTAACGGCCGACCTTGCCGATCCCGGTGTCAATACGGGCGAGGCACAGGGTGACCGCTACCTTGGCATCGAAGAGCTTGAAGGGTCGAACCATGCCGACACGCTTGGCGGCGACGCTCAGGCCAACGGCATCTGGGGTATGGACGGCAACGATCGGCTTGAAGGGCGCGGGGGTGCAGATACCCTGCTGGGCGGCAATGGCAACGATACGCTGATCGGCGGTGAAGGCGCGGACCGGCTGGATGGGGGTAGCGGCGTCGATCTGGTCAGCTATTCGGGCCAAGGTTCCTCGCTTCGACTGGATTTGCAGGACTCTCTGCGTGCGACGGGCGATGCGGTTGGCGATTTGTTCGTCGGCATCGAGGCTTGGGAGTTTACGGCCTTCAACGACAGCATCTTCGGCAGTCAGGGTGATGAGACCTTCTTCGGCCTTGCCGGTAACGACCATCTGGACGGACGCGCGGGCAATGATGTCCTCTCTGGCGGGTCTGGGACTGACAGTCTGTACGGGGGGGACGGGTCTGACACGCTGCTGGGCGGGTCTGGGGCGGACCGGCTGGAGGGGGGCGCGGGG
>JALOTD010000021.1 GCA_025458105.1 Tabrizicola sp. | reverse complement strand
AGGCCTTGATCCGACGACAACTTTGGTGATCGTGGCATCGAAGACCTTCACAACCATCGAGACGATGACCAACGCCGACACCGCCAAGCGCTGGATGGGGGCGAAGGTCAAGAACCCCGCAGCGCAGTTCGCGGCGGTCAGCACGGCGGGTGACAAGACCGCCGCCTATGGCATTGATCCCGCGCGGGTTTTCGGGTTCGAGGATTGGGTCGGCGGGCGCTATTCGATGTGGGGGCCGATTGGCCTATCGCTGATGATTGCCATTGGGCCGGATGCGGGCGATGGACCAGCATTTCCTGACGGCGCCTTTCCATCAGAGCATGCCCGTCATGCTGGCGTTGGTCGGCGTCTGGCACAATCAGGTTTGTGGTTACGCGACGCGGGCCGTTCTGCCCTATGATCAACGGCTTGCGCGGCTTCCGGCCTATCTGCAGCAGCTGGAGATGGAAAGTAACGGCAAGCGTGTCGCCATCGACGGGTCGGACCTTGACAACCATTCCGGCCCCGTGGTCTGGGGCGAGCCCGGGACCAACGGCCAGCATGCCTTCTATCAGCTGATCCACCAGGGCACGCGGGTGGTGCCCTGTGAATTCCTCGTGGCGCGGCGCGGCCATGAGCCCGACCTCGCGCATCAGCACCTGCTGCTGGTCTCGAACTGCCTTGCGCAGGCCGAGGCTCTGCTGCGCGGGCGGTCGCTGGACGAAGCCCGGGCGATCATGGCGAAGAAGGGCCTGGCGGGGCCTGAGCTGGAACGCCAGGCGCGGCATCGGGTGTTCCCGGGCAACCGACCCTCGACCGTGCTGGCCTATGACCAACTGACGCCCTTCACGCTCGGCCAGATCATCGCGCTGTACGAGCATCGGGTGTTTGTCGAAGGAGTGATCCTCGGGCTGAATTCTTATGACCAATGGGGGGTAGAACTGGGCAAGGAACTGGCGCTGGCCCTCCAGCCAGTGCTTGAGGGTAAGGCGGATACGGACGGAAAGGACGGCTCGACAGCTGCCCTCGTCGCTTTCCTGCGCGCTTGACCTAGACAGGCACGCCCAGGCCGAACAGAAGCGGATCGATCCGTGCAGACAGATCCGCCTCCGGATCCCACGGATGCGAGATGCGCAAGGGTTCGGCAAAAGCCAGTGCGGCGGCTGCAAGTCTTTCATCAGCATAGGCTTCGGCGATCAGGGACCCAAGTCCTGAATTGCCCCGCTGCCCAATGCGCAGGATGCCCCGCGCCGCAGCCGTCCGGGCATTGTAAAGCTGCTCTTGATGCTGCGGTATGCCGACTTGCGGCAACCCGGCAAGCGCTGCGAGGCTGATGGTGCCATGCGGTGCGGCATGAACGATCAGCCGGGCATAGTCCGCGATGTCATGTGCGCTGGCTGGTTGGTCAAGAAGCTCCATGCCCGAAGCCAGCAGCCGATTGTGCACGTCGGACGGTGCACTCGGCAGATAGCCTCGGCGGGGAACGGACAAACAGGCAAGGGCGTCGACCAGCGCCGGGTCGGCAAGTTCTGTGGTGGAAAAGTAGACAAAGATGCCTCGGCCAGCACCTGCCTTGACCCGAGACGCCGGTACAAGGGGCGGGATCCTGACAGCCGGATCACGCGTCCGGACATAGGGATCAAGAAAGGCAAAGCTGGTGACCAGAGAAAGATCCACAGCATAGAGCGCCGACAGTCGCGGCAGCGGGGCCAGATCAAACTCTGCCCCCACTCGGTTCAGCACGGCCAGCGTCGCTGCCTCATCATGCAGGGTCCGCAGAACATCGGGCAGAAAGGGCGGAAAGTGCAGAAGATCCGAAGGCGGCACAGTGTAGCCGATGCCGATATTGACCACCCGCATGTCCCAGCCTTCATCCCGCAATCCGCGCGCCGCCCACAAGGCCAGCGGCGCGTGATCGGCCACGAGAAGCGAGATGTCCTGGTCAACGATCAGATTACGCCAGAACCTCAGCCCGCGCCGGATGCGTGTCTCGTCCGCCAGACCAAGCGTTGCCAGACCATCGGCCCAGGTCGCACACCCCCGAAAGCCCAGGCGCACCTCGTCTTCGCGCGTGCGGGACAGAAGCGGCGGCTTGAAGCTGCTTTCGCACAAGTCAGAGACTTCTTTGGCATAAGCGTCGCGCGCCAAGGCCGAGACCAGCGTTACCTTGCGCCCAAGCGCCCGCGCGACCGTGGCAAGCGTCGTGACGTGGCCTCGGCCGCCCCCGGCCTCATTGGCCAGAAGCGCCCGGGGGCGGCTCATGTATAGGCGCCATCATCGCCGTCATAGCTGTAACCCCCACCACCATCGCCGCCGCTGTCCTCGGCGATGTCGACGATTTCCGCGCCATAGCGGTCACGTGCCCATTCCAGCGCGCGCTTGCGGTTGAAAAGGATCGACCGGGTCAAGCCATCCTCGCCAATCTGGTGGACATGGGTTTCGCCGCCAACCTTGACGACCAGCACGGGAACATAAGTCCCGTCGATCAGCTTGTTCGTGCGATTGACCGTCAGCGCCGATGCGCCATAGGCCGTTGACAGAATAAGAACGCCAACCAGAAAACCACGGGTGAGGAGCGGTGAGGGAGAAGACATCTGCAAGCCCTTTTTTGGAAGGAACCGGGGCTTTTTGCCCCTTCCCGTGCATAGGAAGGGGCGCTTTGGGGCGCATACCCCAAACAGGTGACAGATCGGGTTTCCCTTACCTGAAAGATCAGGCCAGCGCCGCGGTCACAATGACTTCGACCTTGTAGTCCGGCGTCGCGAGTTTGGCCTCGCCAGTGGCCCGCGCGGGCGTATGGCCCTGCGGCACCCATTGGTCCCAGACCGAGTTCATTTCGGCAAAGGTCGAGATATCGGCAAGCCAGATTTGGGCCGAAAGGATCCGGGTCTTGTCGGTGCCGGCCGTTGCGAGAATGCGATCGACTTCGGCCAGACACTGGCGGGTCTGCTCGGCAACGCTTGCGCCGGGCTGACCGACTTGGCCTGCGACCCACAGGATGCCGTTGTAGGCCACAGCTTCGGACATGCGGGGGCCGGTACCGTAGCGGGTGATAGTGCTGGACATGGAATGCTCCGTTGTTGATCGCGACCAGTTACCCGGTCCGCTTACCGAACGGAAGTCAGTTCACGCGGCGACAGCTGAACTGGTCGCTGGTCGCGCCGGAAATCCAGGTCAGCCCGGTGTCGGTGACAAGGCCAAGACCGATGGTCGAGCCATCCCCCAGCCGCAACGTGTAGTTTCGCCCGTCCCGGGCCACAAACCGGATTGGATAGGTGTCGGTGCCGTTGTTGTAGGTTGTGTTGGTGAAGGTGAACGTCGCAACCCCGCAATCCCAGCTGCCGACAAAGGGATAGGGGTCGGCGGAGGGCGTCTCGGATACACAGGCCGCAAGACCAAGAAAAGCAATGGCTGACGTGAACGAAGCGCGCATGGATGACCCCTTGTCCCGAATGTCGCAGGATGGACCAATGGCTAGCAGCGCCATGCCCTGCAGGCAAGATCAGCGACAAAAGCAAAGCGCCGCCCCAAGGGACGACGCTTATGACTTGGAGCGGGTGAAGGGAATCGAACCCTCGTCGTAAGCTTGGGAACTATAGCACATCAGTATGAGCACCTTGCAATGTGTTGCAAAGCGGTTGAAAAACAATGACTTGCCGTTGATGTATCGTCCCAGCGTGATCTACCACGCTGCAATGCGCTGCCTACAAAAGGCCTGCAAAAGGGATGAACGGAGATGCCTGAACTCACCAAACTGACGGAGACCGCCTGCAAGAAGGCTCCACCGAACGCGAGACTGTGGGACACGGAGATCAAGGGGTTCGCCCTTTTCACGGGCAAGACGACAAAGACCTTCTACTTCCAGAAGGACGTGAAAGGCCTGACGCAGCGGATCAAGATCGGGAACTATCCGCTGATCGACGCCTTCGACGCTCGTGTTGCGGCGCTCGAACTCGCGACCGAACATGCAACGGGGGTCGCGGCGAAGAAGCTGACAGCCAAGAAGACGCCGACGCTTGAAGAGGCCCTCGAACGGTACCTCGCACGCGCGAAACTGCGGTCAGAGCACAACAGGGGGATGGTCGCGTCGCAAATGAAGTCGCACCTGAAGGCTTGGCTGAAACTGCCCCTCGACGAGATCACGCGGTCGATGTGCGTCGAGGCGCACGAGCGCATCTCGGTCGTTCGCTCGGGCAAGGACGTCCGTGGACGCCCGAAACAGATGGGCGGGCAGCGTGCAGCGAACCACACGCTTAAGACCTTCCGTTCGGTCTACAACCACGCCCTCAAGACCCACGAACTGCCGGTCTGTCCGACCATCGCGATTGAATGGCACCCGGAAGAACCACCGAAGACGGTCATCGACGACTTCGACTTGTGGAAGAAATCGGTCGATGCCCTCGAAAATGACGTGCACCGCGCATACTACCGCTTCCTGCTGTTCACGGGCCTTCGCCGCGATGAGGCGATGGCGCTGCGCTGGGATCAGGTGTTCGATGATCACTTGCACTTGCCGACGACAAAGAACGGCAGGCCTTTCGACTTGCCGCTGCTCGACGTCCACCATGCGATCATTGACCCGATGCGCATCTACCGCTCGGAATTCGTGTTCCACGGCAAACGTCAGGCGCTGCACCTGCGGAGGCCGGCGGAGTTGCCTTGGTCGCCGCACGACCATCGCCGCACATTCGCGACGGTTGCTGAGCACGACGCAGGCCTCAGTGAGGGCACGGTTGGACACCTGTTGAACCATACCCCGACCTCTGTCACGGGCAGGCGTTACAGCGCGACCGCTTACCGGCATCTGATCGAACCGATGAAGGCGGTGGTAGGCGCGTTTAAACAGCGCGACCTCCTCTGACCTCTGCGTTTAAACGCAACCACCTGATTTAGTGAGAAATTCTTTCTCAGGCGTCTTGCAATGCCTTGAGGGAGGTCCTAAGTTACTCGAACTATCAATCCGTCTTGGTCGTGGTGAACGTGACGACCTGATGGCTGCGAATTGGGCGAGAGCCTGACTGCGTGGGACGCAACGGCACTGCGGCTAGGTGGAACAAAAGCCACCGTCAAGCTAAAGGCAGGACCACCCACGGGACGCGCAGCGAGACATCATCCTGAACTGGAGATGTTTCGCTATGCGCGACACGAACAATGACACCCTCTTCGATACCGCTCAGGCAGCGGCATATCTCGGCTACAGCAAGTCCTGCCTTGAATGGTGGCGGATGGTGAAGCGCGGCCCGGCCTTCCACAAACTTGGCGAAGGTCGCGTCCGCTACAAGAAGTCTGACCTCGACGCCTTCGTGGAGAGCGGGCGGGTCGAGCCTCGGAGGGCTTGACCGTGACCATCATTGAGCAGATCGTCGCGCTCGGACACAGGGAGCGGCACACGCGTTACTTCGCGGCGAACGGCGAGGCGGGATACACGCCCGTGGACGGCCCGATCACGGCGGACGCATTGCAGGCGCACCTTTCGGGTGGGCAGGCGCTTGGCATGTATCTGTGCGCCGATCCCGACCGCGAAAAGTCGCACTTCCTCGTTCTCGACTTCGACGACAAGTCGGGCGAGGGCATTGCCAAGACGCCGACCATCGACGTGGCCCTTCACCTTGAGGAGTTGGGCCTTCCTTTCCTGCTGTTCCGCTCTGGCGGCGGAAACGGCTACCACATCTGGCTTGCGTTCGGGAACGCTCGCCGGGTCGATAAGCTCAAGGAGGACGCAAAGCGCCTCCTCGATGGGGTGAAAGTCGAGAACACGAAGTTCGTGCCGGTCGCGTCGGGCAGCCTCAACAAGAAGCAGTTCAACGCGAAGGGGCAGGTCATCAGCATTGAACACGGGGTTGAGGTTCTGCCGAAAGGGTTCGGGTGGCAGAACGTCGCGATCCCTTGCGGTCGGAAATCCGTGCCCATGCGGCTCGTGCGTTCGGGCACGATGGTTGACCTTGAGGAGTGTTCCGTTGAAGACCTCGATCTGCGCTTCGTGCCGATGCAGAAGCCCGGAAAGAAGAAGGCAGAGCAGTCGCCCGACGTTGATCGGGACGCGGCCTTCGACGCCTTCATCAAGAGGTTCAGTGCGGACGACCGTGCGCAGTGGGGTGCTGCGGGCATCTGCCTTCAGGTCGCCTTCGGCAAAGAGAACGACTGGGCGCGTGATCGCTGGGTCGAGTGGTCGAAGTCGTCATCTGCCTATCGGCACGGCGACGAGGACGAGTGGAACCAGCTTTCAGGCGCGAAGAACTACTCGCCCCTGTCGTTCTGGTACATCGCGAAGGAAAACGGTTACAGCGGCAAATGGCCATTCACGCAGTCGGAACGCCGCAAACTGCTCGCTCTCGACTTCCTCACTGACGTGAAGATCCTCCGCGACCAGTCAGACAAGGCGTATGCGGAACTGCGGGAACGGGACTTCGTGCAGATCGACTCGAATGAGTTCAAGGAAACGGTCGCCCTCGCGCTGTATCGGAAGGAACAGAACTTGCCGGACGAGCGCGCCGTCAAGGGCGCTCAGATGATCGCTATGGCGATGGCTCGCGACACCGAACCAGAGGAGATCGCCTTGCGGTTCGCGAAGGTCGGCGGCAAGCGCTACGTCTTCCTTGCCGATAAGGAACGCACCATCGTCGAGATCGACGAGGAGGGGTGGCGGGTCAACAATGCGGCCCCTGTCCAGTTCCGCAAAGGTGTCGGATTGCCGATGGCCGTCGAACGTGGCGGGTCGCTCGATGAACTCCTCGCCTTCTTCAATGTCGATCAGGACTCGATGATCTTCTTGCTGGCTTGGATGGCGACAACGATCATCCATCCCGGCGGGCAGTGTCCCATCGCGATACTCGACGGGATTGCAGGGTCGGGCAAGTCGTCCACGTTGAGCACCATCGTCCAGATTGTCGATCCAAAGGTCGGCGCGCAGGCAGGCGACCCGCAGAGCGAGGAAGACCTTGTCGTGTCCGCCTATCAGTCAGCCGTGCTGTCCTTCGACAACGTGACTTCGCTCAGCAAGTTCTCAGACGCACTCTGCCGCATGGCGACGGGCGGTGGTATGTCCAGGCGGAAGAAGTACTCGGATGGTGACGTGTTCGCGCTGGATGCGATGCGCCCTGTGCTTGTCGCGGGGGTCGATCCGACCTTCTATAAGCAGGACCTTATCGAGCGGATCATCAGGATCACCCTGACCAAGCCGACGGCTTACATCGACGAGGAAGAGTTCCTTTCCCGTCGCCGTGCGATGCTGCCGAAGTATCGGGGTGTGCTGTTCGACCTCGTCTCTCGGGTGATGCGCGACGTTCACGGGATCGAACAGACGACGGCACGGTTCGGGGTCTTCACGCGCGTCGGCGAGAGTGTGGCGCGTCTTATGGGGCGGCCTGATGGCTGGTTCATGTCGCACTACGAATTGATGCGGATGTCCATCGCGCTCGAGTCTGGCGAGGCTGATAGCGTCTATCAGTTTCTCGTCCACCATCTGAAGGGGTTCGACAAGGGCGTGGGGTCAGTCTACCGCGACACGGCGGGCAGGCTGCTGATGGAGCTGAGGGACACGCTTAAGGAAGCGCCGATCCCGATCTCAATGGCTGACGTTCCGTCCAACGCGCGAGTGATGGGGTCGCGGATACCGGAGTGTGTATCGCTGCTCGCCAAGTCAACGGGTTGGGTCGTCACGCGCGGGCGGGATCGGGAATTCATCTTCCAGAAGCAGCGCGAAGTGGAAGCATCGGCGGACGACGTCTTCGAGATGGCGAAGGTCTACGCGGAGTCGCGGGACAGGAGTGCGGGCATCGCGTGAGCGGGACGCAAACTACGAAAACGGTGTGCGGCAGCAAAGTGTCGCACACAATTAAATGGATGGATGGATGCTGACTGTTTTGCTCACCATCCATCCATCCATTTATCTCGACAAGCTAGTTTAAGAGTTATTGGTGTTTGCGAGTTTTGCGTCCCACGTCGTGGCGTCGCATGATGGCAGGTCGCACCGTAACTCGCGGCGGTCGCTCCGTGGTGCGTCAACATTGCTGCCGTATCTGGATCCTGCGCCTGAAACGACCCTCGCCTACAGCGCACCTACAAACCGTGCGCTAACTGCTTGATCTGTAACGCATGTCATATGTTGTCTGAACATAAGGCGAAGGCGCAGACACATCATCTTGCCCCTACCTAGATCGGACGCACAACACGGCGTCGGGGTAGGGTGGAAGGGGACCCCCTGCCGCAGATCGACGGACCCGCCCCCACGGTCGGACAGATTTTTTCCAGAACTTTGTCGCCCCGCCCATCCGAGGTCCATCCTCAGACACCGTTTGCGGCAGGCCCGCGCGTCCGCCGATCATGGTCGCATCCCCACGACGACAGGCCCGTGACCATGCCTCCTTACCTCGATGAGAACGGTGTCGCCCACGTCACCCCTGACGCGCCGCCGCCCCTCCCAATCGAAGAGCGCAAGGTCGCCCTTCACCTGCTCGCCACCTGCTACCTGTCGCAGGTCCGTCACCCTGACCCCGCCGCCCTCGAACGGGCAGAGCGCGAATATCTGCGGTTCGCAAAGCAATGCTTTCCCGGCGAATGACCTCCACCTCATTCTCCTGCGCCTGCGCCCGACAACACCTTGTTCTGCCCGCGACGACGTTCCCGCGCAGGCTGTATCGTCATGCTGTGCGCTCGGCTGTCACACAAGCGACCAAGAGGGAAAGCGCACGCGGGACTGCATCCCCGACTCCTTTCACCCCCTCTTGGTCGCGACCGCAAAGAAGGCTCAAATGACCATCACCCTTACGGCGACCGGCGACAACGCGTCCGAACTGAAACAGATCACCAACTCCACGAGCGCCGTCTTCCCGGTCCCCCTCAGCAAGCAATCCCTCCTCACCGCTCTGCGCGCCTTCCTCTCCGACCCTGAGTCCCGCGACGGCGGCGAAGGCGCAATCCGCCTCGAACGTCGCCGCGATGGCGTTGCGGTTCACCACGGACCGGGACTTTTCTTGATCGGCTATCCGCACCTGATCCCGCTGATCCTTGAAGGGTAGCCGCCATGTCTAACCGCCGCTCCCGCTGGGATCGTCTCCAATCCCACTACCGCCTGATCCGTGACTGCCTTGAAGGCGAAGACGCTGTGAAGGACCAAGGGCAACTCTACGTCCCTCAACCGTCAGGCATGACGCTCGACGCCTACAAGAGCTACCTCGCCCGTGGGCACTTCTACGGCGCGCCCGAGATGACCCTGCGCGCCCTTGTAGGCCTCGCTCTGCGCAAGGACCCCGTCATCACCCTTCCGCCGCGCCTTGAACCTCTGCGCCTGTCTGCAACTCATGACGGAACGCCGCTCGCCTTGCTGATCGAGGAGGCGACCCGCGAGGTCATGTCGATGGGTCGCTTCGGGCTGCTGCTTGACCTGCCGACGGAAGGCAACACGCCGACCACCGTACCGCACATCAGCACCTTTCCGGCAGAGAGCATCGAAGACTTCGAGACGGCATATGTGAATGGCAAGAAGGTTCTGACCCGCGTCTGGCTGTCATCGGACGAGCAGTGGGAGGGTTCGCCGATCACCTATGAACTGTCGCTCGAACAGGGGGCCGTTTACACGTTCCGCCGCTTCATTCGGGACAACAACAAGACCCGCGTGAACATCGGCGAAGAGATCGTCCCGACCGTTGGTGGTCGCACCATCCCGTTTATCCCCTTCCTGATGATCTCTCACGAAGGCCTGCGGCCGGATGACGTGACGCCGCCTTTCCTTGCCCTGTGCAAGACCGCCTTGGCGCATCTATGCACCTCCTGCGACCGTCGCCACAGCCTACACCTGACGGCTGCGCCGACCCCTTGGATCGCAGGCAGTGTGCCTGCCGACCGCGTTCCCGTGTCCATCGGCGCGGGCACCTTGTGGAACCTGCCTGAAGGCTGTCAGGTCGGAATGCTCGAATTCCAAGGCGTCGGTGTCGCCGCGATGAAGGAGGAGATGGACGACCTTGTGAACCAGATGGCGACGCTCGGCGCGCGGATGCTGTCGGTGACGCAGGTGCGGTCGGAGAGCATCGACACGGCCACACAGCGCACGCGGTCGGAGCTTGCTCTCCTGCATGGTGTCGTCGTTAACGTCGAGGCAGGTCTGAACTTCCTGCTGCGGGTCGCCTCGCAGTGGGTTGGCGCAGACCCTGACGCGGCGAAGATCAGCTTGTCGCGCGACTTCATCGAGGCGTCGATGGACCCGAAGATGATCGAGGCGCAGATGAAGCTGTGGCAGTCGGGCGCAATCTCGCGGCAGACGTTCTACGAGAACTTGCAGGCAGGCGAGATCGCCCGTGCGGACAGGCCGCTCGAAGACGAGAAGGACATGATCGAGGAGGAAGGGGGCGATCTGTCCGACGTGATCCGCACCTTCTCAAGCATCGCCGCCGAATGACACCCACGGAAGCACTGGCGTCGGCCGTCCTGCGGCAGGCTGTCCAAGACCTCTTTGTGAAAGCGGCCGCTACTGCCTCTGGCGCATCAGATGCAAATCCGACCTCCGACGGCAAACTGGAAGCTGTCCGTTTCCTGACCGATCAGAGCGGCGCGTTTGCAGAATCTAGAGCATTCTGGTGCTTGGCTGCTGGCAAGAACCCGGATCGCCTTAGGCAGACGATCATCGCCCTCCTAGAGGGTGATGACTGCCTTGTAGACTTCTATCCCGGTTCGAAGTTTGACCGTGTCGTGGCCATCACAGAAACGCGTGACCTATACCAAGAGCGGAAACGCGCGACCGAAGGCGCACAAGCCCGTTGGCTAGAAGCCGCGCAGCGCCGCAAAGCAAACCTAGAACGCAGCAGACAACTTGAAGCGATCCGTCGCGAAAAGGCAGAACGCCGTGCGGAAATGCTCCAGTGGCAACAGGGTCGCGCATCGGCGCTCGATGCTGAAATTGCCCGCGTCGTCGATGCCTTGAAAGACGGTCCGTGCACCATCGGCCAAGTCTGCAACGCTGTCGCCCTGACTTATGGCCCCGCGCGCACGCGCCTTGAAGAAGCAGCCCGCCGAGGTCTGGTGGAGCGCGCCGGAAAGGGCGTGTGGCGGCTGACCGCTTCCGATGAAGTGGGAAACACTGTGGTCGAACCGCGCCAGTCTGCTGCCGCATATTGATGGGGTAGGGCTGGGAGTTCCTGCATCTCCATGTTCAGGGGGCGGGCTCCATCAGGGGCCCGTCTTCATTTTGAACAGGAGAAGCAGATGGCAGACGACCACAACGACAAGCTCATGGAGCAGTTCATCGAGCGCGCGACCCCGAAACTCTTGGAGGCGATGCAGGAGTCGCTGACGAAGAAGATCGAAGAGCAGATCGGCGGTCTCAAAGACAACACGACGAAACTCCTCGACCAGCTCAAGGACTCGCAGCGCGACCGCGAGAAGCAACAGCAGGAGTTCGGTCAGTTGAAGGCGCTGCTCGAACGCGGTGACGCACCCTCGACGATCAAGGACGCCTTCAACCCTGACCCCGTGAAGCTGACCCGTCAGCAGGCGCGCGACCCCGTGTTGTATCGTCGCGCAAAGGCTGCGGCGGCGCAGAACGGAACCACCGTCCAGATCGTCGGGGACTGATGCCATGCGGAACTCCCTGTCCGACAAAGCCGACAACCTTGCGACCTCTTATTGCCTGACGACGTTTAAGCGCCCGACCGCAACCCACGTCGCCGTCGTCAAGAACGCCCTCCTTGACTGCTTGTTCGCCGCGCCCGAACCGGATTTCATCGCGCGTGTGTCGCGCGACCGCTTCGTCGGTGAAGATGCGCGTCCGATACTGCGCCGCCTTGCGCCTGACCTCCTGCCGCTGGCCGATGAACTCGTTCAGGAGTTGCAGGCGTGAGCATCCGCATGGATCGCGTCTTGAAGGCTCTGCCGAAGGAGTCCGGGACGGGTAGGCGAGGCGTGCTGCGTAACCGCGCGGATGTCGGCGAGATCGTCTGCGACATTGTTCTTGGTCGCCGCAGCCTCGCAGAGATCGGTCGCCGCACGGGCGTCGATTACGAGACCTGCCTGCGGTTCAAGAAGAAGTACATCACCAACGAACTCCGCAAGATCATCCTGGCTGAGGCGCAGGAGGCGGAACAGCGCGACCTCGACGAGAAGATCAACGAGGGGCAGGACGACGTTCAGAGCGGTTTGCGGCAGATCATCCGCGAACAGCGCGACATCTACAGCCAGATCAAGCAGAAGGTTGGTGACGGGCGCGATATTGAAGATCTCGCCCCAGCACTTGCCCAACTGCTGCGCGATCAGGGGCAGTCTTTCGAGCGGTTGCTGAAGTCCTACACGGCGCTGAAAGAGAAAACGACCGTCGTCCTTTCCATCAACGAAAGCCCTGAATGGTCGAAGTTGCAGGAGGTGCTCTACCTCGTTTTCGAGGAGTATCCCGACGCCTTCGACCTGTTCCGCGAACTCGTTCAGCAGCGGAGACTTCGGCTTGAATGACCTCTCGCTATTCCTCCGCACGCTCGAAGAACGGGTAGACCCGACTGCCCTGTTCGAGCGCGTTGTCGGTGGACCCTGTGACCCGTGGCAGCGGCAACTACTGAATTCCACAGCGCCGTTCGCTATGTGCCTTGCATCGCGACGGATCGGCAAGTCGCAGACGACGGGCGTGCTTGCAGCGCAGACAGTCTCTGCCCCCGACCGAACCGTGCTGATCCTGTCGCCTACGCTTTCGCAGTCAACCCTGCTGTTCAAGAAGTGCCTGCAAGCGTGGCAGGCGATGGCGTTGCCGATCCAGAAGACGCGCCTGACGCAGCAGGTGATGGAACTCGAAAACGGGTCGGCCATCGTCTGCGTGCCCGCAGGCCAGGACGGGGAATCCGCCCGTGGCTGGGGCGTGAAGAACGGCGGCATCCTGATCTATGAGGAGGGGGCCTTCATCGGGGATGCCGTCTACGACGCCACACTGCCCATCCGAGAGGAGGGCGGTCTTATCCGGCTGATCACGACGCCCGGTCGAAAGGGCGGGTTCGCGCACCGCCTTTGGATGGAGAACGAGGAGGTCGAAAAGATCACCGCCCGTTCGACCGACTTGCCGCGCATGGCCGAGAAGGTCGCCTTCGACAAGCGGTTCATGCCGCCAATCCAATTCGCCGTCGAACACGAGTTGAGGTGGATGGGCGGCGGCACGCCCTTCTTCGATCCCTCAACCATCGAGGCCGCGTTCACCGACACCCCCGAACTTGTGCTGAAAGGAGACATCTATGCAGGCATCCGCTGAACTCGTGCAGAAGGGCGACCGATTGATCCTTCCCTGCTCCGACCCAGCCGTGCCGGTCGTCCCCGGCTATCGTCGCTACCTCGTCGGGCTAGATATTGCCCAAAGTCGCGACCGCACTGCATATTCCGTTATTCTTGACGAGCGCGTGCCTCGCTGGACGACCTATGCACAAGAGCTTGCCCCTCGCCGCCGCGTCGTCGTGAAGGCGGAGTTCATTCCCCTCATGTCCTATGTGGACCTCGCCCATGTTGTCCAGAACCTGATGATGCAGCAGCCGTTCGCGTCTTCGGGCTATCTCGTCGTGGACGCTGGTGGCCCCGGTCGCGCCTTCTGCGACCTGCTGAACACAAAGAGCGTTCTCCACACGCGGATGCAGATCGTCGGGGGAGACAACGAGAACGAGACGAAGGAACGGGGCGTGACGTTCAACAACGTTTCTCGGAACCTTCTTCTCGGCACGCTGAACTCGGCCCTGCACACAGGCGAGTTGCAGATCGGGTCGTTCGCGAAGCGGACGGAGTTGCAGGCGGAACTTGAGGCGTTCGAGTTGTCGGTCGCTCCTTCGGGTCGCGTGCGGATCGACGGCGACATGGCTGACGGCCACCTCGATATGGCGATGGCGACCGCGATGGCTTTCTGGCTGTCCGACCATCGGTCGGTCGGAGCGCATGTGGGGGAGTCGCGACTTCGCGGCTACTGGTGACGCGCCACCCGCCCGCTACCCCGCGATTTTTCGTCAGCTAGGCGGCGTCTCGGTGTTCGCCGTGTCGGCGTAGGGCGCGACCGCGAACCGCCTTCGCTCGGGCGCTGCTGCGGGCGGCAAGACTCTGGTGCCCGTTGCAACGGGCTGTGAGCGACTTCGACTGACAGGTCGGCGACATTCTCCTTGTGCACTGAACGAAAGGAGATTGGCACATGTCGAACAGCGAAATCGCCGCCCCGGACCTTTTCCTCAAGCCGTCGAGTCACACGGTTGAACAGAGGAACGTTCTCAAGCGGCTCCTTGAGAGCAGGGGGGTGACGCGCCTGACGGTCGTCAAGGATGGCGAAAGTCAGACGCTCACGCGGCACAGCGACAGGTGGTACTTCACCTGCCGCAGGGCACCTTATTGAAGCGAGGAAGGGGCGGCCATCGGGCCGCCCCTTTCGTCTCTGGATCACTTCACCTTGTGCGGCAGGAGGTGCAGACGCCCGTCGCGGCGTTCGACGCCGAAACCGCTGCCCTTCACATCGACATAGAGGGCAGACGCCGCAACATCGCGCCGCCACGCGGTAGCAGCTGCAATCTCGTCAACCGTGGTGCCCTGGGCGGCGCGCAGCAGGTCGATGATGGTCGCCCGCTTGCTGCCCGCCTTCGGCTCCTTCTGGCTGTCTGCGGGCGGGAACAGAACGCAGTCTGCGCCGGGTTTGCGGGCAGTCTTGGGCGCGACCTTGGTAGGCTTCCCCTTGGCAGGCTGTTGGGTTTGCGCCGTCGTCCGCTTAGAGGCAAACATGGGCTGTCGCGTGGGCGACGACGCCTCGGCTGCCATACGCACGAGGTCTGCGTGGGACGTCTTCTTGATCTGGCTCGGGGTCATTCCACCGATCAGGGCGGAAAGTTGGACTTTGGTCATGTCGACGAAGTCGGTCATGTCGTTCTCCGTTGATAGGTTCGCAGGAACAATCCCGGAACGACACTTTCACTAAGACCCATCCACGGAAGCGATCAACCGAAGATTGGACTGACCCGCTGTAAGGTGTTGCCCGTAGCGGTACGCCGTGCAAGAACGGTGTTACAACGGGGTGTAACCCGTGAGTCAGGGGGCAGTCATGACCACTAATCCGCAACTTTTCTGCCCGATCCGTGGCGCGCTCAAAGCTAAGGTGAAGGCGAAAGACGGATTGACCTTCACAGAAGAAAAGCGAAGGATCGACTGCATCAATTTGCTTCTTTCAAAGGGGTATCCCAAAGATCGAATTGAAGCGGAAACAAAGGTGATCAAGTTTGGCCACAAAGGGAAGAATTCGCTTCGCGCCGATGTTGTGGTTTACGACCGCCCGGTAACGGACGTAAAAATACTTGCCGATGACAAACGGCGAGGATGCATGAAAATCATTGGCGAGATAAAGCGCGATTCTGCGGACGCAGAATCGGCAAAGAACGATCAACTCAAGCCTGCGCTTGACCTGATCCCATCAACTGACGCACTGGGAATCTACTGGGACGATGTCGAGCAGACCATCTTCTACAAGGAGATGAATGGCTCAACTATCGAAACAAAAGAGGCCTCGATTGCAACGCTGCCTAACTTTGGTGTCCCACTTGCTGCCAAAGATATCCACTATAAGGATTTGAAACCTGCGGCGGATCTTGTTCGTCGATTTTCTCGCCTTGATGATATTCTTCATCAGGCAGGGCTTTCAAAGGACGACCGATATTCCATTCTGTTTCAGATATTGCTTACAAAGATATTCGACGAACAGAGTGCGCGCCCAAAGAATGGCCGCATGATCATTCAGGACTTCTCTATCCGTGGTGTTTCAGACTCTGATGTTCTGGGCATTTTTGAGAAAGGACTGGAAACTGCCCTGACCGTCTATGGCTCGCATTTGCCCAAGCGACCATCAAAGAAGATCGAATGCACGGGCGCGACCCTGCGACTTGTGTCGAAGATTATCTGCCCCATCGACATACTCGGGTCGTCGCCGCAAGTGATTCAAGACTTCTTCATGTACTTCGGGCGCTTCCTCTACAAGGTGGACCTCGGCCAATACTTCACCCCTTACGAGGTTATTGACCTCATCGTCCGCATCGTGAACCCGAAATTTGGTGACGTGGTGCGCGATCCTGCATGTGGCACGTCCGACTTCCTCGTCGGTGCGATGCGCATCGCAGAGGAGCGGCACGGTGCTAACATTGCCCCACAACTTTACGGGGTAGATACAGCGGACATGGCAGTCAACCTCTCCGTGTTCAACATGATCTTGAACGGCGACGGGTCATCGAACATATCGCTTGGCGACAGCCTTAAGGACATAAAGAAGCACGAAGGCAAGTATACAGTTGCCTTGTGCAACCCGCCATTCGGTACCCGGATCGTCGAAAAGCGTAAAGAAGTGCTCGCGCTCTTCGACCTGGGAACAGAGGAAGTCGGCGGCAAGCGTGTACCCTTGAAATCCCAGGAGACTGGCCTCCTGTTCGTCGAAGTTTGCCTTCGGTCGATCAATCCCGGCGGCCGCGTTGGCATCATACTGCCAAACGGGTATCTTGGAAACCGCGGCGGGCGCTACCTCGTTTTCCGCGACTGGCTCCTGCGCCAAGCCAAGGTTGCGGCGATCATCGGTTTCCCGCGCTTCACGTTCAAGAAGTCTGGCGCTGATGTTTCGGCATCAGTCGTCATCCTCGAAAAACGTGATGTGCCACTGACAGACCTTTCTTCCGTTCCTGATCATCCCGTTCACTTCAACCTTGTCGAGAAGGTCGGTTGGGATTTGCAGAGCAAACGTTCCGGGCGCATCTATCGCCGTGACCCGAAAGATGGTTCGCTCGTACTTGACGCTACGACGAATGAGCCAGTTCTGGATGCCGACTTCGAGCGCGTTCTGTCGGGCCTCTATTCCTCGACAGTTGTCGATGCTTTCGACTGGCTCGCCGCTGGTGTTCCCGGCGCAGCGTCAGGCTCTGGCTATGTCGTGCAGATGGCAAGTATCGTGGCTCGTGACGATCTCTGCCTTGACCCAAAGCGCTGGTCGCAGAAGCACGCAGACCTCGTTGCGGCAATCGGCGCGGTCGATCACTTCAAGGTTGGCGACGTACTCCAACCTGTAACGCGCAAGCTCAAGAAGAAGTCGAGCGAAACCTACCGCTATGTCGAGATCGAGAAGATCTATGAGAACTTCGGCTCCTACGTCGCGGCTGACTACTTTGGATGGGCGCTACCTGATCGTGGCAAACTCGTAGCGGCCCCCGGGGACATCTTCATTGCGAACATTTGGTCAAGTGCAGGCAAATGGATGATTGCCGGAGACGAAGCGGCAGACGGTCATCTCGTCGTGACCACGGGATGCACGCACTTCGAGGTGATCCCGGGCAAGGAGGACCTCCTTCCCGATTTGGTATTCGGCCTGTCGTCGGAGGCGTTCCGCGTGCAGATGCGCGCGCTCGCAACTGGCTCAGACGGTTTGTCGTCGATCTCCACCGAGGATATCGGTTCGATCATCTTGCCCACGATCAAATCGAAAGATGTGCGCGATCAGTTCGCAGAGCGGATCGAAGAGAGCAAGGCAGGCCATCTGGTTCTCGGACGTGTTGCCCGCGAGGAACTGGCGAAGACCACTCCGGCCGCCAACATTCAGCCGCGCTCGTCGCATGTGGTGCAGGTTTGACACTGATTCCGCCTTGAACCTGGCTCACTGAAACGGTAGGCAAGGCAGTGTCGCGGGCGTAGCTCAATGGTAGAGCGAGAGCTTCCCAAGCTCCAGACGAGGGTTCGATTCCCTTCGCCCGCTCCAGCTCCCATGGCAGAAGACCAACTAGGCAACTGGAGGCGGCTTTGCTGGTAACCATCCCCACCAGCCTTGCACCTCCCTCGGTTCTCGCGTTTGCTTCTGATCTTGATGAACTGCCGATGGCCGATGAGTACGAGTTCGACTTCGGGAGGGCTCGGTGGTTTCCGCCGTTCTCAATGTTGCTGCTGTCCATAATCCTCAAGCGCTTTAGAGACAGCCGTTCTCATTGCCGGTGCAGAGCGCGCAACCACGAACACCACTCGTATGCTGCCCACCTTGGCTTCTTCTATTCCTTCGGACTACAGCACGGCAACTTGCCAGGAGAAGCCCCCGGTAGTGACAACTACGTCCCAATCACAAAGCTCGCTGTGGCAGATATTCGGCGCGAAGCACTCGAACGCTGGGTAGAAGTCGGCGACGTTGTAGAAACGAGAGCTCGGGAACTCTCGGCTGTCTTGACCCGGGCAGATCGCGGGCCGCTGTATGATACGCTGGCGTACTCGATCCGTGAAATCATCAGGAATGCGGTAGAGCACAGCGAAGCGGCAGAGTTGTTCCTTTGTGCACAGCATTGGCCATCTCGGAATCAGGTCGAAGTGGGCATAGCTGATGCAGGTCTCGGCATTCGGCAGAGTTTGTCTCGCAACACCAGCTTTGCTGGACTGGATGACCGTGAAGCAATCCAAATGGCTCTAATGCCCGGTGTCTCAGGCAATCCCCTTGCTGGCAAGGGTACTGACGTATGGCAGAACTCCGGATACGGCCTTTACATGACCAATCGGATATGTCGGAACGGGGGTTCATTTATGCTTTGCAGCGGTAGCGCCGCATTGCACCTCACCGCGACAGACAAGGTGGATCTGGTTGGAAACATGCCCGGAACCGCAGTTCGCCTTCTCATCAACACCGAACGTCTCCCAGACTTAAGAGACCAGTTGGGGCGTTTTCACAGCGAAGGTCGTCAGGCTGCGCAAGCCATCCGCGGCGCGAACAGAAGTTTTGCTTCAACGGCATCACAGATGCTGTCTGTAGATTTCAGGAATGAGCCGACACACGAAGATTTTTGATGCCATTGCACGCCTGCAAAACGCCTACAAACCGGCGGTTTCTAGTCTGCCCATGTGCTTGAAGTTAGGCGGAAAATCGCGGCGAGCGCATATGTTTGGGAAGCTTCTGCTCTACCATTGAGCTACACCCGCAACACCTTTGAGGTATGCCAAGCCGGGGCCAAGGTCAAGCGGCCCCGGCACGGGCATCAGGGCTTGGTGATCGTCAGCTCCAGCCGTTCTCCCGCCTTGACGGTAAAGGGTGTTTCCGTCTTTGCGCCAGCAAAGTCGACCATGGCGATGTAGTCCCCCGCCGGGAAGGTCGACTGCCAGTTCGGCCCATAACCGTAGCCAAAGCTCTTGCGGTTGCCGTTGATGTCCTTGGTAGAGCTCAGCACTTCCAGATAGGTATTGCTATCGCCGAAGGTGAAGGCGGCAACCCCGGCATTCAGGGGCGCGAGGATGTCCACCCGCTCGCCAACCTTCACCGTGAAGGGCACTTCGGTCGACGCGGCGCCCAGCGTGACAACGGCAACGTAATCGCCCGCTGGCAGATCAAAGCTTGCGCCCGCACCGTAGGTATAGGTGACCGACTTGCGGTTGCCATCGATGTCCTTGGCCGCACCGAAGATTTCCACGAAATGGTCGCCGCCTTCGACCTTCACGCCGTCAGCATAGCTTGCCTCGACCACTGCCAGGCCAACGCCGACAATGAGGTCAAGGTCCAGGGTCTTTCCGGCCTCGATCACGACGGATTGGTTGACTTCCGCGGCACCAAGCTTGGCCTTCAGCGCATATTCGGCAGCCGGGAACACCCGGAAGGCCGTGCCGTAGCCATAATCGCTGACATCGTCCGGGCCTCGCACTTCCCACGATGCGTCCGGGTCAGGATCGGCACCGGGCGCAGGGCGCAAGGTGAGGTTCAGGATGCCCGCATCCAAAACTGCGACCGGACTGGACAAAGCGCTTGCAGGGCCGATGTCGACCAGCTGTTCGACCATGGCCTCATGCAGTTCTGTGACCATCCGGTACTTGCCTTCCGGCAGCGCGCCAAGCGAGCGCCCATAGATCGTCACATCGTCGCCAGCGGGGCTACCATCCGCGCCGATCGGCGTGAAGGTGAAGACCACATCCTGGATGACCCGTTCGTCCAGATCGGGCCCCCCCGCGACCAGGAGAGCCTGAGGATCGACATTTTCGGCCAGCGCCTCCGGCTCTGGCGGAGGGGCAGGTTCAGGCTCGGGCGTTGCCACGACGACCGTGGTCTTCAGCGCCTCGACCAGCGACCCTGCGTCCGAGGCCTGAATGTACTTGCCCCCCGTATTCTCGGCCAGACAGGCCACGGCTTGGCCCTCTTCCTCGGTCAGGCCAAAGCCCACGACATGGGCGGTGAAGTTGACGCCAGAAGCTTCAAGTTCCGCCCCAAGGGCGCAAGGGTCGGCCTCGCAAGTTTCGATCCCGTCGGTGATAAGGATTACAGTTGCGGCCTCTTCGGTCGATTTCAGTTCCGCCGCCGCCCGCTTTACCGCTTCCGAAAGCGGCGTCTTGCCCAGGAACTTCATCGCATTTGCGGCATCCGTGATCGCCTGGGCCGTGCCTGCGCCGGGCGGCACCACAAGCTCAATGTCCTCGCAGCTGCCCTTTTCGCGGTGGCCATAGGCCATCAGCCCGATTTCCGTTGCCGGATCGATCCCAGACAGGACGGACCCCAGCGCCTCGCGCGCGATTTCCAGCTTTGCACGACCGTCGATCTGGCCCCACATCGAACCCGAGGCATCCAGAACGATGATCGACTTGCCCTCGGCAAAGGCGGCAATAGGGGTAACAAATGCCGTGACCAGGCAAAGCACAGGCAATAGGCGCATGGGAATCTCCGAAACATGAAAGTTCTGCTGGCAGTCTGACCCAAGGTCAGGCACCGATCAAGGCAGCAAAAACCGCCGGGTGAGTGACGCACCCGGCGGTTCCCTGCCTTGCCCGATGGACGTGGGGACGTTACATCGCGGGCAAAAGCACAGTGTCGATGACGTGGATCACGCCGTTCGACTGCTTGACGTCGGCAATGGTGACGGTCGCCACATTGCCCATGCCATCCTTGATCTTGACCATGCCGTCTTCCACCATCGTGGTGAAATCGCAGCCGCCCACGGTCGAGACGGTGTGCATGCCGCCGTCGTCGGCGATCATCTTCTGGATGTCGGCCGCCATCGCATTCGCCGCGACCACATGGCAGGTCAGGATCTTGACCAGCTGATCCTTGTTTTCCGGCTTCAGCAGGGTTTCCACGGTTCCGGCGGGCAGCTTCGCGAAGGCGTCGTTCGTCGGCGCGAAGACTGTGAACGGACCTTCGCCCTGCAGGGTCTCGACCAGGCCAGCAGCCTGCACAGCCGCAACCAGCGTGGTGTGATCGGCCGAATTGACCGCGTTCTCCACGATGTTCTTGTCCTCATACATCGGCGCGCCGCCGACCATCGGATTCTCAGCCAGTGCCATGCCAGTCGACAGGGCAAGGACAGCGGTCGCGATCTTCAGGATTTTCATCGGTCTTCCTCCGGTTTCGGGCGGGGCCATTCCCGCCTCACACCCGAAGGAACGGGTCCGTTCCGAAGGAAGTTTCAGAGAGCGTGCCTACTCACCGTTTCGTGATCAGGCCTGTCCCAGAACCTGCGCCACCAGGATCACCGGGCCGGTCGGCGCGCCAGTGGGCGACCCCCCTTCCGGCTCGATCGAAACCGCCATGGACCAGCCCGGCAACGGTGTCGGATAGTTGACCACCAGGGTTTCGCCCTCCAGAAGGCCCAGCGAGACCGGGGCGGCGCCTGGAGCAATGACCCACAATTCGTGGACCCGACCCTCACCCGCGGGAAGGCCGGACACTCTGGTCACGCGCAAGGTATCGCCCTGACTGCGCACTTCATAGGCCAGGCGGTTGTCCGCCGTGGCCAGTACCGCAACCAATGCCTGCTGCGGCGGCAGTACCGTTGCTACTGCGACGATCAGCACCAGAACCCCTGCGGCTGCGCCTGAAAGCCAGCGCACCAGTCCAAAGCCCGCGCCGGTTCGAGGGGGCCTCGGGGCCTCCGGGAACAGGCGGGCCTCGATCCTGGGCAACAGGTCCGGGGCAGGGACCTCGGCAAAGTCGTCGTTCAACCCTGCAAGCCGGTGCTCCCACGCCACGACCAGTGCCGAAAATCCGGGGTCGGACTTGATCCGCGCCTCGGTCGCGCTGCGTTCGGTCAGGTCCTGCACGCCCAGAACATATTCGGCGGCCAACGCGTCATCGGCGTCTTTCGGGGTCAGCGGGGTGTCGGTCATGGGTCCAGACACTCCTTCAGTTTCAGAAGGCTGCGACGCAACCAGGTACGCATGGTGTTCAGCGGCACTGCATGGCGCGCGGCCAGATCCAGGTAGGAAAGGCCCTCAAGATAGGCACCGCGCACCGCCTCGGCCCGGTCAGGCTCCAGCGTGGCGAAACAATCGACAATCCGCCGCGCCTCGCCCATTGCCACCAGACGCGTCTCGGCGCGCGGGGCGTGATCGGGCACTGCATCCAGCCCGTCGTCGTCGAGGGTCTCCATCCGGCTGCGGAGACGGTCGATGGCCAAATTCCGGGCGATGGCGATCAGCCATGTCATGCCCCGCCCCTTGGTTGGATCATAGCGGCCCGCCCTCAGCCAGACTCTGGTATAGACCTCCTGCAAAACATCCTCCGCCGCCGCGCGTTCCTTTAGGATACGGAGGAGCACGCCCATGAGTTTCGCAGAACTGTCACGATAAAGCGTTCGGAACGCCACGCGGTCTTGGGCGGCACAACGCAGGATCAACGCGGCAATCGGGTCGTCGGACATGTCGCAGACGTTAAGCAATTTCAACGCCAGCGCAAGCTGATGCTAAAAGTGATGCTAGCTGCGCCGCCGCCGCCGCCCACCATCGCCACTCTGGCCCGCCGTGTTGAAGCTCACGTCAGGCAGATGGACGATTCCGTTCAGGTTCGGGAACGGGTCCACCGCGTGCGGGATGGCGTTCGCGTTGACGAAATGCTCCTGGAAACGGGGTTCGATGGCGGTTTCGACCTTGTGGATCTGGTGAACCGTCGCCTCGATCTGATCCCGCGCGGCGACGCTGCACAAGGCGATCCGGGCGCCGGTCCCCGCGGCGTTGCCGGCACTGGTCACGCGGTCGAGTGGCACGTCGGGGATCATGCCCAGCACCATCGCGTGTTTCGGGCTGATATGCGCGCCGAAGGCCCCGGCCAAGGTGACGCGGTCGACGGTGTCGACGCCTATCTCGTCCATCAGAAGCCGCGCGCCCGCATACAGCGCGGACTTCGCCAGCTGGATCGCCCGGATGTCGCCTTGCGTCACGCTGATCCGTGGCCCGCCCTCGGCGCTGCCGTCATGGATCAGATAGCTGTGGGTCCGCCCCGTGGGTTCGCAACGCGGCGTGCCGGTCTGGTCCGGCCCGCCGATCAACCCGCCCGCGTCCACAAGTCCCGCAAGGCGCATCTCGGCCACCGCCTCGATGATGCCCGAGCCGCAGATGCCGGTAACGCCGGTGGTGGCGGTTGCCGCCGCAAAGCCCGGATCGTCGGACCAGAGGTCAGAGCCGATGACGCGGAAGCGCGGTTCCTTGGTGGCGGGGTCGATCTCCACCCGCTCGATGGCACCGGGGGCCGCACGCTGCCCGCTGGAGATTTGCGCGCCCTCAAAAGCCGGGCCGGTGGGCGAGGAGCAGGCGAGAACGCGGGTTTCGTTGCCGAGCAGGATCTCGGCATTAGTGCCCACGTCAACAATCAGGACCATGTCCTTGGATTGGTTCGGCTGTTCGGACAATGCCACCGCCGCGCAGTCCGCGCCAACATGGCCCGCGATGCAGGGCAGGACATAGACGCGGGCGTTGCGGTTGAGGCTCGTCAGGTCCACGTCGCGGGCATCAAGGCTGAGGCTGCCGGAGGTTGCCAGCGCAAAGGGGGCCTGGCCCAGTTCCACCGGATCGACGCCCAGGAACAGGTGGTGCATGACCGGGTTGAAGACGATGACCATCTCGTAGATCGCCGCCGGATCGACCTTGGCCTCCTCAGCAATCGCGCGGGCCAGCGTGTTGATCGCCTCGCGCACGACGCGGGTCATCTCGACATCGCCGCCCGGGTTCATCATCGCATAGCTCACGCGGGACATCAGGTCTTCGCCGAACCGGATCTGAGGGTTCATCAGGCCGGAAGACGCCAGCACCTTGCCGTCGGACAGGTCGCAAAGATGCGCGGCGATGGTGGTCGAGCCAAGATCGACGGCGAGGCCTAGCAGAGGCCCCTCGTGGAAGCCGGGGAAGATGTCCAGCACGCGGGTCGCGGCGTCGTGGTTGCCCTTGTGCAGGACCACGGTGACCTTCCACTCCCCCTTGCGCAGGACGGGCTGCAAGCGGCGCAGGACGGAAAGGTCGGCCTCGATCGCGTCGACCTGCCACTGGTCCTTCAGCGCCCGGGCGAGGCGTTCGAAGTCGCCGGTCGGCTCGTGCATGTCGGGCTCTTCGACCTCGACATAGACGGCGCGGGTGGCGGGGTCCATCACCATCACCCGCTCGGTCGCGGACTTGCGGATCACTTGCTTGTGGACCTGGGATTCGGGTGGCACGTCGATCACGACATCGCCCATCACCTTGGCCTGGCAGCCCAGACGCCGCCCGTCGATCAGCCCGCGGATGCGTTTGTAGCGATCCTCGACCGCGTTCCATTCGGACAGCGCATCCTCGGCCACCGTGACGCCGTGCTTCGGGAACTCGCCATAGCCCGGGGTGATCTGGCACTTGGAACAGATGCCGCGCCCGCCGCAGACGCTGTCGAGGTCCACCCCAAGCTGCCGCGCGGCGGTCAGGACGGGCGTGCCAAGCGCAAAGCGCCCCCGCTTGCCCGAGGGGGTGAAGATCACGAGTGCGTCGTCAGTCATCTCGGCGTTCATTCCGGCCTCTGCCCCTGTGCGGGGTCTTCGTGGGTGAAGTGGTACTGGATCTGGTCGAAGCGGTCGCGCGCGAAGGCGTAAAACCAGCGCAAGCCTTGCGTGGCCATCGGCACGCCATGCTCGGCCATCGAGGGAATGTAAAGGGCGACCCCAGGGGCAAGCCGGTGGGAAACCCCGTCGATCAGGACCTCGCCCTCGCCTTCGATCCCGAAATAGACCTCGGGTTCGGCATGGCGGTGCAGCGCGAAGGTCTCACCGGGCTGCATCTCGGCGATGCCGCAGACCAGCGCGTCCGTCGGTGTCACCTCGCCCGAGATCAGCGTCCGCCACGACAAGGTGCCGCGCGCCGGGTCGTCCCAGCGGGCGGGGGCGCAGTCCTGCGCGTCGATGCGGATGGCGGCCGGCCTCGTCATGCTGACCCGGTTCTAGTCCGGCGCGCGGCGGCTGCAATGCTGGAATGCGGCAAATGGCGGCCCCATTCCGTCACGGGGTGGGCAATCGCGTCTTGCGCCGCGGCGCGGGGGCGGACGCGTCGATCAGGCTGATCTTCTGCCAGATCTTCCGCGACAGGCTTGCGCCCAAAAGCTCGATGTCGGTCACCGCCTGGGCCACCCCTTCATCCGGCACCGCCTGGGAATACAGCGCGGCGAGCTTGCCGGTCAGCGCCAGAAGTTCGGAACAGTAGTCGAGGTAGCGCGACATCTCGACCGCTGTCAGGTCGCGGGCGGGCGAAGTTTCGGTGGGCGTGAAGTCCGGCGACAGGGTGACCGGGTCCTTGGTCAACTGGTGCATGTCGATCACGTGGATCACTGAACGCAGGCTGTGCAGCCCGCGCGCCACGCGCTGCCGCTTGACCCGCGCCTCCAGCCGGACCAGCGCCACCAGGCCAAGGCCCGCCAGAAGCAGCGTGTTGATTGCGGCCTCGATGCTTTGGACTGACCCGATGGCGTCCTGCCCGACCTCGCGCAGGGGAAGGATGGAGCCCACCCAGACGAAGACCGCGGCCCCGGCCAGGACCACCCAGGCAACAAGGCCGCGCAGCCACCAGATCGGCGGGGACAGGACATCGACCTCGGCGCGCACCGCGCGGGCCAGCGCCGCGACCTCGCCCGCCACCCGCGCAAGGCCCCGGTCCGGGAAGCGCTCGCGCACGCGGGCTTCCAGCCGTTCGGCGGTGGTCAGGATCTGCGCGGGGTCAAGGCTGCGGAAGGGCATGGCGTCTTCCTAGCATTGGGCGCCGCTCGCGCAAAACGGCTTTCTCTTCGACAAATATCCCCGCCGGAGGCGCATCCGAGTGGTTTTGCGTCCTTCACGCAAAACCGCGAGACAAAGGGACTTCGCGCTGAAAGCGCTCAATTTGAAAGTCGTCCTGACCCGGTCAACCGGCGCCAAGACCAGCAAAGACCGTCGCAGTCGCGGCATCAGCGGGGAACATCAGTTCGATCTTCATGTCCGAAAGCGCCACTTCCTCGGCCGCGCCGAACTGGGCATAGGTGGAAAACATCGCCAGTCGCGCTTCACCCATCCGGTAGATGGTGGGCAGGATCGCCCGGCCCATCGCGCGGGGCTGATGGGCCGCAATTTGCGGGTTGGCCATGAGGGCGACCACAGCCCGATCCAGCGCGTCGATCCCTCCGGCACGGGCACTTTCGGCCTTCAGGCGCAGGGCGGTGTGGTGGCCGACCTCGACCCAGTTCTCGATCAGCGCGGCAAAGACGGACAGGTCCGACAGCGCGTCAAGAAGGCTGACCCCCGCGCCGAATCCCGCCGGGCCGAACAGAGCCTTGGCCGGGCCATTCAGGTCGATGATCCGCCAGAAACGGTCAAGGATCAGCGCGGGGTAGGGGGCGTGACGGTCGATCATCCAGCCCATCGCGGCGCGGACCTGTGCCATCTCCTCGGCCGCAAGCGGCAGGACGGGGAACTGCGGCGTAAACCCCGCCGCTGCCAAAAGCCCGTTCTGGTCGCCCTGGGGCAGGCCCATCACTTCGGCAAGGCGCAGCACCATTCTCCGCGAAGGGCGCGAACGTCCGGTCTCCAGAAAGGCCAGGTGGCGCGGCGAGACTGCAGCCTCAGACGCAAGCGTCAGCTGGCTCAGCCTTCGGGTCCGGCGCCAGTGACGCAAGACAGAGGGAAAATCGTTCACGGGACGTCTCCAACTGGGCCTCCTTGGCAATGTAGCCGATGCAGGGCAGCAAGACACTTACCTCGCAGGGAATTGGAAGGCGACGCAGTTGGCTGGCATCAGTGGGGCCTGATGAAAGATGGAGGTTCAAATGACTGCCGAACAAAAGGGCCTGCGGTTTGCAGCTGGCGTGACATGTCTGACCGGTCTGGCCTTGGCCCTTTCGGCCTGGCCACCTCTCGCCGCCCCCTTGCGCCTGCTTGCGGATCTCCTGATCTGGCCGCTGGATAGTGCGCAGACCCTTGCGGCGGCCGAGACGCGGCTGATGCTGGCCATTTCCGGGGGTGTGCTTGCGGGCTGGGGGGCGATGATCTGGCAACTGGCGGGCAGTCCCTTCGCGCGCAGTCCTGCCGAGGTGCGTCGCGTGATCCTGATTTCGGTTCTGACCTGGTTTGTCATCGACAGCGCTGCGTCGGTCCTGGCCGGGGCAACCTTGAACGTGGCTGCGAACCTGGTCTTTCTGGCCCTGTTCCTGGTTCCGATGCGGCTTGCGCGCCGAACAGCGGCGATGCCCTGACGGCGCCAGGGACATTGACGCGGGCGCCATCCCTGTCTACCTCGCGCCTCATGGCACGCGCACCGCTTCTGCAACTGAACACCGTCTCGCTGACCTTCGGCGGCAATCCTCTGCTAGATGGGGTCTCGCTGACCGTCCAGCCTGGCGACCGGCTGGCGCTGGTGGGGCGCAACGGCTCGGGCAAGTCGACGCTGATGAAGCTGATGGCGGGCCTGCACGACCCCGACAGTGGCAGTCGTACCATCCCCCCCGGCGTGACTGTCGGCTACATGGAGCAGGATCCGGACCTGTCCCGCTTCGCCACGCTGGGCGATTTCGCGGCATCCGCCCTGCCGGAAGGCCAGGACTACCGCCTTGCCGTCGTGGCCGAGGGGCTGAAGTTCAACCCCGAAACCCCCGTCGCTACGGCATCCGGGGGCGAACGCCGCCGCGCCGCACTCGCCAAGCTTCTGGCCGAGGCGCCGGAATTGATGCTGCTGGACGAACCGACCAACCACCTCGACATCCAGGCCATCGAATGGCTGGAGGCCGAACTGAAGGACACCCGCGCCGCATTTGTCCTGATCTCTCACGACCGCGCCTTCCTGCGGGCACTCACGAAAGCCACGCTCTGGCTTGACCGGGGCGTCCTTCGCCGCCGCGACAACGGGTTCGAGGGGTTTGAGGAATGGCGCGAAACCACTTGGGCCGAGGAAGACGAGGCCCGCCACAAGCTTGACCGCAAGATCAAGGCCGAGGCGCGGTGGGCCGTCGAAGGCATCTCGGCCCGCCGCAAGCGTAACCAAGGCCGGGTTCGCGGCCGCGCTGGCCTTCGAGTCCGGCCCGACCTCGGGGAAAAAGGTCATCGAGGCCGAGAAGATCGCCAAGACCTACGGCGGAAAGCCCATCATCCGCGACTTCTCGCTCCGCGTCCTGCGCGGCGACCGCGTGGCCTTTGTCGGCCCGAACGGCGTGGGCAAGACGACGCTCCTCAAGCTCCTGACCGGCGAAACCCAACCCGACAGCGGCACCGTCGCCCTGGGCACCAACCTGGAAGTCGCCGTCTTCGACCAGACCCGTGCCCGGCTCGACCCCGAGGCGAGCTTGTGGGAAAATCTGACCGGCGATCCCCTGATGCGCGTCTCGGGCGCGGCCGATCAGGTGATGGTCCGCGGCCAGCCCCGGCATGTGGTCGGATATCTCAAGGACTTCCTCTTCGACGACATCCAGGCCCGCGCGCCCGTGCGCAGCCTTTCGGGCGGCGAGAAGGCGCGACTCCTTCTGGCCAAGCTGATGGCGCAGCCGTCGAACCTTCTGATCCTTGACGAACCGACCAACGACCTTGACGTCGAAACGATGGACCTCCTCCAGGACATCCTGGGCGAATACGACGGCACCGTCCTTCTGGTCTCCCACGACCGCGATTTCATCGACCGCGTGGCCACGGCGACCGTCGCGCTGGAAGGGCAGGGCAGCGCGACCGTCTATCCCGGCGGCTGGTCCGACTATGCCGCCCAACGCCCGGCACCAGAGGCCGCAAGCCCCGACAAACCGGCACAGAAAGCCGCCCCCGCCAAGGCAGAGGCCCCCAAGTCCCAGGGCCTGTCCTTTACCGAAAAGAAGCGCCTCGACGACCTTCCTGCCATGATCCAGCGTCTGGAAGCCGAGATCGCCAAACTGTCCGAACTGCTCGCCGACCCCGAACTTTTCACCCGTGAACCGGTGAAGTTCCGCAAGGCGACCGAGGCGCTCACCGAACGTCAATCCGCCCTCGATGCCGCCGAAACGGAGTGGCTGGAACTTGCCGACCGGGCCTAGGGCCGCCGATCCCGGCAAGCTCCAGCCGAAACGGCCAGCAACACTCGGCAGCATCCAGCCATGGCCGAACACGGGCCTTCAAGCGGCCGTGAGGGGACCTTGTCCCCCCTCTCCAAGACCCCCAGCCTTGCATGTGAGCGACCCGCGCCCCTGCACGGGTTGCCGGAACAAGGAGACAAAACATGAGATCTATCGCAGCAGTTCTGGCCACTGTCGCCCTTTGCGGACCGGCCCTTGCCGGCGGTCCGACCGTGGCAGAACCCGAACCTGTCATCGCCGCACCGGTTGAGCCGGTCATCGCGTCGGCTGACTGGTCCGGCTTCTATGCCGGTGCGCAGCTTGGCTATGGCGACGTCGATTCCAACGGTGCCGGCCTTGACGGCAATGGCTGGCTGGGCGGCGTTCATGCCGGCTATCGCTGGGACTTCGGCCAGTATGTCGCCGGGGCTGAACTTGACTATGACAGCGCGGACATCGAACTCGGCGCTGGTGCCGGATCGCTGGACGATGTGGCCCGGATCAAGCTGATGGGCGGCGCCGAGTTCGGCAACAGCCTGATCTACGCGACGACCGGTGCCGCCTATGCCGATGCGACTGTCGGCGGCGTAGGCCTGTCGGACAACGGCTGGTTCCTGGGCGCGGGCATCGACACAGCGATCAACGACCGCTGGACCGTGGGTGGTGAGCTTCTGCAGCACCAGTTCGACAACTTCGATGGTTCGGGCGTCGATCTGGACGCGACGACCCTGAAAGCGAAGGTTTCCTTGCGCTTCTGACAAAAGCCTGGCGGCGCGGGCCAATCCTGCCTGCGTCGCCTATCCGGCGCTTGGGTCCGCGCCAAGAGTTACCACTTCCCGCTTGCCCCGCCGCCCGAGGATTTTCCCCCGCCAAAGCCGCCGCCGGATGATCCTCCACCAGACCCGCCCGAGGCCCCGAAGGCAGAGCTCCGCGACCCGCTGCTCAAGCGACTGATCGAATAGGTGCGACGGCCGGTAAATCCGCAACTCGTGCACAACAAGTGCTCTAACCCCGTACCGCGCGACAGAAAAGTTGCGGGCTCGATCACCTCGCGCGTGCGGGTCAGCGTCTGTTCTCCACATTTCGGGCATTCGCGGGACAGGCGTGCCTTGCGCAGAACCCACCACAGGAACAGGCCGACCACGCCACCAAAGCCCGCGATGGGCACGGCTTGCGACCAGTCTCGGCCTTCACTTTCGAAACCGTCGGTCAATCCCACCGGTCGCCCTTCCAGCCAGGGATCGATCAACTGGACCCGGGCAGAGCGGATCCCGGCCTCGATCCCCTCTGCCAGACGCCCTTCGCGGAACTCGGGCAAGACAGCCGTCGACAGCACCCGCGAGGCGCGCCCGTCATAGACCGCATCGTATCCGGCCCCAAGCGCGATGCGCACTTCCCGGGCATCTGTTACGACCAGCATAAGGATACCATCGTTGCGTTCGGCATCACCGACACCCCAGGCATTGAACAGGCCCTTGGCATAGGCATCCAGCCTTTGGCCCGGTGAGCCACCATAAGCCTCGATCGCGGGCATGGTCGCGACCGTCACGTGCACGCCCGTCTCTTCCCGCGTCTGTTGCAGCAGTCCGGCGATTTTGGCCTCTGCCGCGTCGTCCAGAACCTGGGCGAAATCCGAAACGGTATCGGTCAGGGGTTCGGGCAAAGTCTGCGCTGCCAACGGCACAGAGAGGTGGACAAGCGCAAGGGCGCAAACGATTGCGTAACGGATCATGGGGCAAGCAGGTCTTTGAGGGTTGTTTCGACCAGCATGACATCTTCGCGACAACAGTCAAACGATCCGATCTGAATCCGGATGGCAAAACGACCGTCAACCCGCGTCTGCGTCAGGTAAATGCGCCCATCGTCATTGATCCTGTTTAACAGCGCCTCGGTCTCTGTCGCATCGGCCAGGGCAAAGGTGAACAGCGACAGGCGCGGCTCGGTCACGATCTCGATGCCAGGAAGGGCAGCGATTCGGTCCCGCAGTTCCACCGCCCAGGACACATGATTGCGGATCCGCGCCCGCAAACCCTGCAGCCCATAGGCCCGCAGGACGAACCAAAGCTTCAACGCCCGGAAACGGCGGCCCAGGGGAACCGTCCACTCATTGAAATTGACGATTTCCTCCCGCCCGGCGGTCTCCAGGTAGGTCGGGCGCAGCCCCAGGGTCCTGACCTGAGCGCCGGGGTCCTTCAGAAACTGGACCGAGCAGTCGAACTGCGCGCCCAACCACTTATGCGGGTTGAAGACGACCGAGTCTGCCGCCTCAACACCCTCCCAAAGGCTTCTGAACTCCGGACAGATCATCGCACTGCCCGCCCAGGCCGCATCCACATGGCTCGGCACGCCCTCGGCACGGCAGACAGCCAGGCACTCGGCAATCCGGTCGAAGGCCCCCACGCTGGTCCCGCCCGCACAAAGGATCACCCCCGCAGGCTGCAACCCCGCCGCCCGGTCCGCCGCAATAGCCGCCTGAAGCGCCGCACCCGTCATTGCGCGGTCCGCATCGGTCACCACCTTCACAAGGTTTCGCTGCCCGATCCCTGCGACCCGGATCGCCTTGTCGACCGAGGAGTGCGTCTCGGCACTGGCGTAAAAGCGCAGGACCGGCCCGCCCGCCAACCCCGCCTCCAGCCCGCGCCATCCCAGCGCTTTCTCGCGCATGGTCAGCACCGCCGAAAGCGTGGCATTCGTGGCCGAATCATGGATCGTGCCGACGAACCCCTCGGGCAGCCCCACCGCTTGCCGCAGCCAGTCGACCATCACCTGCTCGATCTCGGTCGCGGCGGGAGAGGTTTGCCAGATCAACGCATTGCAGGCCATCGCGTTGACCAACTGTTCTGCCAGCATGCTGGCCGGAGCCGCATTCGCCGGGAAATAGGCGAAGAAACGCGGATGCTGCCAATGCGTCATGCCCGCAGGTACGATGCGCTCGAAATCGGCCCAGATCTCCGCCATCGGTTCCGCCAACTCGGGTGGCCCGTTCGGCACCTGCCGCGCCACCGCGCCCGGCTCCAGCGGCGCCCGTACCGGTCGTTCCCTCAGCCCGGAGTGATAATCCGCCGCCCAGTCTGCCGCCCGTTTCGACCACAACCGCAAGTCTTCGTGATCCATGCCCGCCTCCCGCAATGCCGCGCAAATGGGCATGATTAAGCCGAAACAGCAAGCCGCCATCCCGAATCCGACACGCTGCCTCCTTGTTCCGGCCAAGGTGAGTCCTTAACCATTTGGGTCCAGGAAGATCGCGTTCTTGATTGCGAAAGGCTGTGCCATGTCCCTCTCCCGCCGAGCTGCCCTGTTGGGTGTTTCTGCTGTCGTCCTGTCGGCTTGCGTCGGCGGGGCATCGTTCAAGACTGACTACGATCCTGTGCCTCCCAGCACCAGTGCCGCTTGGCGCCTTGCCGATGTGCGCGTTTCCGTGCCGAAGACATTGACCGTAAGCGAGGCAAAGACCCTTTTGCCGAACGCCGACATCGTCTGGCGTGAGGATCCGCTGGGCGACCGTCATGCCCAGGTCGCGACGATCATCGACACGGCTGTCACCCGGGGCGCCCAGGGCCTTCGGGGCAGCGTTCCGGTCATTGTCGATGTGACTGTCACCCGCTTCCACGCGTTGACGTTTGAGGCGGAACTGCGCGGCCAGAACTGGGGTGTCCACAACATCGACTTCACCGCGACGATCCGCGACGCCCGCAGCGGGGCGGTTCTGCTTGGCCCGACCGATATCCGGGCCGAGCTTCCGGCGCTCTCCGGTGACCAGATGAAGGCCGCGCGCGCCAAAGGTGTCACGCAGAAGTCGATGATCACCAACCACGTCGCCAAGACCGTTGCCGGCTGGCTGGGCATCGGCCCCGACAACCGGGATGAGTTCAGCCGTCAGGGCAACTGACGCGGACCGGTTCAACCGGGCCTTCCCTCTCCCCCCGGGGGAGAGGGTTAGGGTGAGGGGGGCGCCTGCCACCAGCAGAGCGGCCAGAATGCTTGCGTGGTCCCGCCTTCCCGTGCTAGGCCGCTTTGCATGACGACGTGGCACATCATCCGCACCTGCTGCATTACCCGCTGACTTCGGTCGCGCGGGTGCTTCGTCATTCCCTCAGGATGAAAAGCCACACCCGCGCCGGGTAAGACCGCCTGCGCTTGGGAACGACTGACATGACGACGATCCGCCTGACCAATTCGAAGACGCGCCGGAAAGAGGACTTCCGGCCGATCGACCCGTCGAACGTGCGCATGTATGTCTGCGGCCCCACCGTCTATGACCGCGCGCATCTGGGGAACGCCCGGCCTGTGGTGGTCTTCGACACGCTCTACCGCCTCTTGCGCCACGTCTACGGGGCGGACCACGTCACCTATGTCCGCAACTTCACCGACGTCGACGACAAGATCAACGCCGAGGCCTTGCGCCGCCAAGAGGCGGGCGCCCCGGGGACACTCGAGGACCTGATCCACCAGCGGACCGAGGAAACCATCGCCTGGTATCACGCCGACATGGACGCGCTCGGCGCGCTGCGGCCTGACCATGAGCCCCGCGCGACCGCCTTCATCGGCCAGATGATCGCGATGACCGAGGGGTTGATCGCCTCGGGCCACGCCTATGCCGTCGAGGGGCATGTCCTCTTCCGCGTCCGCTCCTACAAGGACTACGGCAAGCTCTCCGGCCGCTCCGTCGACGACATGATCGCAGGCGCACGGGTCGAGGCTCTGGAAACCCTCCAGCGGTCAGGAACCGGGGTGGCCTTCACCCTGGGGCAAGGGCCGCCCCGGCTGGCACATCGAATGCTCTGCCATGGCGCATGAGCTTCTGGGCGAAAGCTTCGACATCCACGGCGGCGGTTTGGACCTGCAATTCCCCCACCACGAAAACGAAATCGCCCAAAGCGCCTGCGCCCACCCTCACGGGGATTTCGCGCATTACTGGCTGCACAACGAGATGCTGCAGGTCGAGGGGAAGAAGATGTCCAAGTCCCTGGGCAACTTCTTCACCGTGCGGGATTTGCTGAACCAGAGGATTCCGGGCGAAGTGATCCGGTTCGTCTTCCTGATGACGCATTACCGTAGCCCGATGGACTGGACGGCCGAGAAGGCGCGGCAGGCCGAGGCGACGTTGCGGAAGTGGCGGGCGGCGACGGCCTCGGTTGCCGCATCCGCTCCGCTGCCGGGCGTGGTCGAGGCGCTGGCGGACGATCTGAACACGGCGGGCGCGCTAGCTGCCCTGCACGCTGCGGCGGGCGAGGGGGACTGGGCCGGGGTGAAGGCGTCAGCGGGGCTACTGGGATTGCTGGGTCTTGAGACGGCGAACTGGAACTGGAAGAAGGTCGAGGCCACCTATGGGACTGTCTTCGTGGCGGGCGAAGGGGACCAGGACAAGTACTTTGCCCGAGTGAAAGCCTTTGCGGAACTCTGGCAGGAGCGCCGCGCGGCGAAGGACTACGCTGCAGCCGATCAGATCAAGGCAGTTGCGGTTCGGGCAGGACTGGAGCTGAAGGCTATACCTCAAGGCGTCATGGCCGAGATGCATGCTAGCTTCGACCCCGCCAAACTGGAGGCACTCCCGTGACCACCCCGCGCGACGCCGGAGTTTTCGAAAACTCCGGACAAATTTCTTTGAAGAAATTTGCAAAATCCTTCGAAGGATTTTGTCCCGGCCCCAGGGTCACGGTTAACACCACTCTAATGTCCACGGCTAAGCCCTTGAAATCGCTTCCCCTGAAATCCTGACCACGCGTGGACAAACCGATGACCCGCCAGCGCCTCTTCCTCTTCGACACCACGCTCCGCGACGGCCAGCAGACCCAAGGGGTCCAGTTCTCGACCGCCGAGAAACATCAGATCGCGGCGGCCCTCGACACCCTCGGGGTCGATTACATCGAGGGCGGCTGGCCCGGCGCGAACCCGACCGACAGCGACTTCTTCGCGGCCCCCGCGGAAACGAAAGCCACCCTCACCGCCTTCGGCATGACCCGCCGCGTGGGCCGGTCAGCCGAGAACGACGACGTCCTCGCCGCCGTCCTGAATGCTGGTACCCCGGCGGTCTGCCTGGTCGGCAAGACCCATGATTTCCACGTCACCACCGCCCTCGCCGTGACGCTGGACGAAAACCGCGAGGCCATCGCAAGCTCCATCCGCCACCTCGTCGCGAAAGGCCGCGAGGCGCTTTTCGACGCGGAGCACTTCTTTGACGGCTATCGGGCGAACCCCGGTTACGCCCTGTCCTGCCTTCGCGCCGCCCTGGACGCCGGTGCCCGCTGGATCGTCCTCTGCGACACCAACGGCGGCACGCTCCCCGCCGAGGTCGGCCGCGTCACCGCCGAGGTGATCGCTGCGGGTATTCCTGGTGACCGGTTGGGTATCCATTGCCACGACGACACCGGCAACGCCGTCGCCAACTCGCTCGCCGCCGTCGAAGCGGGAGCCCGGCAAATCCAGGGCACGCTGAACGGCCTCGGGGAGCGCTGCGGCAACGCGAACCTGACGACGCTGATCCCGACTCTGCTGCTCAAGGAGCCCTACGCCAGCCGGTTCGAAACAGGGGTCAGCCGCGACGCGATGCAGGGCCTCCTCAAGATCTCGCGCATGCTGGACGACATCCTGAACCGCGTGCCCTTGCGGTCGGCCCCTTACGTGGGTGCAAGCGCCTTCGCCCACAAGGCAGGCCTGCATGCGAGTGCCATCCTGAAGGACCCGACGACGTACGAACACATCGACCCCGCGCTGGTAGGGAACGAACGCGTCATCCCGATGTCGAACCAGGCGGGCCTGTCGAATCTGCGGGCACGGCTGGCGGCGGCGGGGATCGAGGTCGACCCGAAGGACGCGCGGCTGGGCCGGATCATCGAGACCGTCAAGGCGCGCGAGGATCAGGGCTATGCCTATGACGGCGCGCAGGCCTCGTTCGAGTTGGTCGCGCGGCGGGAACTGGGCCTCTGTCCGGAGTTCTTCGAGGTCAAGCGCTACCGGGTGACAGTGGAGCGGCGGAAAAACAAGTACGACCGGATGATCTCGCTCTCTGAGGCGGTAGTGGTGGTCAAGATTGGCGACCGGAAGAACATGTCGGTTTCCGACAGCATGGGCGAAGACGGCCATGACCGGGGGCCGGTGAACGCGCTGGCGAAGGCCCTGGCCAAGGACCTGGGGCCGTATCAGGACTGCATCGACGACATGAAGCTCGTGGACTTCAAAGTTCGCATCACCAACGGTGGCACCGAAGCCGTAACCCGGGTCATCATCGACAGCGAAGACGGGCAGGGACGGCGCTGGTCGACGGTGGGGGTCAGCGCGAACATCGTGGATGCCTCTTTCGAGGCGCTGCTCGATGCGATCCAGTGGAAGCTGATCCGCGACTTCGGGGGCCCGAAGTGACTGTCGACGCCTGCGCAGAGCTGGTGCAGCGGGGCGATCCAGACCGGTTCCGCGCGGTGATGGCAGCCCCCGTTGAGGTGCGGGCGCAGCTTTTCCCGCTGTATGCTTTCAACCTTGAGGTCGCCCGCGCGCCTTGGGTCACGCAGGAACCGCTAATTGCCGAAATGCGGCTGCAATGGTGGCGCGATGTGGTGTCAAGCGCGGCTTCTGGCGCGGCCAGGGCGCACGAAGTGGCAGGTCCACTGCACGACCTGATCCGGGACTTCGGATTGCCGGTCGATGCGCTGGACCGTCTGATCGCCGCCCGGCGCTGGGATATTGCCTGCGACCAGCATGAAGGACAGGATGGTCTGGCATCCTATCTTGAAGACACCGGCGCCGGGCTGATGTGGCTTGCAGCGCGGGCACTTGGCGCGCCCGATGCGGCCGAGGCCCCGGTCCGGGCCTACGGCTGGGCAGCCGCGGCGGCACGCTATCTTCTGGCAGTTCCCGAACTTGCTGCGCGGGGACGCCACCCCTTGCCACAAGGCCTTGGGACCAGGGATCTGGCAGAGATGGGATTGGCCAAGCTGGCGCAAGCTCGGGCCGCGCGACGCGATGTGCCAAAGGCGGTTGCCCCAGCCCTTCTGGCTGGCTGGCAGGCCGAAGCCATTCTAAAACAATCACTTACTGGAGGAACATTGTCCCAGCTATCCGAGTTTTCCCGAAGAGGCCTTCTGCTTTGGCAATCTCTGACTGGCCGCTTCTGACCGGTCTCTAGGTCAGAAGCTTGGCAAAGCGCGACTTCTCTTCAGGATGGTCCCAGAAGACGACCAGATCATCCTCTTCGGGCCGAAAGGCCGGATCCTCCCGGGACCACAGACCGTGCAGCCATGGCTTCAGTCCGGGGTCCAGCGACAACGCCTTCTCCAAGGCGCCGTAGGCTTCATCCGCCAAAGCCTTTAGCACCTGAGGCGAGGCCGCCCGTTCTTGACGGTAGCGGTAGTCCTGCCCAAGACCGAAGGCGAGATACGCATGAAGCCGCGGGTTCAGGCTTTGGTCCGGATCGGTCAGAAGGTCCCGGGCTTTGGCGATGGCCTCGGTAAATCCCTCGGGCGGCGCGCCGTAAAGCGCAGCCAGAACGGCAGAGGGGCCTTTCATCTGCTCCGGCAGATCCTTGACCACGGCCTCGAAGCGCCGCTGGCCTACTGCCTCACGCTCTTCCAACATGGCTTTCTCAGTGGCCAGAGCGGCTTTCTCGGTCTTTACCTTCGCCAGTTCGCGCCGCAGTTCGGTATCGACCTCGTTCTGCGCCTTGGCGAAGATCACCGCAATGATCGTCCGCGCATAGATATAGGCAAGAAGGAAGCCGTAGACGAAACTTGCCAGCATCACGCTGGCACCAAAGGCCGACTGGGCGCTTTCGTCGGCAAAACCGGCGGCAGCCCCGGCGGTGTTTGAGATCTCGGCAAACCAGGGCACCAGTTGTCGGAACTCCACCAGCCCGATGCCGACGATGATTTTTGTCAACCAGTCTGAAACTTCGACCAGATTGTTGTTGGCCCAAGTGATCCTGCCAGTGTCCGTTGGGGACTTCGTGACGGCGGCCTGATCTGCATCGACCTCACCCCCGTCGAGAGAAGGTGAGCCCTGCGTACCGGGCCGATTGGAAAGATCCCGTGGCATACCGAAGAGAAAACCGAAAAACGCCCCGACAAGGCCAGAGGCGGCGCTTACTATCAGCCCCGTGCCCAGGGCGCGCCAGAACCCGGTGGCCTGAGAGACACCGAGAATGAGCAAAGTCAAAAACAAGGCAATCGGGATGCCAACAATTACGGGAAACTGCCCAAAGCGATTCTGGTTCTCAGGAACCGGCAAATTGCTGTCGCGAACTTCGGCCATGGCCAGCCTCACATTAAAAGGAAATGTTATGGCCCTGAAAGGCCTGAAAAAAAGTGCTGTAGTATTGTAGGGCGCGCCATGCGGAACAATACCGTGCCGACGTGCTCTATGCTGTTAGCATCCCACAGGGGGCGTGATTTCGCAAACCTTATCGGCTTTCTTCAGGATCGGCTTTCTTCAGGCCCGGGTTTCCTGCGGGCGTAGCCAAAGCCAGATCAGCGCGCCCCCCGCCAGGACAAGGAACGGTAGCATGGCCATGTTGACCATTTGCCAGCCGACCTGGATCGACCCGCCCGAGCAGTTCATCAGCCCACCCGACGAGAAGCTCGCCATCGTCACGCCGCCAAAGACGACCAGGTCGTTCAATCCCTGCAACCGCCCGCGTTCCTCCGGGCGTTGGGCGCTGGTCAGCATCGTGGTCGCACCGATGAAGCCGAAGTTCCAGCCCAAGCCAAGAAGGATGAGTGCGATGAAGAAGTTCTCCAGCTGAACGCCGGCCATCGCCACGGCCCCGGCAGCGGCCAGGATCATGAGGCCAAGGGCAATGATCCGTTCCGTCCCGAACCGGGCGATCAGGTGGCCGGTGAAGAAGCTCGGGGCGTACATCGCCAGAACATGGGCCGTGACCACGTCCGCCGCGTTGCCCTTGTCGAAGCCGCAGCCCACCACGGCGAGGGGCGAGGAGGTCATCACCAGGTTCATCAGCGCGTAGGAGACCGTCGCGCAGATCATGGCGACCAGGATCGTGGGGTTGCGGATCAGTTCGGCCCGGCTGCGGCCAAGGGGGCTACCTTCGGCCGGGGGCTTGGGTTTCGGGATGTTCAGCGCAAGGAAAAGGAGCGAGCCCACGAGGTTCAGAAGGATCACTGCGAGGTAGGAGCCGAGGAAGGGCACCGCCATCTCATCGGCCGTCACCTTGACCAGTTGGGGCCCTACGACGGCGGACAGAAGCCCCCCCGCCATGACCCAGCTGATCGCCTTGGGGCGGAAGGCATCTGACGCTGTATCGACAGCGGCAAAGCGGTAAAAACCGTTTGCGGACATGTAGATGCCGGACAGAAGTGCACCGATGCAGAAGATGACAAAACTGCCCGTGGACAGCCCGTAGGCGCCGATGGCGGCCCCTGCCGCACCCCCGGCCGCACCGAAGAAGAACCCGGCCCGACGGCCAAAGCGCTGCATCAGCAAGGACAGCGGCGTGGCAGTCAGCATCGACCCGATGACCATCATGGTGATGGGAAGGGTGGCCCAGCAGACATTGGGCGCGAGGCTGGAGCCAGCCAAGCCCGCGATGGTGAAGATCATCGGCAGCTGCGCGCCAAGGATCGCCTGGGCGGCGACGAGGACCAGGACGTTGCGGCGGGCGAGGGTGTCGTTGCTCATCCCAAAGGCGTAGACCCGGGGCGGGCGCAGAGCAAGGGGAGTTGCGGGTCGGGTTTGCCAGTGGCAGGAAGGGGCATGGTGGGACGGATCATCCAGACGCTGGACTGCGTGGCCGAGGGGGCGGCATGGCTGGCCGCGCGCGAGCCGCGCTATGCCTATGCCCTTGAAATGGTTGGGCCCCTGCCGCTGCGCCGCGAGGCGGACGGGTTTGCGGCGCTGCTCCGGGCGATTGTCGGGCAGCAGGTCTCGGTCGCCAGCGCCCGGGCGATCTGGGGGCGGCTGGAGGGCCTGGGGCTGACCGAGGCGGGGGCGATGGCGTCGGCCTCAGATGAGGAATTGCGGGCAGCGGGCTTAAGTCGGCAGAAGGCGCGGTATGGGCGCGCACTGGCCCAGGCTGGCATTGATTTCAATGCCTTGCGGGGCGTTCCTGATGCGGATGTCGTGCGGACCCTGGTCGCGGTCCCGGGGATCGGCGTCTGGACGGCAGAGATCTATGCGATGTTTGCGCTTGGCCGGGCCGATGTCTTTGCGCCGGGCGATCTGGCCTTGCAAGAGGCCGCGCGGATGCTGTTCGGGCTGGAAAAACGCCCTACGGACAAGGCCTTACGGGCGATGGCCGAGGATTGGTCGCCCTGGCGGTCGGTTGCGGCGCGGATCCTTTGGGCCTACTACCGGGTGGCAAAGGAACGGGAAGGGGTGATCTGATGCGGGAACTCAGGTTCGGGCGGAAGGGCGCGGCAAAGGGCCAAGCCACGGGAATGGTTGTGTTTCTGCACGGCTACGGCGCGGATGGGGCCGATCTTCTGGGGCTGGCCGACGTGCTGGGGCCGCACCTGCCGGCGGTTGCTTTCGTTGCGCCTGACGCGCCGGAGCGCTGCATCGGCGGGGGGTTCGGCTATCAGTGGTTCCCGATTCCATGGCTGGATGGCTCGCCCCAGGAGGCCGCCGAGGCGGGGCTGGTGGCGGCGTCGCGGGACCTGAACGGATTTCTGGATGCGCGGCTGGAGGAGGAAGGGCTGACGCCCGAAAGCCTTGTTCTGGTTGGCTTTTCCCAAGGCGCGATGATGAGCCTGCATGTCGCCCCGCGCCGGTCGCAGGCGGTTGCCGGGGTGGTGGCGATCTCGGGGCGGCTTCTTAGACCAGAGGCGCTGGCGGCGGAAGCGGTGGTCAAGCCGCCGGTCCTGCTGGTGCATGGCGATCAGGACCCGGTGGTGCCGTTTGATGACATGGGCAAGGCGGGCGATGCGCTGGTGGCGGCGGGGTTCCCGACCTATGGCCATGTGATGCAAGGGACGGGCCATGGCATTGCGCCGGATGGGTTGGGAGTCGCCCTGCAGTTCATCAGAGAGCGGCTTGGGGCTGGTTGACGAAAGGGTGCCGGTCTTTCGCGCAACACCCCGGAGGCAGGTATAGGAGCTTCGGGCAACCCTATGGGAACGCTGCGTTAATCCAGATCCTGCAAGGTCTTTCCGGCGTCTACTTTCCGTCTTGCCTCTGTCTTCCTTCCGTCTCTACGCGCGGGCGGTCGAGAGCGTCTTAACCAGGAAGCCGAATCACGCCTGGCTTTCCAGATAGGCCGCGCAGCCGGTCAGGGCGGCATAGTCATCCTCGACCACGGTAATCGAGAAATCCTGGGTCAGAAGGTCGACCCGGCGCTTCTCGCGGAACTGGGGACCAAGGCCGAAGGTCGCCATATGCGGCGTCATCGCGCGGGACATGCCACCGATCAGATAGATGCCGCCATAGGGCAGGTGGATCAGCGCGAGGTCGGCCAGCATCTGGGCGAGGATGTGGATGTAGAGCCGCGCCGCGTGGACTGCGGTGGGGTCGCCCGCGCCAAGCGCTTTCAGGACGTCAGCCGAGGTAAGGCTTGCCGGATGCCCCTCGGCATAGGCGGCAAAAGCGTAGAGGTTCGCAAGGCCGCGACCGGCAAGGACTTCCTCGACCCCGGCGTGGGGTGCGTCGCCTTCGGCGCGCAGCTTCGCCTCGATGAAGCGGGCAAGCTGGAAATCCTCTTCCGTGCGGATGGGCATGGAGACATGGCCGCATTCCGAGGGCGGCACAACGCGGCCCTGCGCGCCTGGATGGACGGGGGCCGCGTTGACGCCCGTGCCAAGACCGACAACCAGCATGGACGCGCCCGGCTTCACGGGGCCATCGACCACACTGCGAAGGTTCGTTGCAGGAATATGCCCCAGTGCCTGGCCCTGGGCTTGCAGATCGTTCAGGATGGCGACCCGGCTGGCCCCGGTGGCCCCAGTGAGTTTCGAAGCGTCGATCACCCAGGAGAGGTTGGTCATCTCGGCCACCCCGTCCTGCACCGGACCGGCGGCGGCCACACAGACCCCGGTCACTTGCGCGCCCGTCTGGTCCAGATAATCGCGCAGCACGTGGGCAATGTCCTTTCCTTGCGCCTGATAATCGCCGTTCGGGAAACGACGGATCGAGTCGATTCGCACCTCTGACCCCTCGGCCAGAGCAACCCGCGTGTTTGTGCCGCCGATATCGGCAAGGATGGAAAGGGTCATCGGGCGGTCCTTCAGTCGTTACGCGCCAAGGCGCGGGCGAGCGCGTGGTACGAGGATTTCGGCACGCGCGCCAGAGTGTCAAAGTCGACGTGGACAAGACCAAAGCGTTTCTCATACCCCTCGGCCCATTCGTAGTTGTCGAGGAGTGACCAGTAGAAGAAGCCCTGCACATTGGCCCCATCGACAATGGCCTGCTTGGTGGCGGCGAGATGGGCGAAAAGGAAATCTTCGCGGACCTTGTCTGTGACCTGTCCCCCGTCAACGGTGTCGGCGTTGGCCATGCCGTTTTCGGTGACATAGATCGGGGTCTGGCCCACGTAGTCCCTGGCCATGCGGGTGAGGAAGTGGTGCAGGCCCTCGGGGTAGATTTCCCAGCCCATCTGGGTGCGGGGGCGGTCTCCGGGGACGTCGCGCAAGGAGGGCCAGGGGGTGCCGGGGGCGTGGGCGTGCAGGTGCCGGGTGTAGTAGTTGACGCCGAGCCAGTCGAGTTTCTGGCCGATGACAGGCATGTCCTTTTCCCAGCCGTTTGGCATGTGGGGTCCAAGGCCCTCCAGCACGTTCTGCGGGTAGGTCTGTTTCGTGATGCCCTCGATGAACCAGCGGTTGAAGATCCCGTCCCAAAGGTCTGAGGCGGCTTGGTCTTCCGGGGAGCTGCTGGCGGGGCTCGCGTGGTCGAAGTTCAGAACGATGCCGAGGTTCGGCTGGCCCATCCCGCGCAGACGTTCGACGGAAAGGCCATGCGCCAGAAGGATATGGTGCATGGCCCGCGCGGCGGCGCGGATGTCGCGAAGGCCCGGGGCATGGATGCCCATGAAGTGGGAAAGCCATGCGACACACCAGGGTTCGTTGATCGTGGCGATCGCAGCCACGCGGTCACCAAGGCGGCGGGTGATCGCCTCGGAGAAATCGGCGAAGCGGTGGCAGGTGTCACGGTTGGTCCAGCCGCCCTGATCGGCCAGGGCTGAAGGCATTTCCCAGTGGTAGAGGGTCTGAAACGGCTTCAGGCCGCGGGCGAGCATTCCGTCGACCAGACGATCATAGAAATCAACGCCTTCCGGGTTGATGTTCACGCCGTCAGGCATGACACGAGGCCAGGAGGTGGAGAAGCGGTAGCCGTCCATGTTGGCGGCTTTCAGGAGATCGAGGTCGTCTTCCCACCGGTGGAAGTGGTCGCAAGCCCGCGCACCATCTTCGGCCCGGACGACGTTGCCCGGGGTGGCGGCGAAGGTGTCCCAGTGCGACGGGCCGCAGCCGCCGAATGCGCTTCCCTCGATCTGGTACGCAGCGGTTGCGGCACCGAAAACGAAGCCGGGCGGGAAGTCGAAACGAGAGAGCATGTCAGGCTTTCGGGGCTGGGCCGGTGGACTGGCCGATGATGAGTTCGGCTTCCAGCAGGCGCTGTTGGGGGCCGTCCTCGGGGTGAGCGATGAGGTGAAGGAGCATCTCGGCGGCAAGGCGCCCGGCCTCGCGCACCGAAGAACGGGTGGCGGTGAAGATCGGCACATCCTCGCCGTTCTTCATGTAGCTGAGGTCGTCGTCGTGGATGATGATCGAAACCTCGCGGCCTACAGTCAGGCCTGCAGCCTCGACCGCACGGCGCGCGCCCATGCCGGAAATCATCGAGGCGCACAGGATTGCGGTGGGCGGCTGGGGCAGGGCGAGCATGGCCTGTGTTGCACGGAAGCCCGAGATCTCGGTCATCTCGTCAGAGAACATCAGTGCGGCGTCGGGGGCGATGCCGCGTACACCGAGCGCGTCAAGATATCCGGTGCGGCGGCGAATGGCGAAATCCATGAATTCAAGACCGTTGACCAGGCCGATGCGTGTATGGCCGAGGTCCAGAAGAAACTCTGTCGCGCGCTGGAAAGCACGGCGGTTGTTCACATCCAGCCAGCAATAGGGATCGACGGTGCCCGTGGCACGACCATGGACGACGAAGGGCATGCCGATTTCGCGCAACAAGTGAATGCGGGGGTCGTTCATCCGGGGCGCGTGGATAATGACGCCGTCGACATTTCCCTTGGATTTCAGGCCACGGTAAGTGGCCTCTTCATCTTCATCCGGGACGACCGAAAGGACCATGTCATAGTCGTTCCGGCTGTAGGTTTCGCCCGCGCCAGCGATAAAGTCGGCGAACACGGGGTTCACGATCTCGTGCCGGGTGGCGATCGGGATGACGTGGCCCACGGCCATAGCGCGGCCGGTGGCAAGACGGATGGCGCGGGTGTTCGGGTGATAGTTATGGCGTTTTGCTGCGGCCACCACACGTTCCCGCGTGGCCTCATTCACCTCGGGGTAGCCGTTCAGTGCGCGCGACACAGTCGTGGGCGACAGTCCCAGCTTGGTGGCAAGTTCCTTGAGGTTCATGGGCGCAGAGTGCTCAAAACGGTTTCAATCGCCCGGACCTTAATCAGCACGAGGGCCTGCGTCAAAAAGTATCGCGGATCACCTATAACGTTTACGGGACAGTCATGAGGCAGGCAACCGGGCAAATGCAGGGTTTGAAGGCGCTTTGGATTGACTTGCAGACGCTGATCGGCGAGGCTCAGCCATCCAAAGCGGTTTGAAGCGATTCTGCCGCCGATGGTTAAGCGCCCCGCCATGAGGGCGGGGGAATCGGGAGGATGCATATGAAGACGACGCTTCTCGTCAGCGCAGCGGCGCTGGCGCTTTCGGCTGGCGGCACGCTGGCCCAGGACTTCAAGTTTCCCATCGGCGAAGGCGCCTTCAATTGGGACAGCTACAAGGCCTATGACGAGGCGACCAACCTGGACGGTCAGACCCTGACCATCTTCGGGCCCTGGCGCGGCGAAGACCAGGTGCTGGTCGAATCGATGCTGGCCTATTTCGAAGCCGCTTCGGGTGTGGACGTGAACTATTCGTCCTCAGAAGGCTATGAGCAGCAGATCATCATCGACGCCGAGGCGGGTTCTCCCCCGGACGTCGCGGTGCTGCCGCAGCCGGGCCTGATTGCGGACCTGGCGGCCAAGGGCTTTATCGTGCCGCTGGGCGATGAGACAAAGACCTGGCTGACTGACAACTATGGGGCGGGCGCGTCCTGGGCTGCCCTTGGCACCTACAAGGGCAAGGACGGCGCTGAAGCGCTGTTTGCCTTCCCCTACAAGGCCGACGTGAAGTCGCTGGTCTGGTACAGCCCCGAGAACTTTGAAGACGCGGGCTATGCCGTTCCGACCACGATGGAGGAACTGCTGGCGCTGACCGACCAGATCGTGGCCGACGGTGGCACGCCCTGGTGCATCGGTCTGGGTTCGGGCGGTGCGACCGGCTGGCCTGCGACCGACTGGGTCGAAGACATCATGCTGCGCACCCAGCCGCCGGAAATCTACGACCAGTGGGTAACCAACCAGCTGCCGTTCAACAGCCCGGAAGTCGTGGGCGCCATCGAGACCTTCGGCAAGTTCGCCAAGACCGATGCCTATGTGCAGGGTGGGGCCGCTGCGGTCGCTTCGACCGACTTCCGTGACAGCCCCAAGGGCCTCTTCTCCTCGCCCCCTGGCTGCTACATGCACCGTCAGGCCTCGTTCATCCCCTCCTTCTTCCCTGAAGGCACCGAACTGGGTACGGATGCGGACTTCTTCTACTTCCCGGCCTTCGCCGAGAAGGACCTGGGCCAGCCGGTGCTGGGTGCGGGCACGCTTGCCTTCATCATGAAGGACAGCGAAGCGGCGCGTGCGTTCATCGAGTTCCTGAAGACCCCGATCGCGCACGAAGTCTGGATGGCACAGACCGGTTTCGTCACCCCGCACAAGGGCGTGAACACCGATCTCTACGGTTCGGCCGCGCTGAAGAAGCAGGGCGAGATCCTGGCTGCGGCCACGACCTTCCGCTTCGACGGGTCGGACCTGATGCCGGGCGCCGTGGGTGCCGGGTCGTTCTGGACCGCGATGGTCGACTTTGTCGGCGGCAAGTCGGCGCAGGAAGTGGCCGACGCCGTGCAGGCAAGCTGGCCGAAGTAAGCGACATTCGGCGGGTCCGGCATCCGGGCCCGCCGCCTTGACAAGCGAGAGCCGGGACAACTGGCCAGCGGATCAACGGACAGTCCTTGGGAGGGGCGGATGGACCAGGCCTTGATGGCGCTACTGACCATCGTGATCGGCGTCGGCGGTTGCGTGGGTTACTTCTGGGCGTCGAACATCGTTCTCGACAAGGTGATCTTTCCTGCGCGCGGCCTCGAGGCCGGGCGGAACATCAGCCGCGCCAACATGGTGCGGCCTTGGCTTTTCCTGTTTCCCGCGCTGGCGGCCTTGGGTTTGTACCTGGCCTATCCGGTCTTTGCGACAGCCTGGCTGTCCTTGAACCGGAACGAGGCGGGTGAGCTGGTCTTTGTGGGCTTCGAAAACTATCGCCAGATGTTCGGCGAGGACAAATTCTGGGAATCCTTACGCAACAACATGGTCTGGCTGATCGTGGTGCCGGCGATGTCGACGGCCTTTGGCCTGTTGGCCGCGCAGCTGACCGACCGGATCAAGTGGGGCAATATCGCGAAGTCGCTGATCTTCATGCCGATGGCGATTTCCTTTGTCGGCGCCTCGGTGATCTGGAAACTGATCTATGACACGCGGGAAGAGGGCCAAGCGCAGATCGGATTGCTGAACGCGATCTGGCTGCAATTCGAGGGCGGCATCTGGTCGACCGTCTTGGTGCAGGACCTCGCTCGGGGCGGCGCCTGGATCAAGCTCTTCCGGCTGATCGGCATCGCGGTGGGCGCGGGGCTGATCTATGTGGCGCTAAGCTGGGCCCTGGGAGCGGCGACGGCCGAGCTGCCCTATGGCAAGCCGCAGTTCTGGCTGCAGATTCCGTTCTGGAACAACTTCTTCCTGATGGCGGTCCTGATTTGGCTGCAGACCGGTTTTGCCATGGTGATCCTGTCCGCCGCCCTGCGGGGCGTGCCGGAAGACACGATCGAGGCCGCGATCATCGACGGGGCGAACCCGTTCCAGATATTCTTCAAGGTCAAGGTGCCGCAGATCATGGGGACGATCGTGGTCGTCTGGACCACGATCACGATCACCGTGCTGAAGGTCTTCGACATCGTCCGCGCGATGACCGGGGGCCAGCAGGAGACTCAGGTGCTGGCCAACTACATGTATGACAAGCTGTTCGTGGCGGTGGATTGGGGCGTCGGCTCGGCGTCGGCGATGATCATCCTGCTTCTGGTCACGCCGATCCTGGTCTGGAACGTCTGGAACGCCCGGAAGGAGATGCGCTGATGGACAACATCGCAGGGAAAAAGCCCGCACTGACCTGGGCCGTGCATCTGTCGGTCGGGCTTCTGGTGCTGCTTTGGGTGATCCCGACGCTGGGGCTTCTGGTCTCGTCGTTCCGGTCGGGGGATCAGATCGTCTCCTCCGGGTGGTGGCGGGCGCTGTTCACGCAGGAACAGCAGATGTCGCCGATGCGGATCGAGGGCGAGGAGGTGCAGAAGGATGGCGTCTTCGTCATCGAGGGACGGCTGTTCGCCACCGCTTCGACCGTCAGCGCCTGGGGGACCTCATCGCGCGAACCTGCGGCCTATGCGCCGGGGGAAACAGCGGACCTGGGCGACGGGCAGACGCTGACGGTGCAGGCGGACGGGGCCTTTGTCTTCTCCTCGAGCGCCACGACGGAAGGGACGCGCCTGCCGCGTGTCTTCACCACCGCCGCGACGCCGCCTGAATTCACGACGAACAACTACAACACGGTGCTGTTCAGCCCGATGGCCGGGCAGTCGATCTTTCAGGCCTTCATGAACACGGCGACAGTGGCGATCCCCGCGACGATCATCCCGATCCTCGTGGCGGCCTTTGCGGCCTATGCGCTGGCCTGGATGGAGTTTCCGGGGCGGGCGCTCTTGATTGCCGCGATTGTCGGGTTGCTGGTCGTGCCCTTGCAGTTGGCGCTGATCCCGCTCCTCCAGATCCACAACGCGATTGGCATCGGGAAGGGATATCTGGGCATCTGGCTGGCCCACACAGGGTTCGGGTTGCCATTGGCCATCTACCTTTTGCGCAACTACATGGTCGGCCTTCCGCGCGATATCATCGAGAACGCCAAGGTCGACGGGGCGACAGATTTCCAGATCTTCACCAAGATCATCCTGCCGCTCAGCTTCCCCGCGCTGGCCAGCTTTGCCATCTTCCAGTTCCTCTGGACCTGGAACGACCTTCTGGTAGCCTTGGTGTTCCTTGGCACCTCGAATGACCAGCAGGTGCTGACCGGCAACATCGTGAACCTGATGGGGTCGCGCGGTGGTGACTGGGAGATCCTGAGCGCCTCGGCCTTTGTGTCCATCGCTGTGCCGCTTCTGGTCTTCTTCTCGATGCAGCGGTTCCTCGTGCGCGGGCTTCTGGCGGGGTCGGTGAAGTGAGTTTGATGGAACGGGAAGCGCGGACGGTGCTGGCAGCAGACCCCGACTGGTGGCGGGGCGCAGTGATCTATCAGATCTATCCCCGCAGCTTTCAGGATTCGAACGGCGACGGGATTGGCGATCTGGCGGGCATCACCGGGCGGCTGGAGCATATCGCGACCTTAGGCGCGGATGCGATCTGGATCAGCCCGTTCTTCACCAGCCCGATGAAGGACTTCGGCTATGACGTCAGCGATTATTGCGACGTCGATCCGATGTTCGGCAACCTTACGGACTTTGACGTGCTGGTCGCGCGGGCGCATGACCTGGGCCTTCGGGTGATGATCGACCTGGTCCTCAGCCACACCAGCGACCAGCATCCCTGGTTCAAGGAGTCGCGCCGCGACCACACGAACGCCCGCGCCGACTGGTATGTCTGGGCAGAGCCCAAGCCAGACGGCACACCGCCCAACAACTGGCTGTCGGTCTTTGGCGGATCGGCCTGGGAATGGGACAGCCGGCGCCAGCAGTATTACCTGCACAACTTCCTGACCAGCCAGCCCGACCTGAACCTGCACCACATGCCGGTGCAGGACGCGCTTCTGGACGTCGCCCGCTTCTGGCTGAAGCGGGGGGTCGACGGGTTCCGGCTGGACACGATCAACTTCTACTTCGCGGACAAGTATCTGCGGGACAATCCGAGCTTGCCGAAGGAGTTGCGGAACGACAGCATCGCGCCGTCGGTCAACCCCTACAACCACCAGCTGCACCTGTTTTCCAAGAACCAGCCGGAGAACCTGGAATTCCTGCGCCGGTTCCGCGCGGTCCTGAACCCCTACAATGCTGCCGCAGTGGGCGAGGTAGGCGATGCCCAGCGGGGTCTCGAAATCATGGCCGAATATACCTCGGGCGGGGACAAGGTGCAGATGTGCTACCCGTTCGAGATGCTGCAGCCCAAGCGGCTGACGGCCGAGGGGCTGGTCGAGACCTTCGCCCGGATGCGGGCGGCCGCGCCCGATGCCTGGCCCTGCTGGTCCTATTCCAACCACGACACGGTGCGCCACATCACGCGCTGGAGCCTTTCCGATGCGGCGGCAAAGACTTACGCGACACTGCTCGTGTGCCTGCGGGGGTCGCTTTGCCTTTATCAGGGGGAAGAACTTGGTCTTCCTGAGGCAGACCTTCAGCTGGAGGATCTGCGCGACCCTTACGGCATCCAGTTCTGGCCCGAGTTCAAGGGGCGTGATGGCGCGCGGACCCCAATGGTCTGGGTGACGGACAACGGCACGGGCGGCTTCAGTACAGGTCGGCCATGGTTACCGGTAACGCCGCCACATTTGCCTTTGTCAGTTGCAAGACAAGACCATGATGATACCTCGGTCCTTGCACATTACCGCCGCGCCTTGGCCTTTCGGCGCGCGCATGCTGTTTTGCGAACCGGTGCGATGGACGACATCGCCGCGGTGGGTGGGGTAACGAGTTTTCGGCGCAGAGGAGATGAAGATCTCTTCTGCGCCTTTAACCTGTCGGACAAGGCCGAGGAGATCGCCTTGCCGCCAGGTCTCTGGGCTTCAATCGGAACGGACCTGGGCACGAAGGTTCCAACGGGCGGGCGGGTAACGCTTGGCCCCTGGGATGTTTGTCTGGCAAAGCAGGTCTAAGGGGGGAGAGGGCAATGGCCGATCTGGTCTTGAAGAACGTCGAAAAGGCCTATGGCGAGGTCAAGGTGTTGAAGAACATCAACCTTGACATCAAGACGGGCGAGCTGATCGTCTTCGTCGGCCCCTCGGGCTGCGGGAAGTCGACCTTGCTGCGAATGATCGCGGGGCTGGAGCGGATCACCGGGGGCGACTTCACCATCGATGGCGTGCGGATGAACGACGTGCCGCCCGCGCAGCGCGGGATTGCAATGGTGTTCCAAAGCTATGCGCTTTATCCGCATATGACCGTGCGGGACAACATGAGTTTCGCGCTGAAGATCGCAAAGAAAAGCCAGGCCGAGATCGACGCGGCCGTGGACAAGGCGGCACGCATCCTGCAGCTGACGCCCTATCTGGACCGTCTGCCCAAGGCGTTGTCGGGTGGGCAGCGGCAGCGGGTGGCGATCGGGCGGTCGATCGTGCGGGACCCGAAGGTCTATCTTTTCGACGAGCCCCTGTCGAACCTTGACGCCGCCTTGCGGGTGGCGACGCGGATTGAGATCGCCCAGCTGAAAGAGGCGATGCCGAATTCGACGATGATCTATGTGACGCATGACCAGGTCGAGGCGATGACGCTCGCCAGCCGGATCGTGGTGCTGGCGGGCGGCGGGATCAGCCAGGTCGGCAGCCCACTGGAGCTGTATGAGCGGCCCGAAAACGAGTTCGTCGCGCAGTTCATCGGCAGCCCGTCGATGAATCTGATGACGGGAGAGGTTGTCGGCACCGGGTCTGAAACACTGATCCGTCTGGACAGCGGCGGTATGGCGAAGTCGGCGATCCCGACGCAGGTGTCGGACAAGGGGATGAAGGTCAAGATCGGCGTCCGGCCCGAGGACTTTGTCGAGACTGAAGGCGAGGCGATCTTTACCGGCGAGGTCGAGATCACCGAAGCTTTGGGCGAGGTGACGCTCCTCTACTTCAAGCGGCAGGGCGAGGCGGCGCAGGTTGTGGCAAAGTTGCCAGGTATCCGCCCGGAACTGCGGCGGCAGAGCGTGAAGCTGACGGCAGACCCGAAGAAGGTGCATCTCTTCGCGAACGGCAAGTCGCTGCTTTACCGCTGAATCAGCGCGACGAGACCCAACCAGAACAGGCTAAGACCGCTGGCCGCGATGATCGGCACCCAGAGTGTGAACCTGGGGGTTGGGGCGACTGTCTTTTTCAACGAGACCCGTTTCATGACCTGATTAACGGCATGGAAAGCTTTCCACCCCGTTAATCTCGGGATGCCGGAGTGTATTGGATTTGAGGGATTCGTTCCTCTGCAGCAAAGCGAAGCCTATGCGGCAGCCCTGCAAGCGATGGGAGCGCGGGTGCGGTGGCATGACCTGGACTGTGGCCGCGCGCTGGTGGTGGAGCGGGGGCGGCTGAGGTCAGTGTTTCGGGGTCCGCTCTGGGCGCCGGGAGCGACCGAGGCTGACAAGCATCAGGGATTTCGACGCCTTGCGCGGTGGATGGGCGTCACGGTGGCTGTTCCGGAGGATCCGATCGCTGGGCTGGGCCTGGTTCCCCTGGTCACTCCGGTGCATCAGGCCGTCTGGTCGCTGGAGGGTGACTTGCGGGCGGGATTGGCGGGCAAGTGGCGCAACCGGCTGGTGGCGGTGGAAGGGAAGGTGAGGGTGCGGCCCGGGGATGCCGGAACACTCGCCCGGCTGATCGCGGCAGAGGCGGCCCAGCAGAGAGAGCGTCGGTATCGCAGCCTGCCCGCGGCCTTTTCGATGGCGCTGCCGACGGGGGCCATGCGGCTGTGGGAATGGCGGCAGGGTGGCGAGATGGGGGCGGCGATGGCCTTTGTCGTGCATGACGGGTCGGCCACCTATCACCTGGGCTGGGCCTCGAAGGCCGCGCGGGCGGCGGGGGTGCATGGTGTGATGCTGGCACGGGCAGCCGAGGCCCTGGCGGCCGAGGGGGTGCGGTGGCTCGACCTTGGGTCGGTTGACACTGAGGCCGCGCCGGGGCTGGCCCGGTTCAAGCTGGGCACCGGCGCGCGTTTGAAGCGTTTGGGGGCAACGATGCTTGTCCTGCCGTGACACCCCCTCACCCCCGGCCCCTCTCCCCCGAGGGGCGAGGGGAGAGGCCCCCGGGTCGGCCTTGCGCCAGGCAGGGCGGCGGGGCAGGGTGGAGAAAACGGGGGATGGCATGGTCACGGTGACGGACGAGATGGTCGCGGCCTACGAGCGCGACGGGGTGGTGCTGGTCAAGGGGCTGTGGGCCGACTGGGTCGAGATGCTGCGCGCAGGCGTGGCGCGGAACATGGCCAACCCGACACAGCAGATGGCAACCTTGAAGCCGGGGGAGCCGGGGTATTTCTTCGACGATTACTGCAATTGGCAGAAGGTGCCGGAATTCGCGGCAGTGATCCGGCAGTCGCAGGTGGCAGAAGTGGCGGCGCGGCTGATGGGGTCGGAACGGGTGCAGCTGTTCCACGACCATGTGCTGGTGAAGGAACCCGGGACGACGAAACCGACGCCCTGGCATACGGATGGGCCCTACTACTTTGTTGAAGGCAGGCAGACGGTGAGCTTCTGGTCCCCGCTGGACCCGGTGAAGGAGGCGGCGCTGCGTTGCGTGGCGGGATCGCATCTGTGGGAGAAGGACGTCCTGCCGACGCGTTGGATGTCAGAAACGAACTTCTATCCGGTTGAGGATGATTATATGCCGGCCCCGGACCCGGAAGCGGAGGGGATGAAGATCCTGGAATGGGAGATGGAGCCGGGGGATGCCGTGGCCTTCAATTTTCGCACGCTGCATGGCACGCGGGGGAACACCACGACGCGGCGGCGGCGGGCGTTCTCGTTGCGGCTGGTCGGGGACGATGCCCGCTATGTGGAGCGGCCGGGGCCGACCTCGCCACCGTTTCCGGGGCATGGGATGGTCGTCGGGCAGCGGCTGCGCGAGGACTGGTTCCCGGTTGTGCGGGGATAGTGTCCACGCGTGGACAGGGCGATCGGGTTGAGGAAGATCAAGGGGTTGGGCGTGGACATTCGGTAATCCTTAACCATGCCCAGCCCCGTCAGGAGGACAGGATGACCCTTGAGCCGCGCCCGAAGCGCTATCCCCCGCCTGAGTTTCCGCCCCGGCAGGTGGCGGCTTTTGCGCGGACCCCACCGGCCATCTTTCCGCCAATCCTGGGGCTTCTGGGGCTGGTGATCGCGTTGCGGCTGGCCGTCGGAAGGATGGACTGGGACCAGGGGCCGGTGGACTTTCTGGCGGGGCTGGTGGTGGCGCTTTGGGCCTTTTCGACGCTGGCCTATGCGGTCAAGGCCGCGCGGCGTCCGGGCGTGGTGGTCGAGGATCTGCGGGTTCTGCCAGGTCGGTCCGGGCTCGCGGCGCTGACCATGGGGGGGATGGCGGCGGCGACGATCATCGCGGCCCATGCGGCCCCAGTGGCGTTGGGGCTGATGCTGGCGGCGCTGATCGGGCATGGGGTGTTGGCGGCGCTGCTTGCGCGGTTGCTGCTAAGCCTGCCGCCCGAGGCACGTGCAGTGAACCCGACGCTGCACTTGAGTTACGTGGGCTTCATCGTTGCGGCCCCGGCAGCGGTGGCGTTGGGGTGGGGCGGCCTTGCGACGGTGCTGTTCTGGGCGACGCTGCCCGTGGCGCTGGCGGTCTGGGGGCTCAGTGCGGCGCAGTTCGCCAAAGCCGTGCCACCTGCGCCCTTGCGGCCCCTGCTGGCGATCCACCTGGCTCCGGCGGCCCTGTTGTCGTCGGTGGCGGGACTGTTGGGTATACCCCTTGCCGGGATGGTCTTTGCCGGGCTGGGGGTAGCCTATGCCGTGGTCCTGCTGGTCGCTGGACGCTGGGTGACGGCGGCAGGTGTCACGGCCCTATGGGGGGCCTTCACCTTTCCGCTGGCCGCGCTTGCGACGGCGCTGACGGTGACGGGCGGGATCTGGATCTGGCCGGGAGTCGTTCTGACGGCGGTGGCCTTGGGGGTAATCCCGGCGATTGCCTGGTGGGTGCTAAAGCGCTGGCCCGGGGGAAGGCTTGCGGCGGCGACCAACGCGGCAGAGGCGTAACGGCTCGCCCGGGGCTTGGGGCGGTTTTCAAATTGAGCGCTGACGCGCGAAGACTCTTTGTCTCGCCTCTTGCGCGCAAAGGGCGCGCAAGAGGCTCGGGAGTGCCTCCGGCGGGGATATTTGGGCAAATGTGAAAGGGTCTGATCAGGCGATGAGGGAAACCCAGGCGCGGGCAAGAGTGAGGCCGTGGGCGTCCGCTTCACTGCCAAGGGTCCGGGCAAGTGCGGGGTGGGCTTGCGACCAGCCGGGCTGCAGGCGTTCAATCAAGTCGGGGAAGGTGCGGGTCCAGTCCTGGACGACCGAACGGCTCGCCTCGAAATGGAATTGGGTGCCATAGGTCGCGCGACCGATGCGGAAGGCCTGGTGGCGGGCAGCGGCGCTTTGGGCGAGGTGGGTGGCGCCTTGGGGCAGGGTGAAGGTGTCGGAGTGCCATTGGAAGATCGGGAAGGTTCCGGGGAGTGCGCCCAGAACCGGGTCGGCGCGGCCGTCTTCGGTAAGGCTGACATCCACCCAGCCGAATTCGGGCGTGGTGCCGAGGTGGTTCTCAGCGCCGAAGGCGCGGGCGAGGAGTTGGGAGCCGAGGCAGATCCCAAGGACGGGTTTGTCGGCGGCGGTGTAGGCGGTCATGAGGTCGGCCAGTGCGGGAAGGTAGGGGTGGGTGTGGTCGTCGCGGGCCGACTGCTCGCCGCCGAAGACGACCAGGGCATCGGCATCGTCAGTGGTGGGTAGCCGGTTGTCGGCCCAGGGCTTCCAGAGGTCGATCAGCGCGGCGGCTTCGTGCAGCGCGACGCCGACCTGGCCGTGGTGAGTGATGCGGGTGTTCTCGACGATGGCGACGCGCATTTCGGGTCCTTTGGTTTGCGGCCTAATCTGCATGGGGCGCAGACGGGGGCAAGGGGTGTCTGGAACGCGTATTGGCTCTTGCGTCCGCACGCGGGCCGTGAAATGGGGAACCGCCAAACGATGCTTGCTCCCGGAGGGATATCCTATGGAGATTCGTGAGGCTCTCACCTTTGATGACGTGCTTCTGGTGCCCGCGGCATCGAGCGTTCTGCCGTCGGATGCGGATACCTCGACGTTCGTGACCAAGGCGATCCGGATGAACATTCCGCTGCTGTCGTCGGCGATGGATACGGTGACGGAAGGCCGGATGGCGATTGCCATGGCGCAGGCGGGGGGGATCGGGGTGATCCACCGGAACCTCGACCCCGAGGCGCAGGCGCGGGAAGTGCGGCGGGTGAAGCGGTTCGAGAGCGGGGTCGTCTATCAGCCGATCACGCTGACGCCGGACCAGACCCTGGCCGACGCCAAGGCGCTGATGGAGCGCTATTCGATTACCGGGTTTCCGGTGGTGGATGAGAAGGGGCGCGTGCTGGGGATTGTGACCAACCGGGACATGCGCTTTGCCAGCGATGACAAGACGCCGGTGCGGGTGATGATGACATCTGAGAACCTTGCGGTGCTGAAGGAGCCGGTGGACAGGGCCGAGGCGATCAGCCTGATGAAAGCGCGGCGGATCGAGAAGCTTCTGGTGACGGACGGGCAGGGGAAGCTGACGGGGCTTCTGACGCTGAAGGATACCGAGAAGTCGGTCCTGAACCCGCAGGCCTGCAAAGATGAGCTGGGGCGGCTGCGCGTGGCGGCGGCCTCGACTGTTGGCGATGCGGGGTTCGACCGCAGCCAGGCGCTGATTGACGCGGGCGTGGACCTGGTGGTGATCGACACGGCGCATGGGCATTCCGAAGGCGTGGCCAAGGCAGTCGAGCGGATCAAGAAGCTGTCGAACCGGGTGCAGGTGGTGGCCGGGAACGTGGCCACGGCCGAGGCGACGCGGGCGCTGATTGGCGCCGGCGCGGATGCGGTGAAGGTGGGGATCGGGCCGGGGTCGATTTGCACGACGCGGATCGTCGCGGGCGTGGGTGTGCCGCAGCTGACAGCGATCATGGACAGCGCACGGGCGGCGGGAGACATCCCGGTGATTGCGGATGGCGGCATCAAGTATTCCGGCGATTTCGCCAAGGCGATTGCGGCGGGGGCTTCTTGCGCAATGGTGGGATCGGCGATTGCGGGGACGGATGAGAGCCCGGGCGAGGTGATCCTGTGGCAGGGGCGGTCGTTCAAGGCCTACCGGGGCATGGGGTCGTTGGGTGCGATGGCGCGGGGGTCGGCGGACCGGTACTTCCAGAAGGATGCGGCCAGCGACAAGTTGGTGCCGGAAGGGATCGAGGGGCAGGTGCCCTACAAGGGCTCGGCCGCGGCGGTGATCCACCAGATGGTTGGCGGCCTGCGGGCGGCGATGGGGTACACGGGTTGTGCGACGGTGGCGGAAATGCGGACAAAGTGCCAGTTCGTGCGGATCACCGGGGCGGGCTTGAAGGAAAGCCATGTGCATGATGTGCAGATCACACGGGAAAGCCCGAACTATCGGGTGGGCTGAGGTCGCGGCATGACCCCCGGCGCGCGGCTGGCGGCAGCGATTGCGGTTCTGGACCGGGTGTTGGCCGGAGATCCGACAGAGAAAGCGCTGACGAACTGGGGCCGGGCCAGCCGTTATGCCGGGTCGAAAGACCGGGCGGCCGTGCGTGACATCGTCTATGACGCGCTGCGGCGGAAACGGTCGGCAGCGGCCCGGGGTGGCAGTCTGACTGGGCGCGGCCTGGTCTTGGGGCTGATGCGCGAGGCCGGGCAGGAAGAGCTGTTTTCCGGTGAGGGTCACGCGCCTGCGCCGGCTGCAGCCGGGGAGGCTGGCCGCGACCCTGAGGCCGCCGATTCGCTTGACATGCCGGATTGGCTGGTCCCGGCGCTGACGGCGAGCCTTGGGGAGAAATGCTCTGCCGTCTGTGCCGCGCTTCGGCAGCGTGCCCCGGTTTTTCTGCGGGTGAACCTTGCAAAAGCCGGACCCGCGGAGGCAATGGCGGTCCTTGCGCGGGAGGGCATCGAGACCGCTCTGCACCCGCTGGCGCAAACGGCGGTTGTGGTGACGGGGAACGCCCGCAAAGTGCAAACATCCGAAGCCTATCTGACCGGCCTGGTGGAACTGCAGGATGCCGCGTCGCAAGCGGTGGTCGAAATGCTTGACCTGCGCGACGGACTGCGCGTGCTGGACTATTGCGCCGGGGGCGGCGGAAAGACTCTGGCGATGGCGGCGCGGGCACGGATGATGGTCTTTGCGCATGATGCCTGGCCGCGCCGGATGGCCGATCTGCCTGAGCGGGCCCGGCGGGCAGGAATCAGTGTCACCTTGACGGACCGGCCACAGACCTATGCGCCCTTCGATCTGGTGCTGGTTGATGCACCCTGTTCCGGGTCGGGCAGCTGGCGTCGCGATCCGGAAGGCAAATGGGCATTGACGCCCGAGCGTCTTGCCGAAGTCATGGCAACCCAGGCCGCCATTCTGGAGCAGGCATCAGGCCTGGTCGGCGAAACAGGCACCCTGGCCTATGCCACCTGTTCCCTGCTGCATGCAGAGAATGCCGGACAGATAGCCGCATTTCTGTCTGGTCATTCAGGCTGGAGGCTGGAGCGTGAGCGGACCTTCTTGCCGATGGATGGCGGTGACGGCTTTTACTGTGCCATCCTGAAACGACGTTAGCGCGCTCACTCAACCCTTGCGTGCAACATCGACATAGTTAAGCTTCGGTTAACTATTCTGGGGCGATTGTCGGCCCGAGACCACGACACGGAACCCCTGTGTGAGAGAGACGATTTCCGATAGCCTGGACAGGCTGGGCCGCCTTCCAGGGACGGGCACTTGGGCGCTGGTTGCCGCGGGCATGCTGCTGTTTGCGCTGTGGGTCTTCGGCATTTTGGGTGAAGGCGGGGGCGGCATTCTGCCTGGGGCGACCTTGCTGGGAGCGGCGGCCGTGGTTGCAGCGCTGCAGGCACGGCAACGGGCGCGAGACAAAGCTTTGGCCAAGCAGGCTTTTCTGCTGATGGCGGCTGACAGTGCAGCCTGTTTTCTGGCGGATGCAGAGGGACAGGTGGTCCTGCGCAATCCGGCAGCTGAAAGCGCTTTTGGCACCGAGACCCGGACGCTTCTTGGGGCTTTGGGAGATTTCACACTGGACCCGGGCGCCGTCCTTCTGAAGCTTCAGAAACAGGCGGAGGTGGTTGGCGCAGCGCGGCAGGATCTGGCGATCCATCAAGGTGTGGTGCGTCTGTCCGTGCATCAAGCCGACCAGAGCCTGTATTTGTGGCGGATCGACCGCTTCGAGGCCGATAGCAGCGCTGTGCCGGCTGCGCCCCGGTCCGACCATGCACCGCAAGCCAGCATGACCGGCGATCTGGAGGATGTGCCAGTGCCGCTGATGCATTTCGGTCCGGACGGCGTTCTGCGCTGTGCCAACCGCGCGGCACGGGAGTTGCTGTGGCAAGGAGAGTTGAAGGCCGGAATGTTCCACGACATCTTCGAGGGTCTTGGGCGTCCGGTGTCGGACTGGCTGGCCGATGTTGCCTCGGGGCGCCTGACGGCAAGCGCCGAAGTGCTGCGGCTGCGGCACAAAGGGGATGAGGCCTTTGTACAGGTCACCTTGCGGCGCTATGACAGTGGGGATCGGCCCGGGGTCATGGCGATCCTGAACGATGCGACCAAGCTGAAGACGCTGGAAGCCCAGTTTGCCCAAAGCCAGAAGATGCAGGCGATTGGCCAGCTGGCTGGGGGCATCGCGCATGATTTCAACAACCTTCTAACGGCCATAGCGGGGCACTGCGACCTGCTTTTGTTGCGGCACGGTCAGGAGGATCCCGATTTTGCCGATCTGGAACAGATCCGCCAGAACGCGAACCGGGCGGCGGCCCTGGTCGGGCAGCTGCTAGCCTTCTCGCGCAAGCAGACGCTGAAGCCCGAACGGATCGATCTGGAAGATGTTCTGTCCGACCTGACGCATCTTCTGAACCGGCTCGTGGTCGAACGTGTGGGGCTGAGGCTCTCGCATCTGGGGCAGGGAGGCGTTCGGGCGCTGCGCCCGATCCGCGCCGACCGCCGACAACTGGAACAGGTGCTGATCAATCTGGTGGTCAATGCCCGCGACGCGATGCCGAATGGCGGCAGCGTGACAATCGAGACCGAACCGGTCACGCTGGTCGAGGACCTGAAGCGCGACCGTGCCTCGGTGCCTGCCGGCGACTATTCGGTGATCCGGGTGATCGACACCGGAAGCGGCATCCAGCCGGAGAACATGCAGAAGATCTTCGAGCCGTTCTTCACGACCAAGCGGGTGGGCGAGGGGACGGGCCTGGGGCTGTCGATGGTCTACGGAATCGTCAAGCAGTCGGGCGGGTTCGTTTTCGTGGATTCGGTCCTGGGCGAGGGGACGACCTTCACACTGTACTTCCCGGTTTTCGAGGGATCGGACCCCCGGCAGGCTGTCACAGAGACACCGCGCCGCAAGTCGGTTCAGCAAGGTGATGGGGTCATCCTTCTGGTCGAGGACGAGGCTCCGGTCCGGGCCTTTGCCAGCCGGGCGCTGCAGCTGCGCGGGTATACTGTGCTGGAGGCGGCGACGGCAGAAGAAGCGCTGACCCTGCTGGAGGACAGCGCGATCAAGGTCGATGTCTTTGTCACCGATGTGGTCATGCCGGGGCTGGACGGTCCAAGCTGGGTGCGCAAGGCGCTGGACAAACGCCCGAACGTGAAGGTGATCTTCATGTCGGGCTATGCCGAGGACAGCCTGTCGGAAGACCAGTCACGGATCCCGAATTCGGTCTTTCTGCCGAAGCCCTTCTCGCTGAACGATCTGACCGAAACGGTGCAAAGCCAGTTTCAGTGACCCTGCAGCAGGCGCGCGACTTCGGGTGCGAAGTAGGTCAGGATGCCGTCGCAGCCCGCGCGCTTGAACGCAACCAGGCTTTCCAGCATCGCCTTTTCGCCATCGATCCAGCCATTTGCCGCTGCACCCTTGATCATGGCGTATTCGCCCGAAACCTGATAAGCATAGGTCGGCGCGCCGAAGGCATCCTTTACCCGGCGGCAGATGTCGAGATAGGGCATCCCCGGCTTTACCATCACCATGTCGGCCCCTTCGGACAGATCGCGGGACACCAGCCGCAGCGCCTCGTCGCTGTTGGCGGGGTTCATCTGATAGGTCTTCTTGTCGCCCTTCAACGCCCCTGACGCCCCGACGGCATCGCGGAACGGGCCATAGAACGCGCTGGCGTATTTTGCGGCATAGGAGAGGATCGCCACGTCCTTGTGGCCCGCGGCCTCCAGAGCGCCCCGCATCGCGCCGATCCGGCCGTCCATCATGTCGGAGGGGCCAAGGATATCCGCGCCCGCCTCGGCCTGGGCGAGCGACATCTTCACCAGCGCTTCGACGGTTTCGTCGTTCAGGATCACGCCGTCCTGCACGATGCCGTCATGACCGTGGGCGTTGTAGGGATCAAGCGCCACATCGGTCATCACGGCAATTCCGGGCACCCGGGCCTTGATCGCGCGGATCGCCCGATTGGCAAGATTTTCGGGGTTCCAGGCCTCGCGGCAGTCTGCAGTCTTGAGCGCGGGGTCGGTGTAGGGAAAGAGGCAGATGGCGGGAATGCCAAGGTCTGCCGCCGTGACCGCCGCCTCGACCACCAGATCGACCGACAGCCTCTCTACCCCCGGCATCGAATGGACCGGTTCCCTGATCCCCGCGCCATCGCGCAGGAAGACCGGCCAGATCAGGTCGTGCACAGTCAGCCGCGCCTCTTGTGTCAGGTTGCGCAACGCCTCGGTCCGGCGGGTCCGGCGGAACCGCGTATGCGGAAAGGGCGCAAAGACGGGCTGCATCGACGTAACTCCTTGACGGATGGCGCAAGCAGGGACTTGCGGCTTCCGTGTCTGCCTGCCATGGAAAGAGGCGCGCCTCAAGTTATCTGTGGGGCGCAAGGTGCAGTGCAGGAAAAGGACGACCGCCAGGTGGAGATCATCGACACGGTTTTCGAAGTGATCGACATGCGGTCATTTTCCAACCTGTGGTACTGGATCGCCCTTGCGGTCCTATGGTCGTCGACCAGCTATTGGGTCCTTGGTGTGCCCTATGATCTGATCCAGCAGGCGCGACGGCACGGCGGGCAGGCGCAGGAGGACCTGGAAGATCTGGTCCGGATCAACTCGGGTCGTCTCTTGCATGTCATCGACAGCGGCGTGCTGGTCATCCTGGGCATCGGGGCCTTCTGGCTGACGGTTCTGGCGGTTCTGGGCTTCTGGTACGGGGTGGAATTTGCGCAGGCAGTATTTCTTCTGCTGGCCCCGATGACGCTGGTGGTCTGGACCAGCGTGCGGGTCTGCCGCCGGATCGCCGCGGGTGAGAACTCGGGCGAAGCGTTGTATCGCCGTCTGATCGTGCACCGGCGGGTCACCCAGGGCATCGGCATGGCGGCGATCTTTGTCACCGCGATGTATGGCACGTACCAGAACCTCAGCATCTCGATCCTGCATTGAGGTGTCATGACGGCCGAACGCATCATCCTGGGCGGCGCGCCCGAGGGCTTTGACGCCCGCCTTTTGGCCCGCGAACTGGCGCGGGGTCGACCGGTGGTGCATGTCGGTCGCGACGACAAGCGGGCCGAGGCGATGCGGGCGGCGCTGGCCGTCATGGCGCCCGAGGTCGTGGTGCTGGACTTTCCGGCCTGGGATTGCCTGCCCTACGACCGGGTAAGCCCCAACCCCGAAATTTCGGCGCGGCGGATGGCGACGCTCTCGGTGCTGGCCGACGGGCTGCCGGGGCCGTTCGTGTTGCTCACGACGCTGAACGCGGCGACGCAGAAGGTACCCGCGCGCGAGGTGGTGCGGGCGGCCAGTTTCCGGGCCGAGGTCGGGAGCCGCGTGGACGAGGGGCGGCTGAAGGGGTTCCTGGCGCGGATGGGGTTTTCGCCGGTGTCCACAGTGGCCGAGCCGGGGGATTACGCGCTGCGCGGCGGGATCGTCGACATCTATCCGCCCGGCCCCGGGGGGCCGATCCGGCTGGATTTCTTCGGCGACGTGCTGGACGGCGCGCGGCGGTTTGACCCGGCGTCCCAGCGGACCATCGAAAAGCTGAAAAGGGTCGAGTTTTCCGCGGTGTCCGAGGTGATCCTGGACGAGGCCGCGATTGCGCGGTTCCGGCAGAATTACCGCATCAGTTTTGGCGCGGCGGGGACGGATGACCCGCTGTACGAGGCCGTCAGCGCGGGCCGCAAGCATCAGGGGATGGAGCATTGGCTGCCGTTCTTCCATGCGGGCCTTGAGACGCTGTTCGACTATCTGCCTGGCGCGAGCGTGATGCTGGACGATCAGATGACGCCTGCGCGGCTGGCGCGGTGGGAGGCCATCGACGACAGCTATGACACGCGGGCCGAGGCGATGGGGGCCAAGGGGCGGATCGACACGGTCTACAAGCCCGTCCCACCCGGGGAGCTTTACCTTGACGATGCGGCCTGGGAGGCAGCCTTGGCGGCGACTCGCTTGGTGCAGTTGTCGCCCCTTGCACAGGCGCCGGGGCCGGGGGTGCTGGATGCAGGTGCCCGTGTGGGGCGCAACTTCGCGCCTGAGCGTCAGCAGGAGAAGATCAATCTTTTCGAGGCCTTGGCCGATCATGTTCGCGCTTTGTCGAAGGACGGTCAGGTGGTCCTGGCCAGCTGGTCCGACGGCGCGCGGGAGCGGCTGAAGGGCCTCTTGTCGGACAACGGCCTGACCGGGGCGAAGGAGATCGCGGATTTCCGCGAGGTGCCCGACGGGAAAGGCGGTCTGTTCCTGGTGGTCTGGCCGCTGGAGGCGGGGTTCGTAGCGCCGGGCCTGGCGGTGATTTCCGAACAGGACGTGCTGGGCGACCGGATGGTCGGGAAACCCCGGCGCAAGCGCAAGGCTGAGAATTTCCTGCGCGAGGTCGACACGCTGTCACCGGGCGATCTGGTGGTGCATGTCGAACATGGCGTGGGCCGCTATCTGGGGATCGAGACGATCACGGCGCTTGGCGCTCCGCATGCCTGCGTGATGCTGGAATATGCCGAGAACGCGAAGCTCTACCTGCCGGTGGAGAATATCGAGCTTCTCAGCCGCTATGGGCATGAGGAGGGGCTTCTGGACCGCCTGGGCGGCGGGGCCTGGCAGGCGAAGAAGGCCAAGCTGAAAGAGCGGATCAAGGAGATCGCCGACCGGCTGATGAAGGTCGCGGCCGAGCGCGCCTTGCGCCACGCCCCGATCCTGGAGGCGCCGCATTCGATCTGGGAGGCCTTCGCGGCGCGGTTCCCCTATCAGGAGACCGACGACCAGCTGGCGGCGATTGCCGATGTGGTGGCGGACCTGGAGAAGGGCTCGCCCATGGACCGGCTGGTGGTGGGCGACGTGGGGTTCGGCAAGACCGAGGTTGCGATGCGGGCGGCTTTCGTCGCGGCCTTGTCGGGGATGCAGGTGGCGGTGATCTGCCCGACGACGCTGCTGGCGAGGCAGCACTATCGGAGTTTCGCGGAGAGGTTCCGGGGATTTCCCATTTCGGTCAGGCCCTTGTCGCGGTTTGTTTCCGCGAAGGACGCCAATGCCACGCGGGCGGCGATGGCGGACGGGTCGGTGGACATCGTCGTCGGCACCCATGCGCTGTTGGCGAAGGGGGTCAGCTTCAAGAAGCTGGGGCTCCTCATCATCGACGAAGAGCAGCACTTTGGCGTGGCGCACAAGGAGCGGCTGAAGGAGATGCGGTCGGAGGTTCATGTGCTGACCCTGACCGCGACGCCCATCCCGCGCACCCTGCAGCTGTCGCTGACCGGGGTGCGGGATCTGTCGATCATCGCGACTCCTCCGGTCGACCGCTTGGCGATCCGGACTTACGTTTCCGAATTCGACACAATCACGATCCGCGAGGCGCTTTTGCGCGAAAGATTCCGGGGTGGGCAGTCGTTTTATGTGGTGCCGCGCATTGCCGATCTGCACGAGGTCGAGGATTTCCTGAAGACCCATGTGCCGGAGGTGAGTTACGTCATCGCCCATGGGCAGCTGGCGGCTGGCGATCTGGATGACCGGATGAACCAGTTCTACGACGGCAAGTATGACGTGCTTCTTGCCACGTCGATTGTTGAAAGTGGGCTGGATATTCCTACGGCCAACACCATGATTGTCCACCGGGCGGACATGTTCGGGCTGAGCCAGCTGTATCAGATCCGGGGCCGGGTTGGGCGGTCGAAGACGCGGGCCTATTGCTATCTGACGACCAAGCCCCGGGCTCCGCTGACCCCACAGGCGGTGAAGCGATTGCGGCTTTTGGGCAGCCTGGATTCGTTGGGGGCGGGGTTCAACCTGGCGTCCCATGACCTGGACCTGAGGGGGGCGGGGAACCTTTTGGGCGAGGAGCAGTCGGGCCACATCAAGGAAGTGGGCTATGAGCTTTACCAGCAAATGCTGGAGGAGACGATTGCCAAGATCAAGTCGGGCGAGTTGCAGGGTTTGTCAACGATTTCCGACGATTGGAGCCCGCAGTTGAACCTGGGCGTGCCGGTGATGATCCCTGAAAGCTATATCCTGACGACGAAGGTGGAGTTGGAAGGCTTCGCGGCGGAGCTGATCGACCGGTTCGGGGCGCTGCCCAAGGAAGTGAACACGCTGATGCTGATCGTGCGCATCAAGGCGATGTGCAAGCGGGCGGGGATCTCGAAGCTGGACGCAGGGCCGAAGGGGGCGACGATCGCCTTCCACAACGACAAGTTCGCCAACCCGGGAGGCCTGGTGGATTTCCTGCGGGCGCAAGGCCCGGCGGCGAAGGTGAACGGCAACAAGATTGTGCTGGTAGGCGAGATGAAGTCCGAGGGCGACCGCATCAAGGGCGCCTTTAACATCGCGCGGGACCTGGCCGAGGTGGTGAAGGCCGGGCGAGCGGTCTGACCCTGCACAAAGCGGGTCTTTCCCCTCACCCCCGACCCCTCTCCCCCAAGGGGAGAGGGGAGGGCCTAGGATCGACGTTCATCGAGGGTCCGATGCGCGAGGACAAGGGCCGCACCGATCAACACCGCGACGCCCGCCAGCAGGGGCAGGCTGGTTCCGTCGAAGGCAATGCCCACCGGGATTGCCAGCAGGACCGAACCGATCGTCGCCAGCGCTGAAATGACCGAGGCCGCCAGTCCCGCGATATAGCCCACGGGTTCCATGGCCAGCGCGTTCAGGTTGCCCATGGTCAGGCCCATGGTTGCAAAGAGGCCGACGCTCCAGATCAGTTGCACGACGAAAGCCGCGTCGCCCGTGACAATGCCAGAGGCGAGTACGGCCAAGGTGGCCAGTGTCAGCAGGATCAATGCGACATAGGTGCCGCGCACGACCCGGCGCATGCCGAGGGTCATCACGATCCGGCTGTTCAAGAGGCTGCCCGACATCGAGGCCACGGCGATAACGGCAAACCAGAGGGGGAAGCTGTCGGCCCGGCCATGCACGATTTCGAAAATCGGCTGGATTGTCGAGAGCGTAGCAAAAAGTGCGCCTAGGGTCAGGGCTTGCAAGAAGGTTGACACGAGAACGATGCGGTGGCGGAAGAGCTCTCGCGTGGCGGCGATCAGGTCAGCGGGGTTGAGGGTGCGTCGGGCCGCTACGGGCAAGGTTTCAGGCTGACGAAGACCCAGCCAGAGCATAGTGAGCCCGGAAAAGGCGATATAGGCAAGGAAGATCGCGTGCCAGTCG